>NC_009921.1:5443391-5765086 GCF_000018005.1 Parafrankia sp. EAN1pec
ACTGGCCCGACGAGAGCAAGCGGACGTGGAAGAACGCGGCCGGCCGCGCCGGCAACCCGGAGGAGATCGCCACCACCGCGCTCTACCTGGCCTCCCCGGCCTCGAGCTATACCACCGGATCACTCATCCGGGTCGACGGCGGACTGCACTGACCCCGACGCCGTACCCGAACCGCACCCATCGCCGGGCGCCCACCCGCGGAGCGGGGCGTCCCGGAGCGCACCGAGCCGCCCGGCCTAGGCGCCGATCGCACCCGAACGCGCGGGTCACAGACGTGACCACTAGCAAGAGTTCACCTAGTTAGATCATTGACAAAATCTAGCTGGTGGCCTACTAATCTAGTTCAATCATCTACCTGCTTGCTTTTCAGGCGGGCTGATCACTGACGCGGGTGCACGGCCGCCCGCCTTACACGAGCGGGACGACACATGATCAAGACGGAACACAGGCTCGCCACCCGGGCGACACGCCGCGGGGCGGTGGCGGCCATCGCCGCGGCAACGCTGATCGGTGCGGCGGCCTGCGGCAGCGACAGCGGGTCGGACGGCGGCGGCTCCGCGCCGACCACCGCCAGCACCGCCATTCCCTCCGCCCTCGCGAGCTACTTCCCGGGCAAGGCGGCGAGCGGCGACCCGGTGAAGATCGGGTTACTCAACACCGAGGGCGGTCCCGCGCTGTCCGATCCCGACATCGGCGACGCCGCCGTCGCGGCGGCCGAGTACGCCAACGCCCATCTGGGGGGCATCGGCGGCCACCCGATCGAGATCGACCGTTGCGGGATCCTCGAGGACGTCGCCTCGTCGGTCAAGTGCGCGAACCAGATGGTCGAGGACAAGGTCGCGGCCGTCGTGGTCACCACGACTGGCTTCGGCGAGTCCATCGTGCCGATCATCACCAAGGCCGGCATCCCGTACGTCTCGGTGGCCGGGGCGAGCAGCGGCGAGTTCACCAGCAAGAACGCCTACATGTGGACGGGCGGCTTCGCCGCCACCCTTTCCGCTATGGCCACGTATTCGGCCGAGCAGGGCTACAAGAAGGTCGCCGCCTTCGTGACCGACGTGCCGGCCGCGACAGGCGGGGCGGCCAAGATCGGCGTCCCCGCGTTCAAGGCGGCCGGGATCGAGTTCACCGTCGTACCGGTCACGCCCGGCACGGCGGACGCGACGCCCCAGGTGACCAGTGGCCTCGCCGGCAAGCCGGACGCCGCGATCCTGATCTTCAATTCCACCGGCTGCACGACGGCGCTGAAGGCGCTCAGCGTGGTCGACCCGACCATTCCCAAGCTGGGCATCACCGGCTGCCTCGACCCGGCGACGGTCGATGCCGTGGGCGGCGCGCTAGAGGGCGCCAAGGTCTTCGGCGTCTCCTCGATCGCGACCGACGATCCCGAGGCACAGCTCTACCGGACCGTGATGGCCAAGTACGCGCCCGACGCGTCGATCTCGGGCTACACGCCGGTCGGCTACCAGGGAATGCTCGGCCTGATCCGGGCCACCGCCAAGCTGACCGGCTCCGTCACCAGCAGCTCGATCCTCGCCGCCATCGCGCAGGCCAAGGACGTCCCGCTGCCGGCCGGTGCAGGGGTCACCTTCACCTGCGACGGCAAGCAGCTTCCCGGCCTGACCACGGTGTGCTCCGCAGGAGAGATCGTCCTGACGGTGAAGGACGGCGTGGGCACGCAGCCCGAAACCATCGACAACTGAGTCCGGGCCTCATCTAGAAGGGCGGCCGCACCGGCATGGGTAGCACCGACCTCATCTTTCTGATCCTCGGCCTCGGTAATGGCGCCGTCTACGCGGCGCTCGGGCTCGGCCTGGTCCTCACCTACCGCAGCTCGGGTGTGGTCAATTTCGCCACCGGTGCGGTTGCCCTCTACACCGCCTACACCTATGCCTTCCTTCGGCAGGGGAAACTGCTCAACCCGATCCCCGGCTTAACCGGGACCGTCGATCTCGGGATCGACGGGATGGGCTTCCCGGCGGCGTTCGCACTCTCGCTGGTGGTCGCCGCGGCGCTGGGATCACTGCTGTACGCGGCTGTCTTCCGTCCGATGCGGGCGGCACCCACCGCCGCGAAGGCCGTCGCGTCGATCGGCGTGATGATCGTCATGCAGGCGCTGCTCGCGGTCCAGGTGGGCACGACCGCGGTCTCGGTGGCGGCCATCCTGCCGACGCGCATCTACACCGTCGCCGGGCAGCGGGTTCCCGGCGACCGGCTCTGGTTCGCCGGCATCATCATCGTGATGGCGGTCGCCCTGACACTGTGGTTCCGGCTCACCCGGTTCGGCCTGGCCACCCGCGCGGCGGCCGAGTCCGAGAAGGGCGCCCTGGTCACTGGGCTGTCGCCGCAGCGCATCGCGCTGGTCAACTGGGCCCTGAGCACCATGATCGCCGGTGTCGGCGGCATCCTCATCGCGCCCATCGTTCCGCTCACCCCGGTGTCCTACACCCTGTTCATCGTCCCGGCGCTGGCGACGGCGCTCGTCGGGAACTTCACCAGGATCGGTACGGCGGTCTCGGCCGGGCTCGTCATCGGCATGCTGCAGTCGGAGGCCACGAACCTGCAGACCAGGAGCTGGCTGCCGTCGTCCGGCCTCGCCGAGCTCGTCCCGCTCGCCGTCATCCTGATCTTCCTGGTCTTCCGGGGGCAGACCCTGCCCTCGCGCGGCTCGATCGTGCAGCAGACCCTCGGCCGGGCGCCGCGACCGAAGTCGATGGTGCTGCCCGGTGTGGTCATCGCCGCCGCCGGGTTCGCCGCGCTGGCGGCGACGCACGGTTCCCACCGGGCAGCGATCATCACCACGCTCGTCCTGGCGATCATCGCGTTGTCCCAGGTGGTCGTCACCGGCTTCAGCGGCCAGATCTCCCTGGCGCAGCTGACCCTGGCCGGCGTCGGCGCGTTCGCGCTGACCCGGATCCAGCACCAGCTGCACGTGCCGTTCCCGATCGCGCCGCTGCTCGCCGCCGTCTTCGCGACGATCGTGGGGGTGGTGGTCGGCCTGCCGGCGCTGCGGATCCGCGGCCTGCCGGTGGCGGTCACCACGCTCGCGCTGGCGGTGGTGCTCGAGAAGCTGTGGTTCACCAACAAGGACCTCAACGGCGGGTTCAACGGCTCGCCGATCGACGACGCGAGCATCTTCGGCGTCAATCTCGGGATCGGCGCCGGCGCCGGCTACCCACGCCTCACGTTCGGCCTGTTCTGCCTGGTCGTCCTGCTGCTGGTGGCCGGTGGCGTGGTGCTGTTGCGCCGCAGCCGGCTGGGGGCGGCGATGCTGGCGGTACGCGCCAACGAACGATCGGCCGCCGCCTCGGGCATCTCCGTGTCGCAGGTGAAGCTCGTCGCCTTCGCCATCGGCGGGTTCCTCGCCGGGCTGGGCGGCGCCATGCTGGCCTACCAGCAGACCGTGGCGGACTCCAGCTCGTACACCGCGATGGGCTGCGTCGCGCTGTTCGCCACCGCGTACCTGGCCGGCGTCACGTCGGTGTCCGGCGGCATCAACGCCGGGCTCATCGGCGCGGGCGGCATCATCTTCACCCTGGTCGACAAGGGCCTGCCGCTGGGCGTCTACGTCCTGCTGGTCGGGCTGCCCGTCCTCGCGATCGTCGCCGAGATCCGACCGAAGCTGATCCCGGCGCTGTCCGGTGTGGTCGGGGTGCTGACCCTGGCGGCCTTCCTCCTCCACCGTGACACGGTGGCCCTGGGCGACTACTACACGACCGTCAGCGGCGTCCTGTTGGTGCTCACCGTCATCCTCAACCCGGAGGGCATCGTCGGGCCGGTGCACGAACATCTGGGCGCGCTGCGCACCAGGCTCGGACGCCGATCGCCGGCCTCCCTCGCCCGGCCGGCCGGAAACGCACCGGCCAGGGACGCGGTCGCGGCAACCACAGCCTCCGAGCTGGCGGTACCCCACGACACCCACGAGGTCACGGCGGGCCCGCTGCTGCGGGTCAGCGGCGTCGGCGTGCGCTACGGCGCCGTCGTCGCGAACCAGGACGTGAGCTTCGACGTCGACCGCGGCGAGATCGTCGGCCTCATCGGCCCGAACGGCGCCGGCAAGACGACCCTGATCGACGCGATAAGCGGCTATGCCGACGCGACCGGGTCGATCGAGTTCCTCGGCCGCAGGCTCGACGGGCTCAAACCCCATCAGCGGAGTCGGCGCGGCCTCGGCCGGACCTTCCAGGGCATCGAGCTGTACGACGATCTCAGCGTCCGGGAGAACGTCCAGACGGGCACGATGGCGGTCCGCTCGTCGGGCGACCGCGCCACGCCGTCGCCCGTGGACATCGACCGGTTGTTCACCATCCTGCATCTCGAGGCGGTGTCCGAAGCCCCGGTGCGGGAGCTGTCCGTCGGGCAGCGTCAGCTGGTCTCCGTCGCCCGCGCGCTGGCCGGGCGTCCGGCGATCGTCCTGCTGGACGAGCCGGCCGCCGGGCTGGACACGACCGAGAGCCGCTGGCTGGGCGAGCGGCTGCGGGCCATCCGCGACGCCGGCATCACCATCGTCATGGTCGACCACGACATGGGCCTCGTCCTGGACGTGTGCGACCGGATCGTGGTGCTCAACCTCGGGGAGGTAATCGTGGTCGGCACACCGGCAGAGATCCAGCGCAACCCGGAGGTCACCCGCGCCTACCTGGGCACGACGCACGGGCACGCGGAGCACGGGCACGCAGAGCGCGTGCATGCGGAGGAGGTGCGATGACCGCCGCATTGCAGTGCGCCGGGATGGACGCCGGCTACACGGCCGGCCGGCCGGTCGTGCGCGGCGCCGACCTCACCCTGAGGGCCGGTGAGGTGCTCGCGCTGATCGGACCGAACGGGGCGGGCAAGACCACCCTGCTGATGACGATCGCCGGCCTGCTGCCGCCGCTGGCGGGGCACGTCGAGATCGGCGGGGTGGCGGTGAAGCCCGGCTCGGCACGCTCCGCGGTGAGCGCGGGGCTGGTGCTCGTGCCGGACGACCGCTCGCTGTTCAAGAGCCTCACCACCCACGAGAACCTGAAGCTGGCCGCCCGTCGCGGCGGCACGACGGTCGACCAGGTTCTCGACCACTTCCCCGGCCTGCGGCCCCGGATGAAGGTGGCGGCCGGGAACCTCTCCGGCGGCGAGCAGCAGATGCTGGCGATCGGCCGGGCGCTGATGCAGGACCCGAAGGTACTTCTCATCGACGAGCTCAGCATGGGCCTCGCACCGGTGATCGTCGAGTCTCTCCTGCCGGTCATCCGGTGGGTCGCGGACGAGTCCGGCGTCGCCTGCATCCTCGTGGAGCAGCACGTGGCGCTCGCCCTCGGCGTCTCCGACACGGCGATCGTCCTCTCGCACGGCGACGTCGTGCTCCGGGGGGACGCCAAGGAGCTCGCGGCCGACGAGAGCCGGATCGAGCGCGCCTACCTGGGCCAGGCCAGCTGACCTGGAACGCACAGGCGACACCGAGGGGTGCTGACGCAGGCAGCGTCAGCACCCCTAGGCATCAGGTCCCCTCGACGCCGAAGATCTGCTCGACGCCAGAGCCACTGGACGTCAGATCTACTCAGCGGACTTCTTGCGCGTCTCGAAGGCCCGGGTCAGCGCCCGGTGCTCGTCCGACGTCAACAGGATGGTGTTGGCGAAGCGGTCGAAGTCGCGCGCCGTCTGCCGGTCGACGCTCGCGGCGATGTCGACGGCCGCCTTCGCCACGCCCGCCGCCTCCGAGGGCAGCCGGGCCAGCTTGCGGGCGAAGGCGCTCACCCGCTCGGAGAACTCCTCGGCCGGGTAGACGGCGTGCACGAGCCCGATGTCCCGGGCGTGGTGGGCGTCGACCTCCTCCCCGAACGCGAGCCACTTGCCCCAGTGCGGGCCGACCAGCCTGGTCACTCGGCTGATGCCCCCGGAGCCCGGGATGACGGCGAGCGCGGGCAGTTCGGGCAGGGAGAACACCGCGGCGGTGGACGCCAGCCGGAAGTCGCAGGACGCGGCCAGTTCGAGGCCGACGCCCAGGCACGGCGCGTGCGCGGCCAGCACGACGGGCTTCTCGACCGCCTCCAGCTCGTCGAAGACCAGGTGCAGCCGCCGGTACTCACGGCGCAGCCGCCGCGGGCTGAAGCTGCCGTCCGCGGCGTACCCGCGCTTGCCACCGGCGCCGCTCTGGCGGATGTCGATGCCGGCCGTGAAGTAGCGGCCTTCCGCCGCGATCACGAGCACCTTGAGGTCGTCGCGCTCGCCCAGATCGGTCGCGGCCTGGCGCAGCGCCTCGATCATCTCGGGGCTGACGGCGTTGAGCTTCTCGTCGCGTGTGAAGGTGAGCGTCAGGATCCCGTCGGTCTCGGACCGACGGGTCTGGCTGACGTCGGCCATAACGGCTCCCGCTTCTCGTAGGGATGGCGTTCCTGTGGTGCCCCTGCCCGGTGTCGCTCGGTGCCGGCCCGGTGGCCGGCCTCGAGCGGCGCGGCACCGCGGGTCACCCGACGGAGCGCGCCGTCACCGGCCGAGCCACACCGGGGGGCGCTTCTCGGCGAAGGCGGTCGCGCCCTCGCGGGCATCCTCGGAGGCGAAGACCGGGGCGCACAGCTCGGCCTGCCGCTGCCAGCCCTCCTCGGCCGTCCAGTCGGCCTGCGCCCGGGCGATCTGCTTGGTCGTCGCCACGGCCAACGGCCCGTTGGCGGCGATCTTGGCCGCGAGTTCGAGCGCCCCGGCCAGCGCGCCACCCTCCGGCACGACCCGGTTGACCAGCCCCAGCGCTGCCGCCCGCTCCGCCGTCACGGGCTCACCGGTCAGCAGGAGCTCCAGCGCGACCGAGAAGGCGATCCGGCGCGGCAGCAGCATCGCCGCGCCGCCGCCGGCCACCAGCGCGCGCTTGACCTCCGGCACGCCGAACCTGCTCGTCGCCGCGGCCACGACCAGGTCGCACGCCAGCAGCAGCTCGAAGCCGCCGGCCAGCGCCCAGCCCTCCACCGCGGCGATCAGCGGCTTGCGCGGTGGCGTGACGGTGATGCCGCCGAAACCGCGGCCCTTGATGTTGGGGGTCTCACCGCGCAGGAAGGCCTTCAGATCCATGCCGGCACAGAACGAGCCGCCGGCCCCGGTCAGCACACCGACCCGCAGCTGCGGGTCGCCGTCCAACTCGTCCGCTGCCGCCGCGATGCCGCGCGCGGCCTCGGCGTCGAGCGCGTTCCTGGCCTCCGGGCGGTTGATCGTGATGACCAGGACGGCGTCATGCCGCTCGACCAGCACCGAGTCTGCCATGCCGTCTCCTCGTTCTCGCGGCCCAAGTTCTCGCGGCCCAAGTTCTCGCGGTCGCAGTTCTCGCGATCGAAGCTGTCGCGGTTGCAGTTCTCGCGGTGCGGGCGGCGCCGTCAGTCCGCGACGCGGATGACGACTTTGGCGGTCGGCGCCCGGTCGGCGACGCGCTGCAGGGCGACGGCCACGTCGTCGAGGTCGTGTACCTCGGACACGAGCGGCCGCATCCCCTGCGCCACCAGTGTCGCCAGCCCCTCGCGCGCCCGCGCCGTCTCCTCAGGCAGCCGCACGGACCATGTACGCAGCTCGATCCCGCGCACCGTGATGTTCTTCAGCAGCACGAGGTTCAGCGGGATCCGCGGGATCTCACCGCCTGCGAAGCCCACGACGACGAAGCGGCCACCCCAGCGGATCGCGCGCAGCGCCGGCTCGGCCCACCGGTCGCCGACCGGGTCGACGACGAGGTCGGCGCCGCCGCCCGTGATCTCCTTGATCCGGAGCTTGAGGTCTTCCGTCGTGTAGTCGATGCACGTTTCGGCACCGAGCTCCTTGCAGACCGCCAGCCGCTCGGGTGACGAGGCCGCGGCGATGACGCGCGCACCGAGCCTGACAGCGATGTCGACCGCCGCGGAGCCGACGCCTCCGGCGGCCCCCAGGACGACGACCCACTGGTCCGGCGCCAGCTCTCCGATCGTGACCAGGCAGTGGTACGCCGTCAGGTACGTCACCCGGAACGCCGCAGCCTCGACCATCGACAGCCCGGCCGGGATCGGCGAGACCGCGGTCGTGGGCGCCAGCACCTGCTCGGCCATCGCGCCGGAGAAGACCGAGCCATGGACAGGGTCACCGACGGCGAGACCGGTGACCCCGTCACCGACCGCCGCCACCCGGCCGGCGAACTCGGACCCGGGAGTGAAGGGCAGCGGCGCCGACACCTGGTAGCGGTCCGCGATCAACAGCAGGTCGGGGAAATTCAGCGCGGCCGCGGCCACATCGACGACGACGTGGCCCGGCGTCGCCTCCGGAGCGGGTACGTCGCGGATGACGACGTCGGCCGGACCGCCGTACGCCTCGACGCGGGCGGCCCTCACCGCGTCTCCCGGCCCGCGCGGCGGGGCCCGCAGGCGGCTCGGGCTCGGATCCTGCCTGGGTTCTCAGCGGGTCGCTTGATGATCGAACCTCCGTACGTGGCCGAAGCCGAGCCGGGACACCACACCCGCCGGACCGATCCGTTATTGTATAACTAAGTTATATTAGATCGCAGCCGCCAGCAAGCGACCGGTACCGGCACGACCGCCCTCCGCCGCCGTCCCTCGCCGTCCCTCGCCGTCCCTGGTCAGGCGCGGGCGTCGCGGCGCAGCGCCTCGGGTACCCAGTTGGGCGAACGCTTCTCGATGAAGGCGGAGAAGCCCTCGCGCGACTCGTCCCGGTGCAGGCTGTCGAAGAACGCGATGCGGTCGTGCAGCCCGCCGTACTGGTCCAGCACGCGCTTGACATCGCGGCGGGCGCCGGGGGCGGTCTGGCAGCACTGGGCGAGCACCGCAGCGGCCGCGTCGAGGAGTTCGTCATGGGGGACGACCCGACTCACCAGGCCCCATTCGACCGCCTCCTGGGCTGTGAGGGTGCGACCGGTGAGCATCAGGTCGCGCGTGCGCACCGGCCCGACGAGGCGTGCCAGCATCGAGGCGAAGTAGGTGTCCGAGATCCCGCGGAGCAGCTCCGGCACCCGGAAGGTCGCCCGCTCGCTCACCACCGCGATGTCCGAGCACAGCGCGATGATGAGGCCGCCGCCCTGGCAGATCCCGTTCACCGCCGCCACCACCGGCTTGACGCTCTGCCGCAGGACATCGAAGGGAAGTACGTCGATGGCCCCGGGAACCCCGCCGAGGTGCAGCCAGTGGTCGCCGGCGTTCTTGCCCAGATCGCCGCCGGGGATGAACACGTCGCCGACCCCGGTGATCAGCAGGCCGGCGAGGGCCGGGTCCGCGTCGACCCGCCGGACGGCGTAGCGCACGCCGAAGTACATCGCGGGAGTGAGCGCGTTGCGGGCCTCGGGCCGGTCGACGACCAGGTGCCCGAACGGCTCGTGCCGCTCAAGTCTCAGGTACGGCGTGCCGAGCCAGTCACCGTCGGGCGGGCGGGGCGTGCTCCCCATGACATCGTCGTCCACAGAATTCTCCCGTTCGCCACAGCGGTCGGCGGGCGCCAGCGTCCACAGACCTCGGATCGTCTGCCGTGGGGTCAATCCCCAACGATCTTCAGCGTCTCCTGGACCAGTCCCGGCAGCGCGGTCACCATCCGGGCCAGCGCGCCGTTCACCTCCCGGCCGGACTTGGCCGCCCGCTTCAGCAGCAGCCCGGTCGCCGCCGCCTCCTTGTAGCGCGTGAGGGCGTGGAACCAGTCCAGGTCGGCGATCGGCACCCCGCGCCGGCGCTCGTAGGCCCGGATGACCTCGTCGGGCGTGGGTGTGCCGGCCGGCGGCCCCGGTTCAGCCGCGGGGTGCCCGGCATCGTCGGTGAAGAACGTCAGCCAGGCGAGGTCCACCCGCGGGTCGCCGACGGTCCAGATCTCCCAGTCGATGACCGCCGCGAGCCGGGCACCGTCGCACAGCGTGTTACCCAGCCGGTAGTCGCCGTGGTTGATCACGGCCGGCAGCGCCACGGGGATCGTCGACACCAGCGCGCCGGCGGCACGTTCGTAGTCGCCGCGCATCCCGTCGGGGAGGGTCTCGAAGGCACGGCGCCAGCGACCGATCTCCGCCGCCAGGTCCACCACCGGCTCGTCGGCGAGGCCGACCGCCGCGGGAGTGACGTCGTGCAGGTCGGCCAGGACGCCGGCCGCGTCGAGAAAACGGGCGCGCACCAGCTCGGGGGCGGGCCGGTCCGCGACCGACCTGAGCACCGGCTCGACGCACTCCCCGGGAACCAGGTTCATCGCCATGTACGGCGGGATCCCGGGCGGCGATCCGGGATCGGAGAACAGGACGTCGGGCGCCAGCTGCCGCCGCCCGCCCTGCAGCGCCGCCTGCACGCGAGCCTGCCGCAGGACGTCGCGGTTGCGGACCGGCGCCAGGCCGGGCGGCGCGAGCTTGACCACGATCGGGGACTCCGCCGCCGGCACGCCGGCCACGTCGACGAGGAACGTCAGACTCGACGTGCCGCCGGTCAGCGGGCGGACCTCGCCGACCCGCGACTCGCCACGCCACTGCGGCAGCCGGTCCGCCAGCCGCCTCGCCAGGTCGGCGGTCAGGGCTGGTTCGGCCGGGTGAGCGACGTCGGCCTGGCGGGCGACGTCAGCCGGGTGAGCCGTGCCGGCCTGGTGATCTGCCATGCGTGTCTCATTTCCTCAGCTCGGGTCGGGCTAGACCGAGAGCGCGAACCCACCGGTGACCCGCAGCGTCTCCCCGGTGATGAAGGCGGCTGCGTCCGAGACCAGGTAGAGCAGCGCGTTCACCACGTCCCGCTCCTCGCCCTCGCGCGCCAGGACCTGCTGCGCGAGGACGCGCGCGACCTCGGTCGCGGGCAGCTCGGCCCGCACGGTGTCGGTGAGGATCAGCCCGGGGGCGATCGCGTTGACCCGGACGCCGACCGCGGCCAGCTCGCGGGCGAACTGCGCGGTGAAGCCGCGCACCGCCAGCTTGGAGACGCCGTAGGCGGTCCGGTTGGCGTAGGCCGCCGAGGAGGAGATGTTGACGACGGCGGCGCCCGCCCGCCCGCTCATAGCGTCCTTCGCGGCCAACGTGCATATGACGACACCCATCACGTTGACCTCGAACAGCCGGCGGATCTGGCCGGCGCCGAGCTCGGCGGTCGGCTTGTTGAAGGCGGCCGAGTGCAGCCCCGCGTTGTTGACCAGAATGTCGAGCCCGCCGTGCGCGCGGACGATGTCGGCCACCACCTCACCGACGCGGGCCTCGTCCGTCACGTCGCAGGTGACCCCGGTCGCGCTGCCGCCGAGCGCGGTGAGCTCGGCCGCGGCGGCCGAGGCGACGTCACCGTCGATGTCGGCCAGCACGACGTGCGCCCCGCGCTCGGTCAGCGCGGCGCCGAACGCCTTGCCGAAGCCGCGGCCGCCCCCTGTTATCAGCGCGACCTTGCCAGCGTGCTCCTTGGCCGGCGTCTCGTTGACCAGCGTCTCGTCGGGCATGGATCTCCTTCGATCGTCGTCGTGCGGCGGCCGGCGGGTCCGCGGCTGGAACGGTCGCGGGCGGCGCCACCGCCGCCGGAGCTCTAAGCGATCACACCCGCGTCGCGCAGCGCCGCCCGCTCCGTCTCGGTCAGCCCGAGCTCGGTCAGAATCTCGGCCGAATGGCTGCACCAGCCCGACCGGGGACGTTCGACGGCCGGGGACGCCGACAGCCGGGGTGCCGGCGCCGGCTGCGCGACGCCGTCCCACTCGACGAAGGTCGCGCGCTCGCGCAGCTCGGCCGAGGCCGCCGCCTCCGCCAGGCTCAGCACGGGCGTCACACAGGCGTCGACGCCGTCGAACAGCTTCGTCCACTCGTCCCGGGTGCGCGCGGCGAACAGATCCCCCAGGACGCGCTCCTGCTCGGGCCAGGTCGACCGGTCGTGCTGCGGCCACCGCGCGGGGTCGAGCCCGAGGTTCTCCAGCAGCAGCCGGTAGAACTGCGGCTCCAGCGCGCCCACGGCGACGAAGCCGTCGTCGGCGGTGCGGTAGGTGCGGTAGAACGGGGCGCCGCCGTCGAGCAGGTTGTCGCCGCGGCGATCGCTCCACAGGCCGGCCGCGAGCATCCCGTGCATCATCGCCGTGAGGTTGGCGACGCCGTCGACCATGGCCGCGTCGACCACCTGGCCGCGTCCGGTCCCCGTGCGGTGGTGCAGGGCCGCGAGCACGCCGAGGGCGAGGTAGGAACCGCCGCCGGCGAAGTCGGCCAGCAGATTGAGCGGCGGCAGCGGCGGCAGCTCGGCCGGTCCGGTCGGGTACAGGCCGCCGGCGAGCCCGGCGTAATTGATGTCGTGCCCGGCCTGTTGAGCGCGCGGGCCCGACTGCCCCCACCCCGTCGCCCGCCCGTACACCAGGCGGGGGTTGACGGCCAGCAGCTCGGCCGGGCCGAGCCCGAGCCGCTCGGCGACACCGGGGCGCATTCCCTCCAGGAACACGTCCGCCGTCTCGACCAGCCGCAGCACCACGGACCGGCCCGACGGATGCCGGACGTCGACCCCGATGCCGCGCTGCCCCCGGGTACGGGGATCGTCCTCGAGCCGCAGGCCGGTGACGCCACCGGGCCGGTCGGCCCGGTCGATCCGGATCACCCGGGCGCCCAGGTCGGCGAGCAGCATGGTCGCGAACGGGACCGGCCCGAGCGCGCTGAGGCACACGACCGTGACGTCGCCCAGCGCCTGCGTCATGCGTCGCGCCAGACCGGAGCGCGCCGCTCCCGGAAGGCGGCCACGCCCTCGGCCGCGTCGCTGGAGGCGAACACCGGTTCGAACAGCGCCCGCTGCTGGTCGAAACCCTCGCTGACCGGCCAGTCGGCGGAGTCCACCGCGACCTGCTTGGACGCCCGCACCGACATCGGCGCGCTCTCGGCGACCACGCCCGCGAGCGCCAGGGCGGCGTCCAGCGCCCCGCCGTCGTCGACCAGCCGGTTCACCAGGCCGAAGTGAGCCGCGCGCTCGGCCTCGAGCGGGGCGCCGGTGAGGAGCAGTTCCATGGCGAGCATGTGCGGCAGCCGGCGCGGCAGGCGGAAGGCACCGCCGCCGCGCGCGGCCAGGCCGCGACGGACCTCCGGCAGCCCGAACCGCGCCCCGCGGCCCGCCACCACCAGGTCGCACGCGAGGACGATCTCGAAACCGCCGCCCAACGCCCACCCCTCGACCGCCGCGATCAACGGCTTCGCGGGCGGCCGTTCGACCAGCCCGGCGAAGCCTCGCACCGGGTCCGAGGTCTTCTCCCCGGCGGCGAACGCCTTGAGGTCCATGCCCGCGCAGAAGCTCGGGCCGGCGCCGTGCAGCACCGCGACCTGCAGCTCGGGAGTCGAGTCGAGCAGGTCGAGCGCGGCCGCGATGCCGCGGGAGACCTCGCCGTTCACGGCGTTGCGCTGGTCGGGACGGTTGATCGTGATCGTGAGGACCCCGTCCTCACGGCGCACCAGGACGTCGTCCGAGGGGGCTGATGCTGGCAGCGGAGGCTCCTTACTCAGGTTCTCTATAGAGAACATCGTTCTGGCATTAGCATCACCAGGTGCGCCGCACGCCGTCAAGACCGCACCTTCGAGGAGGACGAATGCCGGACCGAGTCAGCCGGACCGGCCACGAACTCCACGCCCCCGCCTCGCGGGTGCCGGCGATCGAGCGGGCCTTCGGTGTGCTGCTGTCGCTGACCCGGTCCGGGCCGGCGCCGCTGACCGAGATCGTGGCGGCCACCCGGCTCAACAAGAGCACGGCCTTCTACATCCTGCGTTCGCTTGTCGAGCTCGACGCGGTCCGCTACGACCAGCGCGCCCGCACCTACTCCCTCGGCCCGGCGCTCGTGGAGCTCGGCAACGCCGCCAGCCGGCAGTTCGACCTGGTCGCGGTGGCCCGGCGCGACCTGGCCGGGCTGGTCGCCCAGTTCGAGGCCACGGTCGTGCTCTACCGCCGGATCGGCACCGGCGAGGTGTCCATCATCGACCGGTTCGAACGTGACCACGGGGTGCACATCACCGTCGAGCCGGGCGCGCGGCTGCCGATCCAGGGCGGTTCGTTCGGGCGCGCGTTCCTCGCGTTCGACCCGCCGGCGACCGCGGCCGAGGCGCTGGCCGGCGGGCTGGTCCGGTTCACCGAACGCAGCACCACCGACCTGGCCGAGTTCGCCCGCGAGCTCGACGCCGTCCGCGAGCGCGGCTGGGCGGTCGATCACCAGGGCTTCGCCCTCGGCGTGAGCACGGTGGCGGCACCGGTGTTCGACACCGACGGCTCGGTGTCACTGGTCGCGGCGGCCGTCGGCTTCACCAGCCGTTTCACCGACGAGCTGACCGCGGACATCGGCGCCCGGCTGCGGCTGGCCTGCGACCGGATCGGCCGCCCCTTCGCGGCGGTCACCGCCGCCACCGGCCCGGCCGGTCAGACCGACGAGGTCCACGACCTCGACGAGGTCCGCTCACCGCAGGGCTGAGTGACCGAGCAGCGCCTTGCCCAGGTGCAGGATCTGGATCTGGCTGGTGCCCTCCGGGATCGTCGCCTCGCGCGCGTCGCGGAAGTAGCGCTCCACCGGCGACTCCTCCATCAGCCCGGCGCCGCCGTGCACCTGCAGGGCCAGCGTGGCCGCCCGGCCCGCCGACTCCCCGCAGTAGTACTTCGCCATCGAGCACTCGTAGCGACCCGGCTCGCCGGCGTCGATGGCCCGCGCGGCGTTGTACCCCAGCAGCCGTGAGGTCTCGGTGAGCGTGGCGATCTCCACCACCATCTGCTGGATGAGCTGGAAGGCGGCGATCGGCTTGCCGAACTGCTCCCGTTGCCGGCAGAACGCGATCGACGCCTCGAGGCAGGCCTGGGACAGGCCGACCGCGCCCATCGCCATGTTCAGCCGGCCCGCGTTCACCGCCTTCATGCCCAGCGACAGCCCGCCGCCCAGCGTGCCGAGCACGTTGGCCGCGGGAACGAAGGTGTCGTGGAAGGACAGCTCGCAGCTGGTCGTCGAGCGCAACGGCATGTGCGGGATGTCGTGCACGCCGAACTCGGACTCGGCGGCGTCGACCAGCAGCGCGCTCACCCCGTGATCGGTCCCGTCGTGGTCGATCACCCGGGCGAACAGGATGCCGAAGTCGCAGCCCAGCGCGTTGGTGATGTAGAGCTTGCTGCCGTTGACCACATAGCCGTCGCTGCTGGCGCGCGCGGTCGTGCGCAGCGCCCCGGCGTCGGACCCGGCGCCGGGCTCGGTGAGCCCGAACCAGCCGAAGCGGCTCCCGGCCAGCAGCGGCTGCAGGAACCGCGCCCGCTGGTCCTCGCTGGCCGCGGCGGCCAGCGTCCGGGCCACCATGCCCTGGACGTTCACGGTGGTGCGCAGTGAACCCCAGCAGCGGCCGGCCTCCTCCATGAGGATCGCCTGCATCATCATCGGCAGCTCGTCGCCGCCGAGCGGCTCGGGCACCCCGCCGCGGACGTAGCCGAAGTCGTAGAGCTGCGGCAGTAGCTCCCACGGGAAGGTGCGCGCCCGCTCGTGCTCCCCGACCTCCGGCGCGACCACCTTGTCGAGGAACGACCGGACCGAGTCGCGCAAGGCGCGTTCCTCGTCACCGAGGAGAACCGTCGACATCATTCACCCCACGCAATAGCCATCAATTAGTTAGCTCATTATACCTATCACGATAAGTTCCGGGAAGCGTCGACGACACGTACTCCTTGAGCCGCTCGACGTCGGCGAGCCGCCGGCGGTGGGTGCCGGCCAGCGGCAGCCCGTTCAGCGTCGTCACCCCGCTCTCGGCGAACGCCGCCACCCGCTCCCGCACATACCCGGGCGGTCCGATCAGCGAGACACCGCGCACCAGCCGCTCCGGCACCGCGGCAGCGGCCTGCGCCTTGCGCCCGGCGAGGTAGTGGTCCTGCACCTCGGCGGCCGCCGCCGCGAACCCGTAGCGGCCGGCGAGCTCGTTGTAGAAGTTCCGGCCCCGGGCGCCCATGCCGCCGACGTAGAGCGCGAGGTGCTCGCGCACGGCCTGGACCGCGGCCTCGATCTCGTCGGCGTCGTCGCTGATCAGCAGCTGGGTGGGCACCACGATGTCGAGCGGGCCCAGCGGCTCACCGAAGGCGGCCGGCGCCGCCTCGGGGAGGTAGAAGATCGGCTCCCACCCGTCACCGATCTCGGCGGCCAGCTCGACGTTGCGGGGTCCCAGCGCGGCGAGCACGATCGGCACCGCGGACCGGACCGGGTGGTTGATCAGCTTCAGCGGCTTCCCCAGGCCGCTGCCGCCGTGCGCGGCATCCAGCGGCAGGTGGTAGTGCCGGCCCTCGTAGCTGAGCCGCTCGCGCCGCCAGACCGCCCGGCAGATCTCGACGACCTCGCGGGTGCGCCCGAGCGGGGCGTCGTAGCGCACGCCGTGGAACCCCTCAATCACCTGCGGCCCCGACGCGCCCAGGCCGAGCACGAAGCGGCCGTCGGACACGTAGTCCAGCCCGGCCGCCGTCATGGCCAGCAGGGCCGGGGTGCGCGAGTAGATGTTCAGAATGCTCGTGGCCAGCAGCACCGTCGAGGTCCGGGCCGCCAGGTAGCCCAGCTGGCTCACCGAGTCGAAGCTGTAGGCCTCCGGGAGCATGACCAGGTCGAGCCCGGCCGCCTCGAAGTCGCGAAGGTCCGCGACGGTCTCGGTGAAGCCGCCGGAGTACTTCAGCGGCATCCCGACCCTCACGGCGCCTCGATGACCACTGCGCCGCCCTGGCCGCCCGCGGCGCACATCGCCGCCACGGCGATCCCGCCGCCGCGCCGGCGCAGGTGGTGGGTCAGGGTGGTCAGCATCCGCGCTCCGGAGGCCGCGACCGGATGCCCGAGACTGCAGCCACTGCCGTACTGGTTGACCAGGTCGTCCGGGATTCCCAGGAGGCGGCAGGCGGCGATCGGGACCGACGCGAAGGCCTCGTTGATCTCCCAGGCGTCGACGTCGGCCACCCCGATCCCGGCCCGCTCCAGCACCCGCGGGATGACCTCCACCCCGGCCATCCCGGTGCGGTGCGGGGCCACGCCGAGTGCCGCCCACGCCCGCACCCGGGCCAGCGGGGTGAGGCCCCGATCCCGGGCGAGGTCGTCGGTGACCAGCATCAGGGCCGCGGCGGCGTCGTTCACGCCGCTCGCGTTCCCCGCGGTGATGCCGAAGCCCTCGATCTCGGGGTGCAGCGGCTTCAGCGTGGCCAGCTTCTCCAGCGTGGACGTCCGGCGCGGGTGCTCGTCGACGGCGAAGCGGACCTTCTCCCCCGCCACGACGACGTCGATCGGGACGATCTCGTCGTCGAAGACTCCGGCGTCGATCGCGGCGATCGCCCGGTCGTGGGAGCGCTTGGCCCAGGCGTCCATCTCCGCCCGGGTGATGCCCACCTCCTGCGCGGTGTTCCAGCCGACGGCGAGGGTCACGTCGTCGGTGGCGCCCTCGTAGTAGGGGAACGTGGGGTTGAACCCGGCGCGCGGCTCGTCCGACCCGGGCACCCGCCACGACAGCCTGGGGTTCATCGACGAGGAGTGGGTGCCGCCGGCGACGACCGCGCGGTCCATCCCGGCCCGGATCGTCGCCGCCGCGTTGCCCACCGCCGCGAGGCTCGCCGCGCAGTGGCGGTTGACGGCCTGGCCCGGCGCCGCCGTCAGCCCGGCCGCGAAGGCGGCGTACCTGGCGATGTCGCCGCCGCCGGCCAGCTCCTCGGCGAGGATGACGTCGTCGACGTCCTCGGGCGCCAGCCCCGAGCGGTCCACCGCGGCCCGGACGACCGCCGTGGCCAGCTCCTCGGCCGAGGTGTCCCGCAGCGTCCCCTTGAACGACGTCGCGATGGGCGTGCGCACCGCACTGACGATCACGGCCTGGGCCATGGCTGTACCTCTCCTCGATGAACGGTGGGCTTGTCAGGCGCTGGGCTTGTCAGGCGCCGAGGTCGGCGAGCAGGCCCGTCAGCCAGGCTGCCGAGCGGGCCGCCGCCGTCCGGGTCCCGAGCGCGTCGATCCGCGGCCCGCTCAGCTCGCAGTCGAAGACGCCCTGGTAGCCGGCCTCGAGCAGCCAGCCCACGAGGCTCGCCAGGGGTACGTCGCCGTCGCCGGGCACGGCCCGGCATGGCAGCGTCCGGTCGCCGAGGACCATGTCGCTGAGCTGCACGTGCACGACGGCGTCGGCGTTGGCGGCGATCTCCGCCCGCAGTCCGCCTTCGGTCCAGACGTGGAACAGGTCGAGGCACACGCCCAGCCCGGCCCGGCGGGCGAGCCGCAGCGCGTCGTGGAACGAGTGGACGAAGGTGAGGTCGGCGTAGAGCCAGTTCGCCGGCTCGACCGCGAGGGTCACCCCGCGCCCGGCGGCGTGGTCGACGAGCTCGGTGACGGCGTCGGCGTAGGCCGCGGCCCCGCGTCCCAGTCCGCGCCCGGACGGGGGCCGGTGAGCCCGTACACCGTGCCCGCCCCGACGGCGGCGGCGTTGTCGACGTCCACCCGCGCCTCGCGCAGCTGTGCCGCGACGGCGTCGGCGCCGGGCCGCAGATCAAGGCCCAGCGCCGCCGTCGTGGTCACCACGCGCACGCCGTGCCGCCGGCTCGCCGCGGCGACGGCCTCGGCGCCGGCGGCGCGCACCTTCGCCCCGGTCAGCGAGGCGTTCGTGACCCCGAGCGCCGCGACGGCCTCCAGGGTGTCGAGCGCGGACAGCTCCGGGAAGCACAGCCCGCTGACCGACACCCGCGGGTGCGCACTCACCGCTGTGCCGCCGACGATGCGACCGCCGACGATGCGACCGCCGACGACTCGAGCGGCGAGGGCTCGAGCGGCGAGGGCTCGGGGGGGCTCGTGGCGCCGTCGAGCAGGCCGAGGCTCGCGAGTGCGTAGCGCCGGCCGCGACGCCCGCTGACCAGGTACGACGGTGGCGCGAGGTAGGCGACGTCGCGTGGCAGCGAGTCACCGCGACGGGCGAGTGCCGCGCGACCGTCGGACGTGGTGCCACAGATCGCGATCTGCTCGACCATGTCGTCCGTGACCGCCGCGGCCATGGCGTCGCTGTCGCGGCGCGCGAACGCCTCGCGGATCGCCTCGACCTGCCGGGTCCAGCCGTGATGGGCGACGTAGGGGTCGTAGGTCTTGACGGTGAGGTAGAACGCGATCATGCGCCGGGCGTCGGTGACCGCGCGCCCGGGATCGTCGTCGTCGATCGCGGTGATCACCCAGCCGTGTTCGAGGGCCGGAGTGTCCCGTGCGGCGTCGGCCGCGCCCCGCGCCATCGCCGGCCGCACCACGTCGTCCCACCAGGTACGGGTGAACAGCCCGTGCCCGACGACCCCGTCGGCCACCCGCGCGGCGGTCGCCGCCATCAGCCGGTTGAACCCGGCGAGCAGGATCGGGGCGTCGATCCGGCCGAGGACGGGGGCGCCGACCGACGCGTTGACCCGGTAGAACTCGCCGTCGTAGGTCACCGGCTGGCCGTTCTCGGCGTGCAGCCACGCCCGGATCGCCCCGACCAGGTCCGCCATCCGCGCCACCGGGCGGTCGGCCTCCACGCCGAACCAGTCCCGGTTGATGCGGTAGGCCCCCGAGCCGAGACCGAGGAACACCCGCCCGGCTGCATGCGCCCACGCGCTGCGGATCCCCGCCGCATGGGCATACGGCGTGCGCGCGAACGCGTACGCGATGGCCGGGCCGACCAGCGCCCGCTCGGTGCCGAGCACCATCTCGGTCAGCGTCGCGTAGGCCTCGTGGTCCACGAACTCGCCGCTGCAGAACGCCGTCATGCCGGCCTGCTCGGCCGCCCGCGCGGCGTCCGCTCCGCGCCACGGCATGCCGTACCGCCGACCCTCCGGTTCGACCGCGACGCCGATCTCGCCCGTGGTCAACGCTTGTCCCTCGGCAGTCCCAGCGCCCGCTCGGCGACAATCGTCCTGAGCACCTCGTTCGCGCCGCCCGCGATCGTGTAGGCGCGGGCGTAGAGGAAGGCGTCCTGCCACCAGCCGTCCGCCCAGGGGGCGTCCTCGTCCACGCCGAGGCCGCCGATGCCCTGCAGGGCGACGCCGGTCTCGGCCGCCTCCAGGTTGACCTCGCTGTAGAACACCTTGGCCAGCGGCGCGTCCGCGGGGTCCTCGGTGCGGTTGACCATGCGCGACTGCACCGCCTTGCTCATCTTGTCGGCCACGTGGACGCGGGTCGCGAGCCGGCCGAGCCGCTGGCGGGTCGCGCCGTCCGCCAGGGCGGGCCCGCCGCCGACGGTGGCCTGCCCGGCGAGCGCGAACAGGTCGTCGAGCTGGCCGAACAGCTCGACCCCCCGGGCGCCCACACCGCTGCGTTCATGGCCGAGACTCAGGTTGGCGACCCGCCAGCCGTCGTCGACCCGGCCGATCACCCGCTCGACCGGGATCCGCACGCCGTCGAGGAACACCTCGTTGAAGTCGTTGGTGCCGGTGATCTCGCGCAGCGGGCGGATGTCGACGCCCGGGCTGCGCATGTCCATCGCGAACGCCGTGATGCCGGCCTGCTTGGGGCCGTCCGTGCTCGTGCGCGCCAGCAGGTAGCCCAGGTCGGCGTGGTGGCCGTTCGTCGTCCACACCTTCTGCCCGTCGACGACGTAGTGGTCGCCGTCCAGGCGCGCCCGGGTGGACAGGGCGGCGAGGTCGCTGCCCGCGCCCGGTTCGCTGAACAGCTGGCACCACAGGTCCTCGGCGGTCCGGATCCGCGGCAGGAAGCGTCGCTTCTGCTCCTCGCTGCCGAACCCAATCAGCGCTCCGGCCGCGAGCGCGGCGGCGCCGACCTCGCCCCAGGTGCGGGCCCGCGCGAGCTCCTCCGCGACGATGAACCCGTGCTCCGGGCGGGCCCCCGGCCGGCCGCCGTACTCGACGGGCCAGGCCTGGCCCAGGTAGCCGGCGGCGTAGAGCCTGCCGATCCAGGCCCGCAGGCCGGGCATCTCCTCCGGTTCGGGCGCGCGGACCCCCGTGCGCCGGCGCGGTCCCGGGCCGTGTTCGGCGATGAACGCGCGAACCTCGGCCCGGAACTCCACCAGGTCCGGACTGGTCTCCAACCGCATGGAGTCTCCCTAAACGTCGGTCAGCGCGGCGGCATCGCCGGGTCGTACGGAAGTCCGAGCACCTGCTCGGCGAGCGTGTTGAGCTGGATCTCGCGGGTGCCGGCACCGATCGTCGACGCCCTGGTCCGCAGGAATCCGTGCAGCCAGCGCCCACCCTGCACCGACCCGGGCTCGGTCTTGAGCAACAGGCCGGCCGGCCCGAGCAGGTCGACCGCGAGCTCGTGGATCTCCTGTTCGAACTCCGTGATCAGCAGCCGCGACACCGACGACGTCGGGCCCGGCTCGCCCTTGGCCAGGATGTCGGAGATGACCCGCTGGGCGTTGTAGCGCATGACCCGCACCCGGATCTCCAGGTCCGCGAACCGGTCCCGGACGACGCCGTCCGCCAGCAGGCCACGCTCCCGCGCGAGCTGCTCGAGCTCGGTGAGCACCCGCCGGTAGAGCGCGGCCTGGTTCATCGCCCCGGCGGCCCGTTCGTGCCCGAGGCTCGTCCGGGCGAGCGCCCAGCCCTCGTTCTCGGCACCGATCCGGTCGGCGACCGGCACCCGGACGTCGTCGAAGAACACCTCGGCGAACAGGTAGCCGCCGGTCAGGTCGCGCAGCGGCCGCACCTGCACGCCGGGCCCGTGCGCGTCCACGATCAGGTAGCTGATGCCGCGCTGGCGGCTCTGCTGCGTGCCGGTCCGGACCAGCGCGAAGATGATGTCGGCGCTCGCCGCGTGCGACGTCCAGACCTTCTGGCCGTTGACGACGTACTCATCGCCCTGCCGGCGGGCGGTGGTGCGCAGGCTCGGCAGGTCCGAGCCGGCGCCGGGTTCGGAGTACCCCTGCACCCAGATCCGGTCGCCGCGCAGCATCGGCGCGAGCCAGCGTTCCTTCTGTTCCTGCGTGCCGTACCGGATGATCGTCGGGGCGGCGATATTGAGGCCGGTGCCGAGCGGGCCGGGCACCCGCGCGCGGGCCAGCTCCTCCTGGTAGATCACCTGCCGCCCGAACGGCAGGTCCATCCCGCCGAACTCACGCGGCCAGCTGGGGCCGGCGTAGCCGTGGTCGAACAGGGTCGCCAGCCAGGCCTTCGTCCAGGCGACCCGCTCGTCCGGCTTCTTCGGCGGGCGCCCGGGATGCCGGGTCGCCAGGAAGTCCCGCAGCTGGGCGCGGAACTCCTCGTCGCTGTCCGGCCCGGTGCGGGTCTCGGCCGCGGGGCCGGTGGTCGTCTCGCTGGTGGTCTCGGCGGCGGTCCGGTCGGACCGGTCGGAGCCTGCTGGCGTCATCGTCACCGCTCAGATCCCGACCAGGTCCGCGAGCCGATTGCGCTGCGCCCGCGGTGCCCCGAAGAACAGCTCGGAGGACTTCGCCCGCCGCAGGAAGAGGTGCGCGTCGTGCTCCCACGTGAACCCGATGCCGCCGTGGATCTGGATGCACTCCTTGGCGGCGAGGGTGAACGCCCGCGATGCGTACGCCGACGCGACCGCCGCGGCGACCGTCCCCTCCGGGTCGTCGGCGGCCAGTGCGGCGTTGGCGTGGTAGACCGCCGAGCGGGCGCTCTCGACCTCGACGAGCAGGGCGGCGCACTTGTGCTTGATCGCCTGGAACGAGCCGATCGGCCGGCCGAACTGCTCCCGTACCTTCGCGTAGTCGACGGCGAGCTCCAGGCACCGCGCCGCGCCGCCGACCTGTTCCGACGCCAGGGCCGCGAGTGCCCGGTCGTGGACCTCGCCCAGCCACGTTGTCGCCTCCCGGCCCGCGCCGACCCGGACCGCGGGCGCCTCCCGTAGGACGACCGAGGCGAGGTCCCGGGTGGGGTCGAGGCTGTCGAGCCTGGCGCGCACGGCCCCGGGGCCCGTCCCCTCGACCGCGAACACCCCCGTCCCGTCCGCGGCCCGCGCCACCACCAGGAGCAGGTCGGCGCTGTGGCCGTCGAGGACGTAGTGGTTCGGGCCGGAGACCAGCCACTGCCCGCCGCGCGGCTCGGCGCTCGTCGCCGGGTCGGTCAGCTCCCACGATCCCGACTCGTCGGCGACCGCCAGCGTCGCGGTCAGCGAGCCGGCCGCGATCCCCGGCAGCCACCGCTGCTGCGCCTCCCGGTCCTCGGACGTCGCCAGGGTCTGACCCGCGAGCACGGCGGTGCTCAGGTAGGGGGCCACGAGCAGCGCCCGGCCCATCTCCTCCAGCACGATCCCGACCTCGATCTCGCCGAAGCCGGAGCCGCCGTACTGCTCGGGCAGGCCGAGGCCCACCAGGCCGAGCTCCCCGGCCAGCCGGGTCCACACGTCGTCGTCGCGGTTGGCGGTCGAGTCCATCAGTCGCCGGACGGCGGCCGCCGGCGACCGCTCCGCCAGGAAATCGCGGACGGCCCGCCGCAACTGCTCGTGCTCGGCGGTGAAGCTGAGCCTCATGAGCTGCCCTCCCTCTACCCTCTGGCGCAATATAACTATTTCAGTTTAATTGTTCAACTGTAAGCTGCGGTCGCGGGGATCGACGGACAACGGAAGAGGGCGGTACGGCGATGGAGATCAAGGGCGCAGTGGCTTTCGTGGCCGGCGGCGGGGGCGGCTTCGGGGCCGCCACGTCACGACGACTGCACGCGGCGGGCGCGAAGGTCCTCGTCGCCGACCTCGACGAGGACAAGGGCCGGGCGGTCGTCGAGGAGCTCGGCGAGGGCGCCGCCTTCGCGCGCACCGACGTCACCGACGAGGCGTCCATCCAGGCGGCCCTCGACCAGGCCGGCGAGCTCGGCCCGCTGCGCATCGCCGTCGTCGCCCACGGCGGGCCGGGCGGCCAGCGCACCCTCGACAGGTCGAACGCCCCGGCGCCGCAGACGTCGTTCACCCGCGTGCTCGACATCTTCCTGGCGGCCACCTACAACATCGACCGGCTGGCGGCGGCGGCGATCGCCCGCTCGGAACCGCTCGAGCACGGCGAGCGGGGCGTCATCATCAACACCGCCTCCATCGCGGCCTTCGACGGCACCATCGGCCAGACGGGGTACAGCGCGGCGAAGGGCGGCATCGTCGCGATGACGCTGCCGCTCGCGCGCGACCTCGCCCCGGCCGGGATCCGGGTCGTCACCATCGCGCCCGGCACCTTCCTGACCCCGGCCTTCCGCAACGCCGACCCGGAGCAGCTCGACGCCTACTGGGGCGGGGCCGTGCCGTTCCCGAAGCGCATGGGACGCGCGGAGGAGTACGCCCAGCTCGCCCAGCAGATCGCCGAGAACGTCTACCTCAACGGCGAGACGATCCGCCTGGACGGCGCACTCCGCTTCACGCCCAAGGGCGCATGACCGACCGCGTGGCCTGAACGGCCGGAGCAGCGCGGCGGGCGCGCTCAGATCGGTGATCCTCTGACCACCCGCCGCGCACCACCCGCCGCCACCGGACGAGCGGGCCAGCCGCCGGACGCGCCGGTCCCGCGGCTGGCCCGTGCCCGTGCCCGCTAGCGCGCCCAGACGACCGGCACCGTGTCGGGGCCGGAGCTGCGACCGAGCTCCGTGATGACGGCATCGTCCGCGAGGCGGTAGTCGGGGATCCGCTTGTGCCACTCCTCCAGCGCGATCGCCAGCTCGTGGCGCGCGAGGTGCGAACCCAGGCAGCGGTGCGGGCCGGCACCGAAGGCGATGTGGTTGTTCGGCTTGCGGTCGATCAGCACCTCCGAGGCGCTGGCGAAGGCGGCGCCGTCGCGCATCGCCGCCTTGATGGGCAGCTGCACCATCGATCCGGCCGCTATCGGGCACCCGGCGACCTCGATGTCCCTGGTGACCTTGCGCGCCGGGATGGTGAACGCGTAGGCCCGCAGGATCTCCTCGATGGCCGACGGGATCAGCGCCGGGTCCGCCACGATCCGCGCCCGGTCCTCGGGGTGGGTCGCCAGGTGGTAGAGCGAGTAGCCGAGCGCGGCCGCGACGGTGTCCAACCCCGCCATGAACATGAAGAAGCAGTAGGAGAGGACCTCGTCGTCGGTCACCGGCCGGCCGTCGACCTTGAAGGCGATCGCGTGGCTCACCAGGTCGTCCCCGGGCCTGCGCCGGCGATCGGCGATGACCGAGCCGAAGTACTCGTACACCGCCGCCATCGCCGTCGTCCGGTTGTGGGCGATCTCCTCCGGCGTCGAGCCGTTCGAGTGCAGGATGTTGGCTTCCCAGGCCATGAACCGGTCGAGGTCGCCGACCGGGAGCCCCATCAGCTCGAGGAAGATCGTCGTCGGGAAGTGGAACGAGAAGTCGGTGATCACGTCACAGGACCCGCGGTCGGCGAACGACTCGATGAGCCCGACCGCCCGCGCCCGGATCCGGTCGTCGAGCCCCTCGATCGCCCGCGGCGAGAAGTACGGGCCGAGCTGCCGCCGCCACTGCCGGTGCTCGTTGCCGCCGAGCATGTGCGGGATCCAGCGGTAGCTGGGGTCCGGCTCCAGGACCGTGACCGCCTGGGTCGAGAAGGTGTCGGTGTCCTGGTAGGCACTGAGGATGTCCTCGTACCGGGTGAGCACGTAGTAGCCGTTGGCGAAGGTGTTGCGCACCACCGGCGCCTCGTCGCGCAGCTGGTCGAAGAAGGCGGTCCACTCTCCGACCGGACGCTGTTCGTGGGGTGAGTAGGTCACGGCCGGGCACCGGCTCGGCACCGGTTCGGTAACAGACATGCGGACTCCCTCCGTCGCTGGGTGATGGCGATCCGGTTGGTGGGCGACCGGGCTCCGGCCGCCGAAGGACGCGGTCATCGCCGGGTCGCGGTCATCGCCGGGTCATTGCGCCGTGATGGCCCGCTCGGGGCAGGAGGCCGCGGCCTCGCGCGCCGTCTCCTCGCCCCCCGCCGGCACCTCGAACTCAGGGCGCAACGCGTAGCCGATGTCGTCGATCTGGAACAGGTCCGGATCGGTCCCGTAGCAACGCGCGTGGCCGGAGCACTTGTCCATATCGATAGTCACCCGCATCGAGCCTCTCCTCTCCTCCGTGCTGGGCTCGTCCGAGCGCCGCCTCGTCCGAAGCCCGTCGCTCGTCCGAGCGCGGTCGCGCCCGTCGTCAGGTGATCGCACCGGCCAGCTTGAGCTCGATCAGCCGTTCGTCGCTGAGCCCGAGATCGCGCAGGACGTCGTCGGTGTGCTCGGCGAACAGCGGACCCCGGCGCAACGCGGCCGCCTGCTCGTCGAACTGCACGGGGCTGGCCACCAGCTCCCTGGGCACGCCCTCGGCGTCCTCGACCGTCGTGATCATTCCGTTGGCCCGCAGCGAGACGTCGTTGGCCACGCCCCAGGCGTCCTGGACGACGGCCCACTGGCCCTCGATGTGCGCGAGCCTGGCCAGCCAGTCCTCGAGGGTCCGCCCGCCGATGATCTCCGAGACGATCTCGGCCGCCACGGGCGCCCGGTCCATCAGCTTCTCGACCGTGTCGAACCGCTCGTCGGAGACGAGCTCCGGCCGCCCCGCGACCTCGCAGAACTCCGCCCAGTAGCGACCGGGCTGCAGCATCGAGAACAGCAGCCACCGGTCGTCGGCGGTGCGGTACGGGCCGACCAGCGGATTGCGCGCCGAGCCGTGCCGCGGGGCGGGCGGCCGCGGCGGCGGGCCGCCGGCCATCAGCGCCAGGTTGACGGTGAACTGCGTCGCCCAGGCCCCGACACCCAGCAGGGACACGTCGACGACCGAGGTCTCCCCCGTGGTGGCACGGGCGAACAGGGCCGCCGCGACGCCGCCGGCGATGGTCATGCCGCCGATGTTGTCGCCGAACCCGCCCGCGGGCATCGGGGCCAGCCGGTCGGCGCCGGGCGGGGTGGCTCCCGCGCCGCCGCCCGCACGGGCCCAGAAGGCGGTCATGTCGTAGCCGCCCTTGCCCGCCTCGGGGCCGCGGGTGCCGAAGCCGGAGCCGCGCACGTAGATGATCTCCGGGTTGACCTTGCGGACGTCGTCGAGCTCGATCCGCAGCTTGGCGCGCGCGTCGGGCAGGAAGTTGGTCAGGAAGACGTCGCTCTGCCTGATCAGATCGTCGAGGAGCTCGCGGGCCTGCGGGTTCTCCAGCGCCAGCCCGACGCTGCGCTTGCCCCGGTTCGGCCCCTCGACGATCGGCGAGAAGCTGCTGCCCTTCGCGATCGCGTCGACACCCAGGACGTTCGTGAGCCCGCGCTGTCCGTCGCCGCGCACGGCGTGCTCGACCTTGATGACGTCGGCGCCCCAGTCCGCCAGGATCGCACCCGCCGCCGGGACGAAGGTGAACTGGGCCACCTCGAGCACTCGGATGCCCTGCATCGGTAGCTGCATGGTTCTCTGGATCTCCTCGGTTCCGGCTGTGCTCCCGCGAAGCGGGCGGTCGATCGGTCCGGTCTGTCGTCGCTCGGCGAGAGAGCTCGACGGGGGATCTTGACGGGGGATCAGCCCCGTCTCAGCAGCAGCGCGCTGCCCGGCGCGCCGCCGCCCGTGCAGACCACGGCCACCTCGGCGTCCGAGACCTGCCGCCCGCGCGCCTCGCCGCGCAGCTGGAGCATCGCCTCGCGGACGAAGCCGAAGCCGTGCAGCCGCCCGGCGGAGAGCTGGCCGCCGTGCGGGTTCAGCGGCAGCCGACCGTCCAGGGCGATCCCCCGGCCCTCGTCGATGAACTCGCGCGCACCGCCGGGCTCGCAGAAGCCGAGTCCCTCGATCCAGGACAGCGCGTTGAACGTGAACCCGTCGTAGAGCAGCGCGACGTCGACGTCGTCGGGACGCAGTGACGACCGGGTCCACAGGTGGCGCGCGGGTCCCCGGATCTGCGGCTCGTGGGTCAGGGTGTCCTGGTCCCAGCTGATCCGCTCGAGGATCTGGGTGCCGACCGCGTCGACCAGTACCGCGGGCCGCGGGCGGTCGGGGGCGGTCTCGACGGCCGGCGCGGACGAGCGCGGCGTGGGAGGACTCCCACACCGTCCGGAAGCACAGCACGTGACGGCACAGCCCCGCGGCCACCGCCAGCATCCCCGCGATGATCGCCCCGGCCTGACCCGGGGTGTCCCCCGCGCCGTTGATCCAGGTCGGGTGCAGCTGCAGCGCCTCGGCGAGGGGTGCTATCCCGCCCTCGGACATGCCCGGCCCGCCGACCCGGCCCGGGTAGGTGGACAACCCGTCGATCTCGTCGAGCGTGAGCCCCGCGTCCTCGACCGCCGCCAGGCACGCCTGGACGGTGAGCTCGAGCGGATCGACCATCAGCCGGCGGCCCACCCGCGACTGGCCGACGCCGGTGAGGGCCACCTTCTCCTCGAACCTCGCCGCCGACACCGGCCTCGCGGCCGCTGTCAGCTCGCGCGGCTCGGGCACCGCGAGCACCTCGCCCGCGCGGTCCGGATCCGGTTCGAACAGCGGGAGGTAGACGTCGTCGGCCTGCTCGAACAGCACCCGCACCGCCAGGCCGATCCGCACGTCGCCGGGCTCGCAGTTGACGATGTTGGTGGTCAGCCGGACGCCGTCGTCCTCCGCGAGCGCCACCACCGCCACGACGTACGGCGGCGGGAAATCGGGTAACCACTGCTGGTGGTTGACGGTGAACCCGGCGACCACCCCACGACCGGAGACCGCCGCCATCGTCATCGCGCCGCCGCGGCAGACGCGACAGCGCGGCAGCGGCGGATGGGTGTAGGCCCCGCAGTCCCCGCACCGGAGGATGCGCAGCACACCGTCCGCGCCGGACGTCCAGAACTCGCCGCTGGCGAGCGTCGGCTGAGGCCGCGGCCGCGTGACGGGAGCCGCTCCGGCGGAAGCCGCGCCGGTGGGAGATGCGCTCGCGGAGGCCGAGCCCGCCCCAGGCGCACCGGCCCGCTCAGGAGCGCGGGAAGTTGAAGACGTCACGGGCGTTGAGCTCAACGATCTTGTGGGCCTCGTCGTCGGGCACGTCGAGGAGTGACTCGGCAATCACCTTGCGGCTGTTCGGCCACATGGAGTCCGAGTGGGGGTAGTCGATCTCGACGCAGATCCGGTCGACACCGATCGCGTGCCGGTTGGTCAGCCCGAACCGGTCGTCGATGTAGCAGCCCCAGAAGTGCTTGCGGAGCAGCTCGCTGGGGCGGGTGTCGAAGTCGATGGGCTGGTAGTAACGGTGGCGGCCCCAGACCCAGTCGGCCCGCTCGGCGATGTAGGGGAGCCAGCCGATGCCGCCCTCGGAGAGCATGAACTTCAGGCCCGGGTGCTTCTGTAGCTGCCCGGAGAACAGCAGGTCCACGGTCGACCACATCAGGTTGGTCGCGTAGAGGGCGAACGACGTCGCGGGGGGCGCCTGGCCGGGCGCGGGCGGGTTGGGCGAGAGCGCGGCGGCCGAGAAGTTGAAGCCGGGTACGAAGCTGCCCGAGCCGAAATGCAGACTCACCGGGATCCCGGTCTCCTCGAGGACGTCCCACAGCGGACCCCAGTGGTCGTCGTGGAACGACGGCAGCCCGAGCGGGACCGGGCTGTCGGGAAACGAGACGGTACGGGCACCCTTGGCCGCGACCCGGCGTAGTTCGGCCACCGCCTGGTCGAGGTCCCACAGCGGGAGCAGGGCCAGCGGCACGAACCGCTCGGGCGCCGACGCCGACCACTCGTCGATGCTGAAGTCGTTCCAGGCCCGCACGCAGGCCAGCCCCAGCTCAGGATCCTTGGCCCGCATGAACACCCGGCCACCGAAGCCGGGGAACGACGGGAAGCAGCAGGCGGCCTGGATCCCGTCGAGGTCCATGTCCTTGACCCGCTCGACCGGGTCGTAGCAGCCCGGGATCATGTCGTCGAAGCGCAGCGGCTCCATCCCGAACTCCTCGGGCGTCTTGCCGGCGACCGCGTTCAGCCCGATGTACGGGAAGACCTGGTCCTCCATATGCCACACGTGCCGGCGCTGCTCGTCCTCGACGATGCGCGGGCCCGCGTCCAGGAACTTGCGCGGGAGCCGGTCGGCGAAGACCCGCGGGTGTTCGATGAGGTGATCGTCGACCGAAATGATCTGCATGTAGTCCTGGAGTGGCATCCAGCGTCCCTTCAGGTCCCCTCGATTGTGCTGTCGATCATATAACCTATTGCACTATATCGCACGATAGCGCCACTGATACAGCCCGCGTTCCACCCGAGGAGCGACGCATGGAGAAAGAGCCGACCAGACCCCTGGACGACGACGACCACGACCTGCTGAACTTCGATGAGACGGGCGGCCGGCTGCGGGCGGAGATCGCGGCCGTCGAGGCCGCGCTGGCCGCGCTGGCGCGCAACAGCTGGAACGCGGCGGCGAGGCCCGGCGAGACCGGCTTCCTCACCTACGTCCCCCCCGGCCGGGCCGACCCGCCTTTCGACGGGACGGCCGCACCTTCCGAGGAGTGACGCGTCGGGCGGGCCGTCAGAAGGCGGGCACCTGCGGCCGCAGCCTGACGTAACCTCCCGCGTCGACGCGGAGCTGGGTGCCGGTGATGAAGCGGGACTCGTCGGAGAGCAGGAAGAGGACCGCGTCGGCGATGTCCTCGGGCTCGACGTACGGGTCGCCTGTCGCGGTCATGGCCGGGAACGACGGCAGCACGTCCTCGAGGGTGGGCTCGGCCAGGTCCGGGCGGAACGCCCGGTACATGACGTCGTTGTTCAGCATGTCGGTGTTGACGTTGGTCGGGTGGACGGCGTTCACCCGGATGCTCTGACCAGCCAGGACGACGGCGAGGTCGTGGACCAGCGACGCCACCGCCCGCTTGGCCCAGGCGTAGCCCAGGCCGCCGGACCCCTTGGCCGCGTTGTCCAATGTGCCGGGGATCAACGCGGCCAGGCTTCCCGTCGCGACGATCGAGGCCCCGGGCTGCAGGTGGGGCAGGGCGACGTCGACGGCGTTGAAGACGCCACCGAAGTCGACGCTGACCGCGTCGACGAAGGCCTGCGGCGCCGTCGTACCGAGCGGGCAGATACCGGCCTGGGCCACCACGCCGTCCAACCGGCCGAACTGGGCGATGCCCTCGGCGACGGCGGCGGCCAGCGCGGCCCGGTCGCGGACGTCGGCGACCTGCGCGACGACGCGGCCGCCGCGCTCCTTGACCAGGCGGGCCGTCTCGTCCAGGTCGTCCCGGGTCGCCATCGGGTAGGGCGTGGAGGCGATGTCGGCGCACAGGTCGACGGCCACGACGTCGCCTCCCTCCGCCGCTACCCGGACGGCGTGCGCCCGCCCCTGGCCACGCGCCGCACCGGTGATGAAGACGACCTTGCCGTCCATGCGTCCCACGGATGTGCTCCTGTCCCTTGTGCCCGAGGACGCCGCGCCCCTCGCTGACCTCGGCCCGACCCCACGCGAGCTGCTTGCCTTCGCCTGCGACTGCCGCCATACTAAAATAGTTCAATCAATTATTCTAGTGTTCTAAGAGGGTGGTATCCGATGTCGGCGCTGACCTACCAGCTGTACATCGACGGCGCGTGGCGGGACAGCGACGGCGACGGCGTCCTCGAGGTCCTCAACCCGGCGACCGAAGAGGTCATCGGCGCCGTCCCCGACGGAACCGTCAGCGACGTCGACCGGGCCGTCGCCGCCGCCCGGCGGGCGTTCGACGAGGGCCCGTGGCCGACGCTCAGCGCCAACGAGCGCGCCACCGCGCTGCTGCGCATGGCCGACGTGATGGAGCGGCGCGTCGACGAACTCAAGGAACTCAGCGTCCGGGAGGCCGGCTCGACGCGGGCCCTGGCCGACACGCTGCAGGTCAGCGTCCCACTTCACCATTTCAGGGACATGGCTGAGCGGGTGCTGCGGCAGTTCCCGTTCGAGCGGGCGATGCTGCCGACGGTCGGGCCGACGCTCGCCCAGGGGGTCGTCCGCCGCGAGCCCTACGGCGTCGCCGCGCTCATCTCGGCCTACAACTTCCCGCTCTTCCTCAACATCCTCAAGCTGGCCCCGGCACTGGCCGCGGGGTGCACGGTCGTCCTCAAGCCGGCGCCGACCACCCCGCTCGAGGCGTTCGTCCTGGGCGAGATGGCCGACGAGGCCGGCCTGCCGCCCGGCGTGCTCAACATCGTGAGCGGCGGCATAGCGGCCGGCGAGGCGCTGACCACCCATCCCGGGGTCGACATCGTCAGCTTCACCGGCTCCGACACCGTGGGCCGGCTGGTCTACACCCAGGCGGCGCAGTCGCTGAAGAAGGTCGTGCTCGAGCTCGGCGGCAAGTCCGCCAACATCATCACCGCCGACGTCGACCTCGACCTCGTCGTCCCGACGATCGTCAACGGCATGACCACCCACGCCGGCCAGGGCTGCAGCCTGCTGACCCGGACGCTGGTGCACCGCTCACGTCTCGACGAGCTCGTCGGCCTGGTCAAGCAGAGCCTTGATCACATCACGGTCGGCGACCCGGCCGACCCCGCCACGACCATGGGACCGCTGATCAGCGCGGCCCAGCGGGCGAAGGTCGAGAGCCTCATCTCCGCCGGCCGCGCCGAGGGCGCCCAGGTCGCCTACGGCGGGGGCCGGCCCGCCCATCTCGACAAGGGGTTCTTCGTCGAGCCGACGCTGTTCGTCGATGTCGACAACTCGATGACGGTCGCCCGCAAGGAGTTCTTCGGCCCGGTCGGCGTCGTCATCGCCTTCGACGACGACGACGAGGCGGTCCGGCTCGCCAACGACAGCGAGTTCGGGCTCGGCGGCGGGGTCTGGGCGCAGTCCCCGGTACGCGCCTACGAGATCGCCAAGCGGCTGCGCACCGGAATGATCTACATCAACGGCGGCGGCGCGGGCTCCAGCCCGCACACCGCGTTCGGCGGCTACAAGCAGAGCGGGCTCGGCCTCGAGCGCGGCGAGTTCGGCCTCGAGGAGTTCCTGCTGTCCAAGAGCATCATCTGGAGCGCCCGCTGAGCGGGCCGGAGACTCGGGCGAAGTCATGAATCTGATCGGCACCAGTCGAAAATCCTTAGCCGTGATCACCGGCGCCTACGGCGGAACAGGCCGCGCCGTGGCCCGGCGCCTCGGCGTGCGCTACCGGCTCGTCCTCTCCGGCCGCAACGAGGTCGCGCTGGCCGCGCTGCACGACAGCCTCACAGAAGAGGGCTACGACATCGCCCTCTCCGTCGCCACCGACGTGGCGAGCTCGGACAGCGTCCAGCGGCTCGCCGCGGCGGTGAGCGAGGCCGGCACCCTGGGCACGCTGGTCCACACGGCCGGCCTCTCCCCCGCCCTCGCCGGCCCGCGGACGATCGTGGAGGTCAACCTCCGCGGGACGGCGCACCTGCTCGACGCGTTCCTGCCGCTGGCCGTCCCCGGCAGCTCGGCGGTCTGCATCGGCTCGGTGGCGGCCCACACCTTCAGCTCATCGGCCGAGGTCGACGCCGTGCTCGACGACCCGCACTCCGGCCGCCTCGCCGTCGACCTGGAGCGGCTCCTGCTCGCCGCCGACCCGAACCCGACTCCCTATTTCTTCGCTGTACGCGCCTACGGGGCGTCGAAGCGCGGCGTCCTGCGGCTGGTGGAACGGTCGGCCGGTGCCTGGGCCGAGCGCGGTGCCCGCATCCTGTCGGTCTCGCCGGGCACCGTGCTGACCCCGATGGGCCGCCAGGAGATGGCGGCGAACCCGCTGGCCGCCGCGGCCGCGGAGGTGACCCCGCTACGGCGGCTCGGAATGCCCGCCGACATTGCGGCGGCGATCGACTTCCTCGTCTCCGACAGCGCCAGCTACATCACCGGGTGCGACCTGCGCGTCGACGGCGGCATCGTCGCCGCCAGGCGTCATCCGGCCGACGCTCCCCGTCCCGCCAGCCCGCCGACTCCCGTGAGCGAGCCTCATGTCACCCTCGATCCAGCCTGAGAACTTCTTCCAGCTCGGCTATGTCACCCGCGACCTGGAGGGCGCGATCGCGCGGTTCCGGGACGACCACCAGGTAGCCGAGTTCCGTCGCATCGACACCACGGAGCCGGGTGGACCGCCCGGCTCGCAGATCGCGCTCGCCTACAGCCGCGGGGTGATGGTCGATTCGCTCCAGCGCGGCGCCTGACCGCCACCGTTCACCGCCGTGCCGGCGACCGGGCCGAGCGAGCTCGGAACGGTTGCCCAGGCCACCGCCAGGGGCGAACACCTCACCCGAGCGTGCCGGCTCGGCGTATGTCCCGGGCCGCCGCGTCAAACTCTGCGCCAAAAACTGCACTCAGTACCGATCTGGACATCGCCAAGCAGTTATGGTGCGGGGTACAGTGCAAAAGTGATGGCTGAGGCGTCTGGAGAGCTGGGGCTCCGCGAACGCACCCGGCGGGCTGTGCGGGCCGAACTGGTGTCCGTCGCGATGGACCTGTTCGCCCGCAAGGGTTACGACACGACGACGATCGATGAGATCGCGGCCGCCGCCGGAATGTCCCGCAGCACCTTCTTCCGCTACTTCACCTCGAAGGAAGACGTCGTACTCGGCCACCTGAGCACCCTCGGCCGACTACTCGTCGACGCCCTGGCGAAACGGCCCGCGGATGAGGATGCCTGGACGGCGCTGCGCCGGGCCTTCGACGTTCTCCTCGACTACCACGCAGGCGATCCACAGGGCACCCTCGGCCTGCGACTCATGATCGATGGTAGTCCCGAGCTGCGGGCCCGCAACCTGGAAAAGCAGTGCCGGTGGCACGACCCGCTCATCCCCCACATCGCCGACCGTCTTGGCCCCACTTCCACCGAGGCCGGTATCGACGCGCGCCCCGAGGCGATCATCGGTGCCGCGCTGGCATGCCTGGAGGCAGCGAACAGGGCCTGGAGGGCAACCGATGGCCAGGCGCCCCTCGACAAGGTCCTCGACGACGTCATGCGCACCGTCCGCCCCGGAGCCTTCTGACTCAGCGCAGGTCGTCACGTACCGGTGGGAACGGCATATCCGGCCTCGATCATACGAAGGCGGTCATCGTGGAACCATCCGTGCTGCTGGAGCAGCGGGGCGCGGTGTCGATCGTGACGCTGCACCGGCCCGGCCGCCGCAACGGCGTGACCGTTCAGATGTGCGAAGAGCTCTATGAAGCGCTATCCCCCGTGCCGGCCAGTGATGCACGCGTCGTTGTGCTGCGTGGCGCGGGCAACGACTTCTCGGTCGGCGCTGATCTCACCGGCGGCCACTCGTCGGAACCGGTGACGCTGGAACGGCTCGGCGCCGTGTACCACGCGTCGACATTGCTGCACACGATGCCGCAGCTGACGATCGCCGCGATCGACGGTGGCTGCGCGGGCGCGGCGATGGGATGGGCGTGCGCGTGCGACTTCCGGTTCGCGTCCGAACGCGCCAGGTTCGCGACCGGTTTCCTGAAAGTCGGCGTGTCCGGAGACATGGGTCTCGTCTGGTCGCTTGCGCGGCTCGTCGGCGCGGCCCGTGCTCGCGAGCTGCTGTTCTTTCCGGAGAAGGTGACGGCGCAGGACGCGCTCGCCTTCGGCCTCGTCACCCGGCTGTTCCCGGCCGACACGCTGCACGACGAGGTGCTCGCGCTGGCCGACGAGCTCGCGGGCCACCATCCGTTCCCGCTGCGGATGATGAAGGCCAACGTGCTGTCTGCCGAGCGGATGGACATGGCGGAGTACATCGAGGTCGAGTCGGCGCGCCACCTGCACGTCACGGCGAGCCCGTCGTTGCTGCCGGCACGATCATCTCAGTCGGGAACCGGAACCCGACGAACTCCGACTCAGGCGACGGCGGACGGGCCGCGACGCGACTCGTGATCCGATCCTGACTGGCCCGGCCCCAGATGACGGCACCCCGCTCACCGGGAGCGCGGACGTGGCCATCGAGTCGAACCCGGCACCCCGCACCGCCACGGTACCTCGAACCACAACTGGTTCTTGATGTCCAGGGTGGTACTGAGTGCCGTTCTAGGCGTAGGGTCCTGGTGCCAACGCGAGGTCACGGCGGAGGCGGCCCGGGTGTCCCACGCCTCGTGCCGCCGATAACACCGGCGAGTTTCGGCTCCGGAGCAAGGGAGCGCAGGCATGGGTCGTGCGATTGTTTTCAACGGTGACCGGACCTGGGAGGAGCGCGACCTGCCGGTGCCTGATCCCCAGCCGGGTGGCGCGGTGCTGCGGGTGGAGGCGACGGGCTTGTGTCACGGCGACGTCGACCAGTTCCACGGCATCGGTCGCACCCCGAGAGGCGGGGCGTTCCCCGTGGTTCCAGGCCATGAGGTCGTCGGCCGGATCGAGAAGATCGACGCGCGGGCAGCCGAGGAATGGGGCGTCGCGGAAGGAGACCGGGTCGCCGTCCGCACGATCGTCATCACCCCCGAAGGCGGCACCCGCGCCTACGGGATCGACTTCTCGGTGAAGGAGGGCTCCGGTCTCTACGGCGGTTATGCCGACTACATGGAGATCCTGCCGGGATCCGCGGTCTACCGCCTCCGGGAGGACCTTCCCGCGGCGGAGCTCACGATCTTCGAGGCGTTGTCCTGCGCGGTCACGTGGGTCCACCCGGTCAAGGACGATCACACCGTCGTCATCGAGGGACCCGGCCACATGGGCCTGGCCACCGTCGTCGCGGCCCGCGCCGCGGGCGCTGGCACGATCGTGGTCACCGGCCTCTCGCAGGACCGGTCCCGGCTCGACTGCGCCCTGCAGGTGGGCGCTGACCACGTGATCGACGTCCAGACGGAGAACGCCGCGCAGCGCCTCGCCGACATCACCGGTGGACGCATGGCCGACGTCGTGATCGACGCGGCGTCCGGGAGCTCGGTGACGGTCAACACCGCGATGGAGCTTGTCGGCAGGGGCGGCCACATCGTCATCGCCGGGCTGAAGGACGAGCCGGTGAACGGCCTGGACAGCAACTCGCTCCTGTTCCGGGGGATCACCATCGGTCCCGGGGCCGGACTCGACGCGGCCCGCGCGGTCGCGCTCATCAACGACGGCCAGGTGCCGACCGCCGCGCTGGCCGGCGAGACCTTCCCGCTCGATCGCTTCGAAGACGCCTTCGCGCTGCTGGATCGCCGTGTCCCCGGCCGTGACGCGGTGCGGGTGTCGCTGCACGTCTCGTGAACAGTTCGCCAGTGAAAGCCGGCAGTGAGAGGAAGTCCCCGATGGACCTGCAGACGTTATCCGACAAGATCGAGATCAACGAGGTGCTCACCCGGTACGCCCGAAGCTGCGACTCGAGGGACTGGGATCTTTTCCGGACGCTGTTCACCCCTGACGCGTTCCTCGACTACAGCTCGGTGACGTCGGCCGTCGGCTCGCGTGACGAGGTCGCCGCCTGGCTCGAGGCGGGACTGGGCAAGGTGCCGTGGACGCAGCACTTCATCAGCAACGTGGAGATCGACCTCGACGGCGACAGGGCGAAGGTCCGGGCGATGTTCTACAACCCGATGCTGCTGCCGGGGATGACCGAGCTGAGCTACTGCGGCGGCTACTACCACCACGACATGGTGCGCACGCCGCAGGGATGGAAAAGCGAGCGGCTCGTCGAGGAGAACCTGTGGTTCGTGAACCATCCAGGGGCACCCACACCCTGACGTCAGCCTCCGCGCCGTTGACGAAACATGAAGGTGGAGAGGATCTCCGAACCGCCCGGTCCCTGAAGAACCCGGGGCGGTTCACTCCTGCTGACCCATCGAAGCCCACCGGTCAGTGTTCGCCTACCGGGGTCGCTCCCCCGCGGCGGCCACTACCGGTGTGCCGACCACTGGTCAGCGGGCGGACATCGAGGCTCGACGGGCTCGCCAGGACAGCAGCGACCAGCGAGAGGCGGCGCTCAGCGCCGAGCCGACACTGGCGAAGGACCCCACGCTGAGGATGGACGCGGCCGACCCGATCGACCCGATCGACAGCACGGAACCGACCGAGCCGATGGAGAGCACCGACCCCTGCGACCACAGGCACAGGACGGAATCCTGAGAACCGATCGACCACCGTGAACCAGAGCTGGGACGCATGTCCACATCATTCCAGCAGGGCTCTGATGTCTGACTCGGCTCACGTTGATCGGCTCGTTCGTATCGTCGACGACCTGCAGCCGGCTACCAGCGTCAGGACTTCCCCGTATCCCGGTGGGCCGACGGGCAGGCCCCGCGGCTGTTCGCAGGACCCCCGGTAGGGTGATCAGCCATGCCGGCACAACCCCTGCGGGACATCCTCGAGCCGGGCTGGGCGAAGGCCCTCGAGCCGATGGCCGATCGCATCGCCGCCATGGGTGACTTCCTGCGCGCGGAGATCGCGGCGGGACGCAGCTACCTACCGGCGGGCCAGCACGTGCTGCGAGCCTTCCAGCAACCCTTCGACGACGTCCGCGTACTCATCGTCGGCCAGGATCCCTACCCGACCCCGGGCATGGCCATCGGGTACAGCTTCGCGGTCGCGCCCGAGGTACGCCGGCTCCCGGGCAGCCTGGAGAACATCTTCCAGGAGCTGTGCGCGGATCTCAGCGTGCCCAGGCCCACGAACGGCGACCTCACACCGTGGACCCGCCAAGGGGTACTGCTGCTGAACAGGGTGCTCACCACGGCACCGCGCCAGCCCGGCGCACACCGAGGCAAGGGCTGGGAGGAAGTCACCGAGCAGGCGATCCGCGCCCTGGCCGCCCGCGGCACCCCGCTGGTCGCGATCCTCTGGGGCGCCGACGCACGCAGCCTGCGCCCCTTCCTCTCCCCCGCCCCGACAATCGAGTCCGCCCACCCATCGCCCCGCTCCGCGGACCGCGGCTTCTTCGGCTCCCGACCGTTCAGCCGCGCCAACAACCACCTCCTCGAACAAGGCGCCCAACCCGTCGACTGGCACCTTCCCTGACATTCCCGCCCGGCACCGAAGACCGGACATCACACAGCCACGTCACGCCGTACCGCGTCATGCCACGACACAGCCTGGCTTCAGGGCGCGGCTGGGGGGGTCGTCCAGTAGCCGCGGGTCCGCAGGTGCTCCACGGTGACAGCAGCGCAGGAGCGCACGTGCTCCTCGCTGGTCCGCGCCGCCGTCACGACGTCGCCCGCCCGGATCTCGGCCAGCAACAGCTCGCGGTACCGGGCCTCGTTGTCCACCCAGGCCGGGGAGTCGTAGTAGAGGCTGCCCTGGAGCACGCCGCCGAGGAACTCCAGGATCGCGTCGAGCCGTGGTGACTTTCCGGCGGTGGCGATGATCTGGAAGAACCGGCGGTCGAGGCTCCTGCGGCGGGCCTCGTCCTCGGTCGTGGCGATCTCACGGTGCAGTCGCGCCAGTTCCTCGGTCTCCAGCGGCGTGAGCTTGCGGACCGCACGCCGTGTCGTCATCCCGGACACCAGCGCGACGACCTCGTAGTGGTCCTCGATGTCCTCGACGGTCACCTCGGCGACGAACGCGCCGCGCCGGGGCACGGCGTCCACAAAGCCCTTCTGCGCGAGTTCGATGAGGGCCTCGCGGACCGGGGCCCGGCTGATCCCGAGCGCGTCGGCGACCTCGTCCTGATCGATCTTGCTGAGTGGCGGCAGCGCACGGGAGACGATCGCCTCCCGGATGAAGTCGGCCGCTTCGTCCTTGAGGTTGCCGTAGCGCCGCCGACCTGAGGCGAGCAGACGGGATCGCACTCGGGTCGGCGTCCCGTGTCGTCACGGGAGGCTCACGTGGCCGTCCGGGGCAGGCGCCCTCGGCGCGGGCGTTCGCCCGTCATGTCCGCATCCCCCGTCACGACACCGCGGGATACCGGATCGAAGATCTGGACCAGCGGCGCCTCCTACGCCGACTATGGGATGTGTCTGACCCGGACGAACTGGGACGCGCCCAAGCACCGCGGCCTCACCTGGTTCGCGGTCCCCCTGCGGGCCGAGGGCGTCACCATCCAGCCCATCCGGGAGATCACCGGGGACGCCGAGTTCTGCCAGGAGTTCCTCGACGAGGTCCGGGTGAGCGCCGACGAGGTGATCGGCGAGGTGGACCAGGGCTGGACCGTCGCCCAGACCATGCTGCTCGTGGAGCGCGGCGCGGGCCGCGACGACCCGCTCAACATGCCGCCCGCGCAGGCCGCGGAGATCGGTCCGTTCCTGCTGGAGCTGGCCTGGGCGGCCGCCCGGGCCGGCGATCCGGTCGCCCGTCAGGCGATCGCCCGGATCCACACCGTGGACTGGGCCCGGGGAGAGCTGGGCCGGCGCATCACCGGACTCCTGCGCTCCAGCGACAAGCCCGCGGCCGGCATCGCCTCCTACTGGAAGCTCGCGGCGGGCGTGCACGACCCGCTGCGCGCCCGCCTCGTCATGGAAATCGGGCAGGGGATGCCTCTTGTCTGGCGTGGGGACGACGGGCGCCGCGCCGCGCTGGATTATCTGAACAGTCGGGTCTGGTCGATCGCCGGCGGTTCCAACGAGATGCAGCGCAACGCGATCAGCGAGCGGGTTCTCGGCCTGCCACGGGAGCCGAGCTTCGACCGCGGCAAGCCGTTCAGTGAGGTTCTGCATAACGCGCGGCGGTGGCTTGAAAACACGTTATGTGACCCGTCGCACGGGCGGGCCGACCCGTGCGACGGGTCGGCCCCGGGCGAGCGGGGGAACCACCGGTCCTGGTCGTACCGTTATACTCCGCACGGTGAGCACTTCGAATGAGCCGCGCCGGCGAGCGGGCCTTCTACAGGAGCGATCCCGGGAGACCCGGCATCGCCTGGTGCGCGCCGCGCTGCATTTGTGGACCGAGCGCGGATTCGAGACCGGTATCGAGGACACACGGGTCGAGGAGATCTGCCAGGCGGCCGGTGTCACAAAGGGAACCTTCTACTTCCACTTTGCGCACAAAGAAGACATTCTGCTTGAGATGGGCGCCGAGACAGCCACCGTCCTGAACGAGTCGGCGAACCGCTGCGTCCGTTCAGACCGCAGTCTCGACGACTCGCTGCGCACTGTGCTGAACGCCGTTGCGCGCAACATCAAGGGCACTCCCCCGGCGGCCGTCAGCCGCGCACTCGCCGAGTTCCGGAGGCCGCACCGGATCCACGCCTCCTACAGCGGGCCGGCCTTCTCGGAAGCCTTCGAGAAGCTGTTCACCAAAGCCCAGGAGGAAGGCGAGGTGACCCAGCGGGTAGACCCATCCGAGATGGCGCAGATTCTCGAGGCGCTGGTCGTGGACTGCATCATGGAGTGGTCTCACGGACGGCTGCCGAAGCTGAATCAGGCACTGCACCTCCGGGCGGCGATCGTGACGGCCGGGCTGCACCCCGACGTCAACCTTCCGGACTGATCCGGGGCCTTCCGGTGCACGGCCGCCGGGCCGAGGTGGACCGGTCCTCCTGGCCCCGACCAGGGCCCGGGTCCGATCCTGCCCGACTCCGGCCGACCGAGATCGTCGGCGACCTCGAACGTCGCCTGGACCTCTCGATCTCGCATATCTGGACGTAGACGTGCGCGCGCCCGGTCGCGATCATGTCCGTCCGGCGGTCGGCGATGTAGCGGTAGCCCACCGGTAGAGCTCACCCACCCGCGGGACACGCGCCGCGCGGTCGGGAGATTCACACATACGACATCACCCGGACGGACGCCGGGACCGTCGAGTCCCACAGCGACGAGATGGCCGCGTTCCGCCAGGCTCGGCCACGAGAGGCGCCTGCCGCCGCCCGCCGCCGCGGATAACGCCACCGCATCCGGATGAATCGCGGCGAGTTCGTCTGCCCACCGCGGCCGCACGGCGGCTGCCAACGGGTCAGACAACGCCGTCACCAGACCTTACCCGACGAACCGCCGGGCCCGCTCCCGATGGCCATCGATAACGGGATGCCAGTGTGCACGGGAGCGTTCCTGACCGCTGCTCGGATGGCACCGGGCAGTCCGGCGTACGGGTGGAGTCTACGCGTTCGACCTGCCGCTGGGTAGCAAGTGGGGCGCGACGGAGAGGGTAGCGTGCCGACATCTCCAGGAGTTAGACTGAGTTTAAATCTTCCGATCATGATGAACTCGTGGAGGGCCCGTTGACTGAGACCCCTCAGCTCGGATCGCGCGGTATCTACATCGCAGATCTTGAGCAGATCCTCTCCTATGGCATATTCGACGCCGATCATCATCTGTACGCTCCGTCCGACGCCACGTCGCGATACCTCTCCACTGAGATGATCGAGCGCGCCTGGCTGCCCGGCGAGCCCCGGATGCTCACCGAGGAAGAGCGCGATGAAGACGAGGAACTCGACCACGAGAGGCGGACCCTCGGCGTCCACTCGCAGCCCGATGGTGGCCACGGCGGCGTCGACATCAATGAGCTTCCCGCCATGGAGGGAAGCATTCCCATCCAGTTGTTCGAGATCGACCACGCGGTCGCCGAGCTCGAGCGGACCCTCGACCGCGGCGCCCAGCTGGTCGACCTGCAGCCCGGCCCGGCCTGGGGCCGCTCCCCGCGTTCGACCCGTACTTCGACCCGTTCTGGTCGCGGGTCAACGAGGCCGGCGTCCGCGTCGCGGTCCACCTCGGCGGGACCTACGCCCGGCACGGAGCCGAGTGGAACGAGGACCCGAACGCCCGCTACCAGCACTTCGACGGGTTCCAGTGGGTCTCCTATCCCAGCGGCCCAGCGGCCCCTGGATCTCGCTCGGGGGCAGCAGCGAGCCCGCCGCGCGGCGGGCCGCCCGCATCGCCGACGGCTTCATCCCCTCGGACCTGCGGGTGTGGGAGTTCTACCGGGACGAGGTCTAACGGCTCGGGCGTCCGGACCCGGGCCCGAGCCCGATCGGCGCCACCCGGACGACCATGCTCGCGGAGGACCCGGACAAGGGCTGGCAGCAGATGGCGCCCTACGTTCCTGCACCAGATGAACACGTACGGCGCCTGGCAGGCGCAGGCCGACGTCTCGGCTCCCTACCGCTCGGTCGCCGACGTCGACTAGCTGCGGGCGAGCGGGCAGTTCCGCGTCGTGACGCCCGATCAGCTCGTGACCGAGCTGCGGGCGTCCCGGACCCTGTTCGCGAACTTCCACCCGCTCTGCGGGGGCATGCCGATCGACCTGGCCTGGTCGAGCCTGCGGCTGTTCGAGCGCGAGGTTCTGCCGAGGTTCGCCTGAGGCGGTCCCGCCGCCCGTCGCCGGGCCCCGCGGCCGCCGGGTCCACCATCCCTCACGACCCGAACCAGCCCTACGAACCAGCCCCAGGAGGGACCGATGGCTGCTCCTGATCCGAAGCTGCCCCTGACCGGGGTCACGGTGCTGGATCTCACCCGGCTGCCACCCGGCGGCTTCTGCACCGTCCTGCTCGCCGACCGGGCGCGGACGTCATCCGGGTCGAGTCGCCGAAGGGCCGGCTGTTCGACGGCCCGATCGGGCTGAACCGCGGCAAGCGGTCGATCGCCCTCGACCTCCGGCACCCCCGCGGGCTGGAGGTGCTCGGACGCCTGGCCGCATACGCGGACGTGCTCGTCGAGAACGAGCGGCCCGGCGCCATGGCCGAGCGGGGCTTCGGGTACGCCGACGCGGCGGCGCGGGCACCCGGGCTCGTCTGGTGCTCGATCACGGGCTACGGCCAGGACGGGCCGTACGCGCAGTGGTCCGGCCACGACCTGTCATTCGCGGCCCACTCGGGACTGCTGACGGCGCTGGAGCCGGGCCTGCCCTGGCAGCCGCAGCTGATCCTCCCCATCCCCGTCGGCGCTCTCATGGCGAGCGTCGGCATCCTCTCCGCGCTGCGGGAGCGGGACCGTACCGGCCGGGGCAGCCAGCTCGACATCAGCCTCTCCGAGTCGGCGACCTGGCTGCTGTCCTCCGCCGACGGGATCATCGACACCGGTCCGCGGAGCATTCCCGCCGGCCCGGACCGGCGCCTCTACGAGTGCGCGGAGGGCACCTGGATCGCCGTGACCGCCGCGGAGCCGCGCCCCTGGGCGGCACTGTGTACGGCGCTCGGGCTGGCGGACCTCGCGCCCACGCTGCACCGGTGGGACGACCCGGACGCGGTGACCGGGCAGCTCGCCGCGAAGTTCCGGGCGGCGCGGGCCGAGGACTGGGTGGCGAAGCTCGGCCCCCTCGGCGCGAGCGTGGTGCGGGTGAACCGCGGGACGGACCTGCCGGGCGATCCGCACGTCGCCGCCCGTGGCCTGCTGCAGAACGTGGGCGGCCTGACCGTCCCGCGCTCCCCGGTCCGCCTGCGCGACGCCGACGGCGAGCGGCCGCCGACCGAGAGCTACCCCCCGCCGCCGGTGGGCCAGCACACGCGCGCGGTGCTGGAGGAGGCCGGGCTGAGCGCGTCCGCATCAGTACGAGGCCCGTGAACGCCTCGGTGCGGTGGCGCCCGGAACGGACTATGTGCGCCGCGAGGCGCTCTGTTGTATCCCCGGCTGAGCCGGGAGGGACTTGGAGGGAGGTTCCTGGGCCGGATGGCTGACCTGGATCCGAAAGGTGAAGGGGACAACAGCATGCCATGATTCCCGGCGGCCGGGTCCAGTGGTCAGGGACGGTGCGCCGGGTGGGCCCGCGTGATACGGCGAAAGCTTGATTGCCTGAATCCCAATCTCCAGTCGATGCAAGTTCCCATCCACCGGAAAGACCATTGAAACCGGTGCCGTGCTCTGCGTCGGAGTCCAAGGTGGCCGATGCAACCTCCGGAGTGCGGGGCGACACCCAGCGAGGGTGTTCAAGGAGATAAGTGGGACGCCTACGTCACGCTGTCACGTACAACAGAGACGAACGCGGGATCGCCTACCGGGGCGCGAGCCCTATGGCGACGGAGGCCTCGTAGTAGTCGCCGGAGTCACGACCGGCCAGGGAGGGCGGGAAAGCCGCCTACTACTACAGCCCCAGTGATCTCTATGTAGCTGCCGCCGGTGTGGCGGTTACTTGAGCGGCGCGGATCCGGGTCTGGAAGTGGTAATGGCGGGCGCGTGCCTGGTGGCTGCGACGCCAGTCCGACCACCAGGTGATCACGGCCGATGGGATGGCGGCCTGTCCAAAAAGGGCAATGACGTGACGGATCTCGTTGAGGGTGAGTGGGGCCATCATGGCTCTATCCGGTTCCGGCTGCTCGGCGATCGGGAGGCCGCCGGGAAGGCGCTGGTATCCCACCGCGGTCGTCGCTGGTGGGACGGCCGGTGGGTTTTGTTCGCGGTTTCTCAGCGCGGTGACAGCGAGCCAGGCGTGGGCGAGCATCGCCAGGGTGATGTGCCGGTACCAGGCGCGGTAGAGCCGAACCTGGTAATGGTCGAGACCGACCTCGTTCTTGGCTGACTGGAAACATTCCTCGATTCCCCAGCGCCGGCCTGCGACGGTGACGAGGGTAGCGAGCGGAACCGGCCGCGGACTGTGGGTGAGAAAGAACGCAAGCTCCCTTTTGCCGGTGCGTGCGCGGCGGATCAGGACCTGCTGAGGCCGATTCGCCGGGCCGGCGAGGTCGGTCGTGTCCACCAGCGCCCAGTCATACAACCGGGGTCCTTTCGAGCCATCGGCGCAGGAATATGTCTCCCAGGCACGCGCGGGGACCTTCGCGGCGAGGGTGTCCACACGGCGGCGACCGACGGTCGTGGTCACCTCGGTGTCCTTCTTGACAGCCAGAACATAGCCGACCCGGTGTTCTTCCAGCCAGTCGCGTAGTTCGGGGTCGCCGCCGTACACCTCATCGCCGGCGACCCAGCCCAACTGCCGGTGGGTCACCCAGAACCGGCGGATCATGTCCAGTGCCAGCAGCGGCTTGGTCGCGAACCCCACCCTGGCCGGCACACCCGCCGCCTTGCACCGCGCCCGGTCGTCGGTCCAACTCGCGGGAAGGTACAGCTCCCGGTCGACGAAAGCCCGTCCCTTCCCGGAAACATAGGCGGCGAACACCCCGATCTGACAGTTCTCAATCCGGCCCGCGGTACCGCTATACTGCCGCTGCACCCCGGCCGAGGACTTTCCCTTCTTGATAAACCCGGTCTCGTCCACAACCAGGACCCCATCCGGCTCGGTCAGGTTCTCCACCACATACGACTGGACGACGTCACGCATCGCGTGGGCGTCCCAGGCATACTCGTTCAACAACCGCTGCATCTTCTGCGGCCCGGCCTCACGGGTGAACTCCGCAAGCGTCCACCCGTTCTTCCGTTCCGTCCGAGACAACAACCCTGCCACATAGGCCCGTGCCTGCGCACGCGGCTGATCAGACCGGAAACAGTCCGCCACCCGGCCGAACAGCTCCTCCAGCCCCGCCTCCCACACCGCCACGTTCATCCCGGATACGCTACGTGCCGCGGCCACCGCGGCTTCTTCTTTTGTTCTCACAGACTACGGAGAATCACGCGGTGGCCGCCCCACGCCACACGCCACGCCGTATCCGCGACGAGAGACCACACGGCGACCACTGGGGCTGTAGTACTACAGGGCGAAGGGGGCCAGGTGATCGGACACCCAAGACTCGGGAGGTATGCGTAATGCAGAGCGCCGCAACGGTGCTGGGTGTCCTGCGTGAACGCGGCAAACGAGGGCTGCCGTGCGACGAACTGTACCGGCAACTGTTCAACCCACAGATGTATCTGCTGGCCTACGGGCGTATCTACACCAACCATGGTGCGATGACACCCGGAGTCACACAGGAAACCGTGGACGGCATGTCCCAGGAGAGGATCGGTCGCATCATCGATGCGATGCGCCACGAACGCTACCGATTCCACCCCGTCCGGCGAGTCCACATCCCGAAAAAGAATGGGAAGACCCGCCCGTTGGGGCTACCGACCTGGTCGGACAAGCTCGTCGGGGAAGTTGTACGCCTGCTCCTGGAGGCCTACTACGAACCGACGTTCTCCGACCGGTCCCACGGGTTCCGGCCACGGCGAGGCTGCCACACCGCTCTGCGGGAGATAGCCAACACCTGGACCGGAACAGCCTGGTTCATCGAAGGAGACATCACCGACTGTTTCGGGTCTCTCAATCACGACCTGATGATCGGAATCCTGTCGGAGAGGGTCCGCGATAACCGGTTCCTGAGGCTGGTGCGTAACATGCTACGAGCCGGATACCTGGAGGACTGGAGGTGGGGGGCGACTCTGTCGGGGGCTCCCCAAGGGGGCGTGGCCTCGCCGATCCTGTCCTCGATCTACCTGCACAAGCTGGACGAGTTCGTCGAGAAGATTCTGATTCCGGAGTACACCCGAGGGGGCCGCAGGGCGCGTAACCCTGCTTACCTCGTTCTGCAGAACGAGCTGGCCAAGGCACGCCGACGTGGTGACCGGGGCCAAGCCCGGATACTACGACGGCGAATGGTCAGCCTGCCCAGCTCCGATCCCGATGATCCGGGATATCGGCGGCTGCGTTACTGCAGATATGCGGATGACCATCTACTCGGGTTCACCGGACCGAAGGCCGAAGCCGAGGAAATCAGACAGCGGCTGGCGGAGTTCCTGCGTGACGACCTCAAGTTGGAACTGTCCGCCGACAAGACGCTGATAACCCACGCCCGTACCGGCGCGGCCCGTTTCCTCGGCTACGAGATCACTGTCCAGCACAACAGCAGCAAGACCACCCGGCGCCGTCGATCGGTCAACGGGCAGGTCGCGCTACGGGTGCCACGCGATGTGATCAAAGCTAAAAGTGTCCCCTACCTGCACCGCGGAAAACCCGCTAAGCAGAAGGCCCTGACCAACGGTAACGACTACACCATCGTCGCCACCTACGGGGCCATCTACCGGGGCATCGTCCAGTACTACCTGCTGGCCGGAGACGTCCACCGACTTCACCGGCTGCGCTGGGTCATGGAGACATCCATGCTCAAGACCCTGGCAGGCAAGCACCGCTCGTCGGTGTCGAAGATGGCAGCCAAACACAAGGCCAAAATCCAGACACCGCACGGGCCACGCACCTGCTTCGAGGCACGCATCGAACGCGACAGCAGAAAACCACTGGTCGCACGGTTCGGTGACATCCCACTCCGCCGGCAGAAAACAGCGACGGTCTCTGACCGTCAGCCGACCCGGGTGGACTATCCGCACAAGGAACTCCTCACCAGGCTCCTCGCGGATATCTGCGAAGTCTGCCAGCGCACGGGCAACGTTGAAGTTCACCACGTCCGCGCGCTCAAAGACCTCGCGGCACCCGGCCCTCTGCCGCCCCCGTGGGTCACAGCCATGGCAAACCGCAGACGCAAGACACTCGTGGTCTGCGCTACCTGCCACGGCCAGATCCACAAGGGGCGGCCCGCCACACCGCTCACGCAGTAGTCACCGGAGAGCCGGATGATCGGGAAACCATCACGTCCGGTTCGGCGGGAGGCCGCGCGGAAAAGGACCAGCCCTCGGGCTGGCACCTCGCTGCGCGGCCGACCCATCGACGTGGTGATCGAGACCGGCGGCAGCGAGAGCGCCCTGCACCGCGCCATCGAGCTGGCCCGGCCCCGCGGGACCGTGGTCTACGCCGGCATCCTGCAGGGCGTCACGCTGCCGCTGGCGCGCGCCCGGCGACGTGGTTCCCGCGGTCGGCCCCGGGAGCCACGTCGCGATCAGGTCGCGCGCTGTGCGATAAACACGAACTCGCGACCTGGGCGATCAGGGGCTTCTCGCACGTCCAGCACTCGATAGCCATGAGCGACCAGGCTCGTCTCCACTTCCTCCCTGCCGCGAAACCGAAGGGTCGAGTCCGAGGTGACGACCGATCCGTCCTTCAGGAACCTGTATACATAGCGGAAAGAGACGAACGGAAGGCTCACGTCGGTAACCTCAAAGCGCCGCTCCACCACTCCGACCTCTGGAATGTCGACGATGACCTGACCAGGACCAGCAGCCCATTCATCCCAAGCCCGACGTTCAGGGCGCCTTGTTTCGAAAACGAGGTAGCCATCTGGGCGAAGTGCGGCCCGGATGGCCTGGAGAGTCCGGATCCACTCGTCATCAGTGAGAAAAACTTGCGCTACATTCCCCGCCATCACCGCGAGATCAATATTGGTCGTCGGTACAGTCGTGGCATCGCCATGCAACCAGGTGATCTTTCCGGCTCGATCCTTCGACTTCGCGACCTCAAGCGATGCTTCGGCCGGGTCGACACCCACGACCGCACGACCACTCTCAGCCATCAAGATCGCCAGGCATCCCGTCCCGCAACCGACGTCAAGGACACGGTCAGCGCCTAGCTCATCGACGATTTCTAGGTAGGCCGTCAAATCATCGCGGCCTCTATCGAGAGCGTCATAGATGGGCGCAAGGCGGGGATGAGCGAAGATCTCATCGGGCACCAGGCGACCGTACCCGTAGTCGAGGACTCCGGCGACCGAAATATCGGCCACCGCTGTCTCAGCACGGCTCCAGACAGTCCGGACTTCCGGCACCGTCGAATCCGCAGAGGTAGGCCCAAAAAATTCCCTGTCTGCTGTTCGCGCATACCACACGAGCCTCGGGCGAGCGGCCTACCTCTTCGCAAAGTTCAAACGAAACAGACACCTCCCTCGGTCAGGTGAGTCTGCGCAGCTCCGGCAGCCCGTCCGGCAAGGCAGAGGACGTTCGCCTCGGCCAGCTCCTTCATCTCGGGCTCGGTCAGCCCGAGGCCAGCGAGGATCTCGACGGCCTGGGAGCCGATCGGCCCGGGGTTCGTGCCCACCACCGGCGGGGTCTCCGACAGCCACCGGCCGATGCCCGGCTTGGGCACGTCGGTCCCGCCCAGGCCGCGCTCGAAGTAGACCACGCCCCGGCGGTGCAGGTAGTCGACCGCCTGGTCGATGGAGACGACCACGTGCGCGGCGATGCCGGCGGACGCCAGCCGCTCGATCCAGGAGGCGGCCTGCCGCTGCGCGAAGCGCGCCTCCAGGTCGCGGGCCAACAGGCCGCCCGGGTCCGGCCAGCTCTCGGCGCGGTCCTGGCCAGCGCGACCGGCCCGATCGTCAGTACCGTCCCGATCACCGGCACCGTGCCTGTCAGCGGCACCGTCCCAATCGCCGGGACTCGTCCGATCGTCGAGACCGGCCACGCGCAGGAGGGCTGCCAGCTCCCCCGGCCGAGCGGCCAGGAAGAACCAGCCGTCCCGCGCCTGGTAGAAGCGGTTCAGCGCGCTGCTGCCGTACTCGTTGCGCAGCGCGTCCGGCCCGTCCGCACTCCCCCGCGCCGCCGTACTCCCCCGCGCCTCCGCGACGAGGTACGGGGCCTGGTGGAACGTCGACGCCTGGGCGAGCGACGCGCCCACCTGCTGCCCGCCCCCACCCTTCAGCCGGGCGAAGAGAGCGACGGCCACGGCGTAGGCGCCGAGAATGCCGGTGCCGGCGTCGTTGATCGGTGTCGGCTGGTAGAGCGTCCAGCCGAAGCGGTACCCGTACCGCCAGCTCATGCCCGTGGCCGCGTTGCACTGGTTCTCGTAGCCCCGGCGGTGCGCCCACGGGCCACTCAGGCCATAGGCGGTGATGGAGCAGTGCACCAGGTCGGGGTTCAGCGCGCCGACACGCTCGTAGTCGATGCCGTACCGGGCCTGCGACATCGGCGTGAAGTTGGTGACCAGCGCGTCCGAGCGCCGGATCAGCTCGGCGGTGAGCCGGGACCCCGGCGCGCTGCTGACGTCCAGCGCGGTGAAGCCGCTGAGCGGGAGATCCACCGCGGCACCGCAACACCCGCGGCACCCGAACCCGCCGAACCCACCGGCAGGGCCGGGTGGCCGACGCGGGCGGGCGCGCCGCGCAGCTCGGCGAGCAGCGCGTCGCGGTCCTGGTCGGGCAGGTGGCGGGGCGGGCGGCCGGGACAGGTCGAAGCCGCGGCCGGGCATCATGGTCGGGCCGGCCAGCGGGTCGTCGAGCGTCAGGACGGTCCCGGACCGCACCGCCTGCTCGGTGGCGACCCACTCGGCGGGCGTCCGGACCATCGGCACCGGCATCCGCGCCCTGGCCGCCACCTCGTCCCACCAGGACGCCGGCCGGCTGCGGACCAGGTCCGCGAACATCGCCATGGCCTGGTCGCGACGCTCCAGCGAGAAGTCGCGGGCCGCGACGTCGATGAGGCCCAGGCGCTCCCACTCCTCGGCCACCCCCGCCGCCGCGAGGAGGGGGATGACGAACTTGGAGTACGGCGAGAGGTCGATGATCCCGCCGTCGGCGCACTGGTAGGTGAGGTCACGCAGCAGGTGGCTGTCACCCATCAGCGGGTTCTCGTACACCCGCATCCCCAGCATGGTGCTGTAGGCCTCGGCGAACGCCTCCGCGAGCGGGATCTCGATCCGCTGTCCCCGGCCCGAGCGTTCCCGCGCGATCAGTGCCATGACGACCGACACGGCCCCCATCAGGGCACCGAAGTTGGACGCCGTCGTGATCGGGGTGAACAGCGGCGCCGTCGGGTCCCGTACCTCCCACCCGCCGGCGGCCCGAGGGATCCCAGTGCTCCCGCAGCGGACGGTAACCGGCGACGGCGGTCTGGACGATGCCTTCCCACGCGGCGAGCGAGGCCTTGGGATCGTCGCCGGCGAACCCCGGGAGCGAGCAGTAGACGAGCCGCTCGTTGGTGGCCACCGGGCGGTCGGGGCGGTCACGCCGCTTGAGGGCAGGGTGGGCAAGGACTCGATGCCGGGCGTGTTCGCGCAGATCGGCCTGGAGTACGGCCACCGCCACGGAGGCGCCAGCTTCGAGACACCCGTCCGATGTGCTCGGCGAACTGCGACGGCGCCGCCGCGGTGGTCGCCGTCAGCGACCGCAAGCTACGGACGCTCTCCCCGGAGCAGCGCCGGCGCGCGGTGAAGATCAGCGCCTCGGTGCTCACCAGCGACCCCTGGCAGGACGCCTGCCAGGTCCTCCCGGACGTCAACACCCTCACCCGGCAGGCCGCGACACGGGCCTACGAGCAGGCCGGCATCGGTCCGGACGAGCTGGACCTCGTCGAGCTGCACGACTGCTTCGCCACCGCCGAACTGGTGCACTACGACAACCTGATGCTGTGCGAGCAGGGCGGCGCGGTCGACTTCTTCAACTCCGGGGCGACCTGGCGGGACGGCCGGACACCGGTCAACGTCAACGTCAGCGGAGGGCTGGAGTCCAAGGGGCATCCGATCGCCGCGACCGGCATCGCCAACATCTGGGAGATCTGCCAGCACCTGCGCGCTGAGGCCGGGGACCGGCAGATCGAGGGCGCGCGCGTCGGGCTCGCCCACGTCATGGTCATGCCCAGGGTGGTGGTGTACGGAGCGTGATGCCGCGTGATCCTGGTTGAAGGTTATGCGGTCAGAGCTTCGGGTGTCACGCCGATCTCAGGTGTGTCGGATTTCTTGTTCGTGGCGTCGACTTTCGCGAGGATTTCGAGGCCGAAGTAGCGGTGGGTCTCGATCCACTCGTCGTGTTGTTCCGCGAGGACCGCGCCGACGAGACGTATGATGGCGTCACGGTCGGGGAAGATACCGACGACGTCGGTACGGCGGCGGATTTCCTTGTTCAGTCGTTCCTGCGGGTTCGACGACCAGATCTGCCGCCAGACCTCCCGCGGGTAGGTCGTGAACGCGAGTAGGTCGGCTTTTGCGCCGGAGAGATGGTCGGCGGCCTTCGGGAGTTTCTCGGAGAGGGCTTCGGTGACCCGGTCGAACTGCCCGCCGACCTCATTGGCGTCGGCCTGGTCGAAGACAGTTCTCACGAGCGTGGCGACCCACGGCTGCGATGATTTTGGTGTCATCGTGAGCAAGTCCCGAAGGTAATGAGTCCGACATCTCTGCCACGACGCACCGGGCAGTGTGGAGCCGATCGCGTTGACCAGTCCCCGGTGGGCATCGGAGGTCACCAGCCGCACCCCGGACAGGCCTCGGGCGACCAGGCCGCGGAAGAACGCCAGCCAGCCGGCACCGTCCTCGCTGCTCACAACGTCGAGGCCGAGGATCTCCCGGTGCCCGTCACCGTTGACCCCCACGGCAAGCAGGCAGTGCACATTGATCACACGGCCGTCCTCACGGACCTTCATCGTCAACGCGTCCGCCTGGACGAACCGGTACGGACCGGCGTCCAACGGCCGGGACCGGAACGCCTCGACCTGGGTGTCGAGATGCTTCGCCAGTACCGATACCTGCGATTTCGAGATATGCGCTACCCCGAGTTGTTCAACGAGTTTGTCGACCCGCCTGGTCGACACCCCCAGCAGATAGGAGGTGGCGACCACCGAGATCAGTGCCTGCTCGGCACGCCGGCGCCGAGTCAGCAGCCATTCCGGAAAATACGATCCCTGCCGCAGCTTCGGCACCGCCAGCTCGATCGTCCCGGCACGGGTGTCCCACTCCCGCGCCCGATACCCGTTCCGCCGGTTCACCCGCTCGGGGGAAATCTCCCCATATTCCGCGTTGCAGATCCCGTCCACCTCGGCGCCCATCAACGCCTCCGCGAACGCCTTCACCATCGAGCCCAACAGATCCGGACTCGCCGTCATCAGCTCCTTGCTGAACGAGTCCACATCCGTCACAGTCTGGCGCGCGGCCATCGCGTCTCCTCATCGAGTTGCTTCGCACGTTTCTCGAAAAGGATCACGCGGTGGTCGCTCTACGTCACGGACCGCCACTCCGGCGAGTCGCTCGACGATCACGATCCGTACACCACGTCAGTGGACTCCACTCACGTCATCGGACTCGGCAGTGCCTGCGGCGTGCACGTCCTGGAGAAGGCGGCCGGCTGAGCGGCCCGATCCCCGGGTAGCCGTCGCCGCGGACCGTCACCTGTCACCGACACACAGGTGCCGTTGCAGTAGCGGCTCTCCCCTACTCCGCGGCGTCCAGAGACCTGGAAACATCCCGGACCTCTGGACGCCGCGAACGAACGTGAGGGTCAGCGCCGGCGGAGCGCGGGCTGGGCCAGGGACGGCGGGACATACCCGGCGTCCTCCGGGTTGACGTTGACGCCAGGCGGGACGATCTCGTCGATCCGGTCCAGCGTCGCCTCGTCCAGGGTGACGGCGCCGCCGGTGAGCTGGCTTTCCAGGTGCTCCATCGTGCGCGGGCCGATGATCGCCGACGTCACCGCCGGGTGGCGCAGCACGAACGCCAGCGCCAGCTCGATCAGCGTGACGCCCACCTCGGCGGCGAGGTCGGCGAACGCGATCGCGGCCTCGACCTTGCGCTGGTTCGCGGGCACGGACAGATCGAACCGGTTCGGCACCCGGGACATCCGGGTGCTCGTGACCTCGCCGCCGTCGCGGGTGTGGCGCCCGGACAGGAAGCCGCCGGCCAGCGGGCTCCACGGCAGCACCCCGAGTCCGTACTTCTGCGCCACGGGCAGCAGGTCGGCCTCGATCCCACGGACGAGCAGCGAGTACGGCGGCTGCTCGGTGACGAACCGCTCGCGGTTGCGGCGCTCGGCCACCCACTGTGCCTCGACCACCTCGTGCGCCGGGAACGTCGAGCTGCCGAAGTAGCGGATCTTGCCGGCCCGGACGAGGTCGGTGAGCGCGCCGAGCGTCTCGTCGATGTCGGTCGACGGGTCGGGACGATGCACCTGATAGAGGTCGATCCAGTCGGTGCCGAGCCGCCGCAGGCTGTTCTCCACCTCGGTGACGATCCAGCGCCGTGACAGGCCGCGCCGGTTGGGCCCCGGTCCCATCGGCATGTACAGCTTGGTTGCGAGCACGACGTCGTCGCGGCGGCCGGCCAGCGCCTTACCGACGATCTCCTCGGACTCGCCGGCGGAGTAGACATCCGCGGTGTCGACGAAGTTGACGCCGGCGTCCAACGCCCTGTGAATGATCTTTATTGAGTCGTCATGGTCCTGGTTGCCCCAGGTCCCGAACATCATCGCACCCAGGCAGAGCGGGGAGACCCGCACGCCGGTGCGGCCAAGTACGCGGTAGTCCATGTGCGGTAAGCATGTGCGGGGTGAGCAACCTGGCGCAATCCCTACATCAGGCTGTTGCGTACTGGAGGGGGCGCGTGGGCAGATGGCGATGTTCGGCCGGAAGCGCGCCAGCGCGCGGAGGCGGCGAAGCGGGAAAGCGGCCCCGTACCTGCCCCTGGGGCGCCGACGACGAGGCAGTCGTCCTTGGCCGGGGCCCCTGTCCCGACCGGTTGTGCGGCGGCCCGGTGGCTACTGGTCGGTCAACTTGTCGGCGATCTGGTCGATGAGGCCCTGTTCGATGACCGGCGGCGGGACGTCCTGGATGTTGGTGACGTCGAGCTCGACGGCCACCTGACCGACATAGAAATAGATCGTGTCGAAGACGTAACCGTAGGTGCCGTACTCGTCCGTGATGCCCATCGAGGTGCGGACCAGCGCGGTGGCCCCCCGCGGCGGGGGCGGTGTCTCGACCGCGACGATCTCGTAGGTGAAGCCGTTCTCGTCCTCGCCCGCCAGCTGGTCCTCCAACGCCGTGCGGTAGCAGTCACCAAAACCAGGACTGGTCACGATCTCGGCGTTCTGGCGAATCTGGCTCTCAGAAAGAATCTTCGCCCGGCTGATTGCCTGGAAATCAGATTCCTCAGTGTTGGTGAAAGTGTCGCCCGTCGTCTCGTCCGATGGCGGCGACGGATTGTAGTCGGGGACTCCGACGCATGCGGCGACCTGGGCCCGAATCGCGCTGCTGTCGCTGTTCTCGTCGCCAGCGCCGCCCGAGCTTTCGAAGCCCGAGGTCTCCTCGCCCGCCGTGAGCACATAGTCCCCCGCGCGCAGGATCCTCGCCGGCGCGACGGTGGCCTGCGTGGGCGGGGCCGCCGGCCCGGTCGTCCCCGGCCCGGTCGCCGCGGGCGGCGACGCTGCGGGGTCGACCGGGATGACGCCCTCCTGACATCCCGCAACCACGACCGCCAACGCCGATGCGACGATCCCGCCACGCACCGACCGGCGTACGTTCCAGCCCCTCCACGTGCCGCCCATTACCTACCTCCACAAGATTCACCCAAGCCGTTACACGAACGGCAATATCCGCCGCCATCAACAGGTAACACGATGCCGGAGGAATACAGCCAAGCGCCAATGCTGAAGATGTCATTCGTGGGACAGATGATGAACCCGGAAGATTATCCACAGGAATTTGACTGGATGGCTCCCGGCGATTTTTCGTGATGCCACCCTTGACGGCGGGGCATCAGCGCCTCAGGTCTGTTGCACAGCTGCGGCAGGGCCCGGCGCCCCGCGCGCCAGGGCCGTGGCCCGTGGCCATCATCGACGAGCTCTTGGTGGAGTGCCGCTCCGGCGATGGTGAGCCAGATTCACCGACCGTGGTCGAACGGTAGATCGTCTCTGCGCCACCCGGGGAGACCACCCGCAACTCGGCGCCAGGCGGCAGCACGCCCGGCAGGCTGTTCGCGCAGATCTTGCCCGCCGGCTCGCCGACCAACAGGGTTGCCCGGCTGATTTTCCTGCTGGGCCATGATCGCAGCAGCGTGTCCCTCGACAGACGGAGTTCGCATCTTCCATCCACAGCGCCTTAATGATCATTAAGCTCGTCGACGCCTGTCACCACTGTTGATTATCTTGAGTACGGAGAAAATCCTCTTGCGACGTCCGCGGGTCTGCTCGAACAAGGCGCCCAACCCGTCGACTGGCACCTCCCCTAGCGTTCCCGGTCGGTGCCGAGGGCTGGGCACCGCGCGGCCGGGTCATGCCGTGCCGCGTCATGCCGTGGCCGGGGCGTCCAGGTTGCGGCCGGTGTCGGGGTCGAACAGGTGCAGCTGGTGGACGTCCAGCCACAGCTCGGCCTTCTCGCCCTCCCGGATCCGGCTGGCCGCGTCGAGCCGGGCGACCACCTGTTCCGCCTTGCCGGACAGCTCGACCGTGCCCGCGTCGTGGGCCAGCTCCTCCAGGTCGGCGGTCCGGGCGCGCCCGCCCGCCAGGGTGAAGTAGGCGAAGCTGTCCGAGCCGAGCCGCTCCAGCACGTCCACCGTGACCGTGAACCGCAGTCCCGGGCGGTCCTTCGCCGGCTCCAGCGCCGCGTCCTCGAAGTGCTCGGGCCGCACCCCGACGATCAGCGACCGACGGTCGGCCGCCGTCCCGTTCCAGCCCTCCAGCAGCCGCCGCTGCCGCTCGTCCGGGACGATCGTCCCGAGGGGGGTGCGCAGCTCGCCCTCCTCGAGGGTCGCCGGCACGAAGTTCATCGCGGGTGAGCCGATGAAACCGGCCACGAACACCGTCGCCGGCCGGGCGTACAGCTCGGTCGGCGTGCCGACCTGCTGGATCCGCCCGGACCGCAGCACCGCCACCCGGTCGCCCAGCGTCATCGCCTCGGTCTGGTCGTGGGTGACGTACACCATGGTCGTGCCGAGTCGGTTCTGGATGCGGGACACCTCGGTGCGCATCTGCACCCGCAGCTTGGCGTCCAGGTTGGACAGCGGCTCGTCCATCAGGAACGCCTTCGGGGAGCGGACGATCGCGCGGCCCATCGCGACCCGCTGCCGCTGCCCACCGGAGAGCTGGGCCGGCTTGCGGTCCAGGTGCTCGGTGAGGTCGAGGACCCGGGCGGCCTCCTCGACCAACCGGTCGATCTCCTCCTTCGGTCGTTTCGCCAGCGACAGGGCGAAGCCCATGTTCTTCCGGACCGACATGTGCGGGTACAGGGCGTAGCTCTGGAACACCATGGCGATGTCGCGGTCCTTCGGCGCCAGGTCGTTGACCACCTTGCCGCCGATCCGCAGCTCGCCGGAGGAGATGTCCTCCAGGCCGGCGATCATGTTCAGGGTGGTCGACTTCCCGCACCCGGACGGGCCGACGAGGATGACGAACTCGCCGTCCGCGATGGAGAGGCTGGCGTCGTCCACCGCGAGCCGGCCGTCCGGGAACCGCTTGGTGACGTGGTCGAGCACGATGTCGGCCATGGGCGGGCCTATCCCTTCACCGCGCCGGAGGTCAGCCCGGCGACGATCCGACGTTGGAACAGCAGCACGAAGATGATGATCGGGATGGTGATGACGACGGCCGCCGCCGCGATCGACCCGATCGGCTGGGCGAACTGCGACGCGCCGGTGAAGAACGCGATGGCGGCCGGGACGGTCCGCGACTGCTCCGTCGACGTCAGCGAGATGGCGAACAGGAAGTCGTTCCAGCAGAAGATGAACACCAGGATCGCGGTGGTCACCATGCCCGGCGCGGCCAGCGGGGCGATGACCCGCAGGAACGCCTGCCGCGGGGTGGCTCCGTCGACCTGTGCGGCCTTCTCCAGGTCCCAGGGGATCTCCCGAAAGAACGCCGACAACGTGTAGATGGCCAGCGGCAGGGAGAACGTCAGGTACGGGATGATCAGCCCGAGCCAGGTGTCGAAGATGCCGATCTGGCGCCACAGGTTGAACAGCGGGCTGACCAGGGAGATCTGCGGGAACATGGCGATCAGCAGGGCCAGGCCGACGAGCAGCCGCTTGCCGGGGAAGGCGAGCCGGGCTATCGCGTAGGCGGCCATCGAGCCGAGAACCACCGCGAGCGCGGTGGAGATGAGCGCGATCCCGAGGCTGTTCAGCAGTGCCCGGGTGAACAGGGACTCACCGAAGATCTCCCGGTAGTTCTCGAAGGTCCACTCGCGCGGGATGAAGCTGCCGTCGGTGATGCTGGCCGGGGTCTTGAACGACAGCGACACCAGCCACAGCAACGGCACCAGCGACATCCCGACGATGACGAGGTTCGCGGCTGACCAGCCGAGCAGCGCGGTGCGGTCCCGCGTCGGGCGCCGGGCAGGCGCCGTGGCGGGGCCGGCTGCGGGAGCAGAGGTGACGGTGGTCATCAGCGGTGGCCCTCCCCACCGGGCGCGGCGGCGCCGAACCCCTTGACGAAAACGAACGCCACGAGCGCCACGACGAGGAAGATGAGAACCGACAACGAGGAGCCGACACCCAGGTTCAGCGCCGTGAACAGGTTGTCGTAACCCAGGATCGACACCGACCGGGTGTCGTACGCCCCGGCGGTCAGCACGTAGATGCTGTCGAAGATGCGGAACGCGTCCAGCACCCGGAACAGCAGCGCGACCAGGATCGCCGGTTTCATCAACGGCAGGATCACCCGGGTCAGCCGCTGCCAGGCGGTGGCCCCGTCGACCTTCGCCGCCCGCAGCAGGTCCTCCGGAACCAGCGCCAGCCCGGCGAGCAGCAGCAGCACCATGAACGGCGTCGTCTTCCACACCTCGGCCAGAACGATCACGGCGATGCCCTGGACCTGCGAGGTCAGTGGGGCGGCGTCACCGAACAGGCCGGACAGGTAGCCGGTGTCCGGTGTCCACGCGTACCGCCAACCGAACGCGGCGACCACGGTCACGATCCCGTACGGAATGAGGATCACCGTCCGGATCAGCCCGCGGCCGATCAGTGCCCGGTGCATCGCCAGCGCGAGCGCCAGCCCGAGCACGAACTGAATCGTCACCGAGATGACCGCGATGATCACGGTCACCGCGAGTGCCTGCCACCACAGCGGCGAGGTCAGCACGGTCGCGTAGTTCGTCAGCCCGACGAACTCGGAGTCGGCGGGGAACCGCAGGTCATAGCGGTGCAGGGACAGATAGACCGCGTACCCGACGGGATAGCCGGTCACTGCCAGGATGACGATGACCGCCGGCGCGCACAGCGCCCAGCCGAGCCGGCGTTCGGCTCGTGCCCGCGCCGAAAGCGGAGCCGTCCGCCGCGTCCGCCGCGTCCCCGGCCCGCTCGGACTGCGCACGTCGCCGCGCGCCTGTCCGCGCCGCTCGGACAGGCGCCGCGCGCCAGGCTCCGCTCCGTTCGCGGTCACGGCACCAGTCCCTTCGACTCGATGGCGTCGGCGATCGCCCCGCGCAGCTGCCCGAGCCTGCCGAGACTCGCCGAGGACGGCGGTGAGAGGGTGTGCGCGATCTGCAGCGACACGCTCTGGTAGGCCGGCGTCCGCGGCCGCACGCTGGCATTCTGCAGCGCCGTGTAGATGGCCGACGCGAACGGGTAGCCGCCGGCGATGAACTTCTGGTCGGTGTAGAGATCCTCGATGGTCGGCGGGAGCCCGCCGTCGATCGCGTCGCGGATCTGGTTGTCCCGGCCGGTCAGGCACTCGATCGCGGCGGCCGCCTCGGCCCGGTGCGGGCTGTAGGCGCCGATCGCGAGGTTGTACCCGCCGATCGTGCTGTGCGACGGCTGACCGGGCACCAGCGTCGGCCACTGCGCCCAGCCGATCTGCTCGGCCAGCCGCGGGTTGTTCTGCCGGGCCGACGGATAGATGAACGGGTAGTTCAGCTGGAAGGCGGCCGAACCTGTCTCGAACGCCAGCCTGTTGTCGTCCTCCCGCTGGTTCGACCAGGACGGGTCGGCGGCCGGTGAGTGCGCCAGCGCCCGGATCGCCTCGACGGCCTTCTGCGCGGGTGCGCCGAGCACCACCTGGGTGCCGTCCTCGTCGAGGATCTGGCCGCCGGCCGAGGCCACCAACGAGTTGAACAGCACGGTGTAGCCCTCGTACTGGGCACCCTGTACCTCGACGTAGTGCGGCCTGCCCTGCTCGGCCAGCCGCCGGGCGTCGGCCAGCATCTCGTCCCAGGTCCGCGGCGGCCGCGGCACCAGATCCTTGCGGTACCACAGGAGCTGGACGTTGGTGTTCAGCGGCACGGCGTGGAGCTGGTTCTCCCAGGTGCCGGTCCGCACCGCGGCCGGCAGCATCCCGTCGGTGAGCCGCCTGGCCTCCGCCGCCGGGAACGGCACGATCCAGCCGGCTTCGGCGAACTCGGCGGTCCAGGTCACGTCCAGCGCGAGGATGTCCATCGAGGAGTCCTCGGCGGCGAGCCGCCGCACCAGCTGCTGGCGCTGCCCGTCCGAATCGTTCGGCAGCATGTTGATGCCGATCGTGTACCGGCCGTTCGACGCGGCCGAGCAGTCCGCGGCCGCCTTCGCGAACGAACCGGACGACTCGTTGTAGACGTACCAGGTCAGCCGCACCGGGCCGCGGCCAGCTCCGTCGCCGGAACCGCCGCAGGCGCCCAGGGCCAGCACCGCGGCCAGTACCAGCGCTCCCACGGCGGCCGCCGTGGACCGGCCGCCCCGGCCTCTCGGAGTGCCGCGACTCAGCATGCCACGGCTCGGGGTGCCGCGGGCGGATCCGGGCGTTTCCGGATCGTGGCCGAGATGCCGGCCGACTCCGTGAGGTTCACGGGGTCGACGGGCTTGTCGGATTCCCATAGGCCGTGCTCACCACCCCACATCGCGCCACCGGAAGCGACGCGCGGACAGCAGATGTTCAAAGCCGGAGGGTGTCCGGCTACCGCGCTGACAGTCGCACCACGTCGTCCCCGGGCCGTGCATCCTCCGGTCGGCCGACCGGAGGTGGCTCCGCCATTCCCGGGCGCATGACGACGTAAACATGCCGTCACGGGAGAATTTCGTAAGGCACATATCCCGCTGCCTTGCGTAAATCGCGCGGGAGCTTCATCTCGGTCTCGATGCTCTCGACCCGTGGGGCTCGCCGGCATCTGGACCGACATCTGGACGCCCTCGCGGATCCCGAGACCGGGTGAGCGGACGCGGCGAACGGGCCGACATGCCTGTCAGCGGCCGGACATCGACCCGATCGACAGCACGGAGCCGACCGAGCCGATGGAGAGTACCGACCCCTGTGACCACAGGGACAGGACGGAATCCTGAGAGCCGATCGACCACCGTGAACCAGAGCTGGGACGCATGTTCACATCATTCCAGCACGGGCTCCGGTACCCGACTCTTCGCACGTTGATCGTTCGGGACGGTCTGTCGATCTGGGCCACGGCCTGCCACACCTGGGCTTAACCTGGCATCGACCGGAATAAACGGGGAAGGAGATCTCTCTATGCCCAGGTGTCCGCACGCATACTGTCGACGGTCCCGATGAGCGCGCCGGTGGTCGTCGCGGTGGTGGGTGGCGGGGCAAGCGGTTGCCTCGCGACCACCCAACTGGCAAGGTCCGTGGCGGTTACCGGCCGTAGGTTCACGATATTGCTCGTCGAGCCGGACGACGTCGGTGAGGGCCTGGCTTATCGGACCCGAGATCCGCGGCACCGGCTCAATGTCCCGGCCGCGAAGATGAGCGCGTTCGACGATGACCCGCAGCACTTCCTGCGCTGGCTTCGCCGGCACGTCGCGGTCGACTTCCCTTCCGGTGGCTTCGCGCCCCGCCAGTTCTACGCCGACTACCTCCGCCACACGCTGGAGGAGACGCTGCGCGCCGCGACCGGGGTGCGCTGCGAGCGGGTGTGCGCTCGCGCGACGGACGTCCGCCGGCACGGCCGCCGGCTGCGGCTGACGCTCGACGACGGGACCAGCCACCCGGTCGACGCCGTCGTCCTCGCGCTCGGGCACGGTGCTCCGACGACGTCGTGGGCTCCGCCGGCGCTGGCCCGGTCGCCGCGGTTCGTCAGTGATCCGTGGCGGGCCGATACCCAGCCTCGCGTCCCGGCCGGCAGCGACGTGCTCCTTGTCGGCTCGGGCCTGACCATGGCCGACATGGCCCAGCGCTGGAGCCGGGCCGGCGTGCGCCTGCACGTGACCTCACGTCATGGGCTGCTTCCGCTCCCCCACGCGCTGGACCCGGCGCCGCCGCTCGCCGCCCCGGAGCTGCCCGACGGTCCGGTGAGCCTCGCCCGGGCCCGCCACCTTGTCTTCGATCACATCCGCGCGGCCGGTGGCGACTGGCGGCGAGCCGTGGACGGGCTGCGCCCGGTGACGGCCGAGCTGTGGTCACGGCTGGACGCGGCTGCCCGGTCGAGCTTCGTCGCCACGACGATGCGGCGCTGGGACCAGGTCCGGCACCGAGTCGACCCCGCGGTCCACGCCTGGCTGGAGCAACGCCGCGCCGAGGGATCGCTGGTCGTGCACGCCGCGCGGGTCGTCGACGCCCAGGAGACCGCGGCCGGCGTCGAGGTCTCGCTGAGTGACGGCTCCCGGGTGCTCGCCGCGGCCGTGGTCAACTGCACCGGTGCGGGCGCCGGCGTGCGGACCAGCCATGATCCCCTGGTCATGAACCTGCTCGCCTCCGGCCTGGCGACCCCGGACAGCCTGGACCTGGGCTTCGCCACCGAGGGGTCCGGGCGGCTGGTCGCGGCCGACGGGCCCCGGCCGGCGATCTGGGCCATCGGGCCGTTGCGGCGGGGGGAGCTGTGGGAGAGCACGGCGATCCCCGAGATCCGCGGCCAGGCGGCCGCGCTCGCCCGCGCCGTCGTGGCCGCCCTGCCCGGGCCACGGGTCGTCCGGCGGGTGCGCGACCCCTATGGCCTGCCCCTCACCGCCAGCCCGGAGGCGGCCGACCGCTATGTCGCCGGGCTCGGCCGGATCCTGCGGGTGCGGTCCGGAGCCGAGACGCTGGTCGCCGAGGCGGTCGCGGCCGACCCCCAGTTCGCCCTCGGGCAGGCGGTGCTCGCGCTGCTCGGTGCCGAATGGGGCGCCGACGTCGACGTGGAGACGGCCCTGCGGGACGCACAGCGCCACGCCGCCCGGGCCGACGAGCGTGAGCGGCGCTTCATCGAGGTGGTCGCCGCCCGTATCCGCGAGCCGGGGGCCGGTTCGGCCGCGGCCCTGCTGAGCTACATCCACGCCTACCCGGAAGACGCGCTGGCCGTCAGCATCGCCGTGCCGACGATCGCGTTCAGCGGCGCGACGGAGATCCCGGCCGAGGCATGGGCCCTGGTCGAAGGGCTGGCGGCGGTCTACCGCGACGACTGGTGGTACCGGGGGCTGCTCGCCTTCACCCGCCAGGAGCAGGAGAACTGGGAGGAGGCGGCCGAACTCGCCGCACTGGCGCTGGCCGTCGAACCGACCGCCGGCCACGCCGTCCACGCGAAGACCCACGTCCACTACGAGACCGGCGACCACGAGGCCGGGCTGGCCTGGTTGGACGGCTGGATCTCGACCTGCGGGTCGGACTCGTCGCACCGGGCGCACTTCGCCTGGCACGCGGCCCTGCACGAACTCGCGCTCGGTGACGACAGCGCGGCCCGCACCCGCTTCTCGACCCAGCTCTCACCGCCGGCCGTCTCCGGGGTCCGAGCACTGATCGACTCGGCGTCGCTGCTGTGGCGCGGCTTCGCGGCCGGCGCCTGGACGTCGGTGGAACTCGGACCGGTGCTGGAGACCGTCCCCGGCACGTTGCTCGTCGATCCGCCGACGCCCTTCGTCGGGCTGCACTCGGCGATCGCCCTCGCCGCCGCGGGCGACTGTCGCCGACTCGCGCAACTGCGCCGGTCCGCGGCCGCCCGGACCAGCTCGGTGTTCACCGACACCGTCGCGCCGCTGGCCGACGCCCTGATGCACCTCCTGCACGGTGATCCCGACCGGGCCACCGACGCGCTGATCGCCCTGCCCGGCGTCGAGCGGCTCGGGGGCAGCGCCGCCCAGCGCGAGATCGTCGAGGACACCACGATCTACTGCGCCATCCAGGCCAACCGACCCAACATCGCCCGGTCACTTCTGCAGAACCGACTCGACCGCCGCTGCTCCCCCCGCGACGTCCACCGCCGTGCGCAGCTCCTCACCGGCCAGCAGACCGCGCGCTCGTCACCGAGCGAGTGACCGGTGGTTCGACCCGGGCCGGCGGGTAGTGGACGGAGCCTGGAGGCTGTCCGTACGACCGCGCGGGTGCGGCGACGTCGAGAGGCTGGGGCATCGGTGAGGGCGCTGCGCCACGGAGATCCTGCACCCGTCGGTCCGTCCGGACTTCGTCCGACGCTTCAGCAGGGAGGTGGCCGCGGCAGCGGCGATCGACAGCCCGCGGGTGGCGCGGCTACTCGATGCCAACCCCCAAGCAGAGCAGCCATGGCTGGCCGCGGAGTATGTCCCGGGATCCGACCTGCTGACGGTGGTCGCCAGGCACGGCCCACTGCCGCCGGCACAACCGCCCCGCCCGACGCTGCCGCGCCCGACGGCGAATCCACGGTTGGCAGGATGCCGGCTCCTCCGGCGGGGCTGCGTCCGCGCACACCACCGGGAGCGCCGCGACCAGCGCGCAAGGTGCCCCGGCCGTGACAGGTCAGCCAGTTGTCGCCGCCCCGGCGTCGGACTGCGCCGCGTCCGGAACCGACGGGGCGGCCTCGGATGACGCTTGTGAGTCGGACGAGGACGGCGGCGGCTCGCAGACCGCCGCCCGAAACAGGGGCCACGAGCCTCCGCCCTGGGCCGGTCAGCCAGGGGGGCCGAAGGCGCTGCTCTCCCGCTGATTCCAGCCCTCAGGGTGTGCCTGCCAGGGATATCATCCGCAAAGCCCTGCTTCGGCCGATGCGGGGTCTGAAACGCCTCCGCTCGGTCCAGACGATCAGCGCTGGGCACGCCCTGGTCCCAGAACATCCACCGTGGCCACTACGAGATCGCCGGCGATATCGACCGGCTGCGGCTGCCGGCAGCGTTCACCGAACTCGCCGCCGCCGTCTGACCGCCGGTCGCCGCGATGCAAGCATGCGCCGCTTCCTCATAACGCAACAACGCCCAACAGACTCACTCGGACCGTGCCGCGCAGGAAGTCCACCCGGTGTGGGTCAAGGCGCGACACCGGGCCGCGCCGCATGTATCACCCGAGCAGACGGGCTGGCAGTCAGTCGCGGAGTACGCGTGGTCGACCGCCCACTCTGTACGGTTGCGTCCGCTGTGAACCAAACGTCGCCGCTTCTTGGAGGTCGGGAGCGGCGCCAGCGCCGACCGGCAGCAGGATTCGCTATCGGGAGCTGACCGCCGCGGCTACGGCGACGACATCATCGATCATTGTCCGGCCGACAGCCGCGGTGGTGGACTGCGCCAATGCGTCAGTGTCGGCGCATTCCGTCCTGCGGTTCTACCGTTGGGAGGTCAGATATCCGATGGCGCGTCGTCGAGGTGGTAGCGGGTGGGAGAGCCGAGGATCGACTACGAGGCCGTTTTTCGGGCTCTCCCCAGCCCGACCTTGCTACTGACCCCTGAATTGATCATACTTGCCGCCAACGAGACATATCTTCAGGTGTCGGGGCGCACACGCGAGAACCTGCTGGGACGCTACCTGTTCGACGCTTTCCCGGACAATCCGGAGTACCGGTCCGCGTCAGCGGTGCGCGCACTTGGCGCGTCGCTACGGCGAGTGCTGGCCACCGGGGAGCGCGACACCATGGCGGTCCAGCGTTACGACGTGGAGGCACCAGCGCGTCCAGATGTGTTCGAGGAGCGGTACTGGAGCACGGTCAACACTCCGGTGCTTGATCCTGACGGGCAGGTGACGTTGGTGGTGCACCGGGTGGAGGAGGCGACCGACCTCGTCCGCATGTGCGCCGGAGAAATGGGGGACGACCGGCAGCACAGGCTGGAGGTGGAGCTGATGGCCCGTGCTCGGGAGCTGCACGAAGGCAACGAGCAGCTGCGTCGAACTCACGCTCGGGAACGCGAGGTGGCCCTGGCACTCCAGGAAGCGATGCTGCCCACGCCCGCACCGACCGGGCACGTCAAGGCGGCAGTGCGGTACCAGCCCGCCGCCAGCACGATGAACGTGTGCGGTGACTGGTACGACCTGGTGGAGCTATCCGAGGACCGCGTCGCGGTGGCCGTGGGCGACGTCGTCGGCCACGGACTGTCGGCCACGGGCACGATGGGCCAACTGCGCAGCGCACTGAGCGCCATGGTCCGAGTGGCCGACGGACCCGCAGCCGCCCTGGACGTGCTGGACCTGTACGCACGGTCGGTAGAAGGCGCCGAGTCGACCACCGTCGTGCAGGCGGTCGCCGACTACGACACGCTCACCGTCACCTACAGCCGGGCAGGTCATCCGCCGCCGGCACTGGCGCACGTCGGCGGCGCCATCGAGTTCCTCGACCAGACCGTCGACCCGCCGCTGGGCGCGAGCCCGGAACACCTGCCCCGGTCCCAGGCCACCGCGACGTTCGCGGTCGGCGCCACGCTGACGCTGTATACCGACGGCCTGATCGAACGCCGCGGGGAGAACATCGACGTCGGGTTGTCCCGTCTTGCCGCCAGCCTCCGCCGCAACCCGGGACTTGATCCGGAGGCACTGGCCGATGCGCTGCTGGCCGAGGTGGGCGCGGACAGCGAGCCAGCCGACGACACCGCCGTCGTCGTCGTCCGACTCTGATGGAACCTGTGGGGTTCCAGAATCCCGATTTGGGCGGTGACCTGCACGTCTACCTGCCGGACGGGGCCCGCGTCGGGCAGGCTGGATGGTCATGATGTGGTCGCTGCTCTACGCCCTGACACGCAACGCTCTCGGACTGATGCTGCTCCGGGTCCGCGGGGACACCGCAAAGGACGTCGAGCTCCTCGTCCTGCGACACCCCGACTGTCGCTCACCTCGGCTCCCTGGTCCTCGTCGCGAGGGCAAGCTCATCAGCGGGTGCCCTACAGGCTCAGCAGCAGGTCGCCGACTGCGGTGGGCTGGGACAGGAAGGGGTGGTGGCCGGCGTCGAGCTCGACGACACGGCCGGCTCTGCAGGCGAACTCGCGTTGTAGCCGGGCGGGGGTGCCCTTGTCCTGGGCGCATACGAGGTAGGTGGAGGGCACCTGCTGCCAGGCGGCTGCCCCGACCGGCTGCCCGGTCACCTGGACGCTCTGCCGCGTGAGGTGGGCCAGGGCCTGTGTCTGGATGTCAGCGTCGCAGTCCTGCAGGAACGTGTCCACGAGTAGCTCGGGGCGGACCCCGAACGTCCCGGTGTCGGGGTCGACGTCCAGGAACGGGGCGGGGGTGTCGTCGCCGAACTCCGACAGGCTCTGCCCGACCTCGGGCAGATAGCTGGAGATCAGCAGCAGATGGCGCACCGAGTCGACCCCCGCGGCCGCCTCGGCGGTCACGATGCCGCCGTAGCTGTGGGCGACCACGATGGTGGGTTCGTCGCCGTCTTGCAGCACCTGCCGCACGGCGGCCACGTCTTCGGCCAGGCCCGGCCCGCCGGCCCCTGGTGGCACGCCCGTCTCGCCGCAGCTCGGGAGGGTCGGGGACATGCTGGCCACCCCCCGTTCCTGCAGCAGCCGCGCCGCGCGGTGCCACCACCATGACCCGTCCTGCACGCACGCCCCGTGCACGAACACGACCCTCATCGCCACCTCCGCGTCCGTCCTGGCTGTGTCCCGACCGACGGTAGACGTAGCAGTTGTTACGCGAAAAGCTGCGGTGATGGGACGGCCGCGACAGCCCGAGATCCGGCAGCGGCTGCTCGACGCGTGCACCGACTACGCGCTCGAGCACGGCCTCCCCGACCGGCTCGAGCCGCTGGCCCGCGCCGCTGGCACCTCAACCCGCATGCTGATCTACCACTTCGGTACCCGCGACGCCCTGCTCCGGGTCGTCCTCGGGCACGCGCGGCAACGCCAGCTCGACACCTTCGGCGCCCTCCTGCGCGCACGACCCGACGAGCCCTACACCACCACGCTGAACAACGCCTGGACCTCGATGACCGGCCCGGACGGAGCGCCGTTCCTCCGGATGTTCGGTCAGCTGCGGGAGAGCTCGGTGCAGCAGCTGTGGCCCGAGTTCCGCCGGGCCGCGACGACCGACTGGCTCGGGCCGCTCGCGGACGGCCTGCGCAGCATCGGCCGTCAGGAACTCGCGACCCTCGTCCTCGCGGTCATCCGCGGCCTCCTCATGGACCTCGACGCCACAGCCGACACCACCCGCACCGATCGAGCGTTCCACCACTTCCTCGGCACACTTGATCACCAGAATGGTGGCGAATGCTCACCGGCCCGCCGCGCCTCCGAACGAGCTGGCAGCGGCACGACCAGCACGAACGAGCCGATGGACACATAGCGCTGTGACAGGCCTGCCAACTACCGCTGCAGGTCCCGCGCTTGGGTAGCTGACCTTGCGGGGTGCCAGAAGTCGGCTCGGTCCTGTGAGCTGGGTGATGCGACGGTGCGGCTGCCGGCATGAGGGTCAACTATGTCCATCCGCCTGCTCTATCTGATCTTCGTGCGGGTGTGCGGGTGTGCGGGTGGCTGGTTCTCCTCGGCCGTTCGTCGGCGTCCAAGAACATCGAGCTGCTCGTGCTGCGGCACGAGGTCTGAGGTGCTGCGCCGTACCCAGCCCAAGCCCCAGTGGGACTGGGCGGACCGGGCGGTCCTCGCCGCACTGATCCAGCTCCTACCCAAGACGCTGCGAGCACACCGGCTGGTCACCCCCGGCACCGCCCTGCGGTGGCATCGTCCTGCGGTGGCACCGTCGTCTGATCACACGGAAATGGACCCACCCGCAGCGGACGGGACGACCACCGGTCAGCACGGAGATCGCGACCCTCATCGAACGGTTCGCGACCGAACACGACATAGGGCTACACGCCAGACCGACACGACGTGGCGACAGTTCCCGCGCACGCAGGCATCGACCATGCTGGCCGTGGACTTCCTCAACCTCCTCATGGACCTCGGCGACCGGACGGCCGACTTCCAGTTCCTGGTCCGCGACCGCGCCGGACAGCCCACCACATCCTTCGACGCGGCCCTCGCCGATGCCGGTATCGACGCGGTCACGATCCCACCCCGGACTCCGCAGGCGAACACCTACGCCGAACAGTTCGTCCGCACAGTCCGAACGGAAGTCACCGACCGGATGAGGATCTCCGGTGCACGGCACCTGCGCACCGTCCTGACCGAGTACGCACGGCACTACAACGGACGACGCCCACACCGCGCCCTCCAGCTCCAACCGCCCTGGCCGACCACCCATCGCCGACCTCACCCAGAAACGAATCAAACGCCAGCCTGTCCTCGGCGGCCTGATCAACGAATACGAACGAGCCGCCTAAAACCCCAGGTCATCCCTGAAGGGGTGGGGCCGGTCAAGCGGTTCCGGTGTGGGGGTTGGGCCTGTTTTCCGGCCTGGTTCTGGGTGCCTGTGGGCGTGCGCCAGTGTCCGGCGGCGGAGTCAAGACGCAGCGCCCGCAGGGCGGAGCCCGAGGACGAACGGTCTTGACGCCGTTGTCGGCTGGCGCATCCTGGAACGGCCCAGGACATCGGGTGTGGGTGGTGTGGCGTCTTCTCCAGCACGGGTGTCCGTGGTGGGCGGCGGTGTGGGTTTCGCCAGTCATCCCTTCGCCACGCGGGGCAGGGTGGCATGGAGTGATACGGCCACGATCAGACGGGGTCAATCAACACGTCGACCGCGCCACCGGAGTGGTGGGGGTCATGACCTGGGCGGCCACGCGTCTGATCGTGTGAACACCTGCTCACGCCGCCGTGTGCAGCGCGCGGACCTCACCGTCGCGCAGCGCGTAGAAGACGAACGTGAGCAGCTTGCGGGCCGCGGCGACCTTGCCGATGTTGGTGCCGCGGCGGGCAGCGACCCGGGTCTTGGTCGGGCCCAGGACCGGGGTCGTCGGAGGCAGGATCGACACGGCTTCGATCGCGGCCCAGCGAATCAGGGAGGAGCCCTGTTTGGTGATGTGGCCGCGGTGCACGGTGGTGTCGGACTCACGGTGCCGGGGGGTGAGACCAGCCCAGCTGGCAAGGTGACCGGGCGTGGGGAAGCGGGTGATGTCCCCGATCTCGGCGAGGAACACCGCGGCCAAGGTCTTCCCGACCCCGGGCAGGACCAGCAGCGCCTGATAGCCCGGATCCCGCGCGAGCCGGCCGGCGAGCTGACAGGCGGCCGCGTCGATTTCGAAGTCGAGCAGGTCGATGAGGCGGCGCAGACTCGTGACGCGGGCGTGGAACGGGCTCGGGAGCTGGACCTGGCCGAGGAGGTCGGTTCCGGCCTGGCCGAACAGGTCGGTCATGGGCACCGCGACACCGTTCTTGGCGAGGACCGCGTGGATCTGGGCCTTGCACGCCGACCGGATCGCGACGAGCGCCGCCCGGTGACGGACGGTCTCCCGCAGTTCCCGGACCGGCGGTGGAGCGACCCACGCCTCGGGCAGACGTCCCATACGCAGCAGGTCCGCGAGATCCGCGGCGTCACGGACGTCGTTCTTCACCCGCCGGTAGGCGAAACCCTTCACGCCCAGCGGGTGCGCGAGATGAACCTGCGCGCCAGCGGCGGCCAGCACATCCGCCGCCCAGTACCAGCCGTAGGTCGCTTCGAGCACCACATCGGGGTGCTCACCGGCACGGCTGATCTCAGCAGCGAGGGTGGCAGCATCGTTGCTGATCCGAACCGTTCCCAGCGGATACCCGTCCGGGGTCATCCGCACGATCACCGACCGCCGCCGATGGAGATCGATTCCCACAATCTGGCGACCCTCATACGATGGACTCACAGGGGCCTCCTTCGTCGGTAGACGTGAGCAACCCCGAGGGACCTACCCCCGACCCCGGGGAGTCACCAGGAGCGGAGGCCCCGCCCCTTCATCGCATCAACTGTCGGGTCAAGGCCGCCGATCCGGCAGTAGTGCCAGAAGTTCCCCATGGCCTCAGCCGAGTCAGGGTCGAGAATGAAGATCGACCGTTATTCGAGGCCGGAGTCAGGGACAACGGCGTCCGCGTGATGACAGTGCGTTTCTCCGTACGACTCATCGCGGGTCCCTCGCTTACAAGACCGGACGTGCCGCACCATACCGGGCCGGTTCACCTTCTCAGGGAGGCTCGTTCGCCAGAAATTTGCAGCCAGATCAGTCCCCTTCGCCGGATGAGTGAGGCGCACAGGGCCCCGACACGTTTGCTGGGCAGCGACCCGTGGGCCGTTCTGGGTTTTTCCGGTGGGGCCGGGTCGCGGTGGGCTACTCGGATCGGGCCCCGAAATAGGACGGGGCGATCGGGCTCTGGCGACGATCACGCGACGGACCGGTACCCAAATTGTCCGATAAGTACCGAACACTGCGTCCCCGTCGCGCAGCACCGCGGCGAGCGCATCGGGGGGGCAAAGCCTGTCCCAAGCTTTGCCCCACTACGCAACCACGGGCATGATCTCTTCCGCCACCCATTGGGTGTAGTCGAGGTAGTCCTCGAGGTGATTGACGCTGGGGATCGGCACTGAACTCATCGTCACGCCCAGCTCCTTGAACCAGCAGAGCCGGTCTATGATCTCCTGTTTGGTCATGCCTGCCCGAGCGCGTGGGTCTTTCTGTATAACATGACCGTCACCGACTCGCGTGGTGGCGAAGCCGTAGAACACATCAGTAAGCTTGCCGTTGTAGTCGGGCTGCGACTTGACAAAGTCGATCTTCGCGGGGATGTCCTCGGGTTTGGTGAGGAATGGCCACCAGCCCGAAGCGTAGCGGGCGGTGCGCCTCAGCACGGCATCGGCGTCACCACCGAACCACACCGGTGGGTGTGGTTTCTGGACGGGCTTGGGCTCGAACGCGACGTCCCGGAAAGAGACATACTTTCCTTCGAACGCCGGTTCTTCCTTGGTCCAGAGCTCGATGATCGCCTGAATGTACTCCTCGCTCATCGCTCCGCGTTCACGGAAGGGAACGCCTAGAGTTTCAAACTCCTCTTCCAGCCAGCCCACCCCGAACGTGACGGAGACGCGGCCGCTCGATAGCCAATCGATGCTCGAGAGAGCCTTGGCGGTGATGGCGGGATGCTGTAACGGCAGGAGCGCGATGCACGAGTTAACTCGTATCTTTTCCGTGGCCCCGGCCAGATAGGCCATGGTCGGGTACGCACTTAAGTAGTGCGGCCCCGAAAGATCGACATGGGTCTTCGGAATGATGTGGTGTTCGGGCACGCTTATCATGGCGTAGCCAAGCTTCTCGGCCCACTTGGCGAGACGCGTCTGGTCCGCACCCGTCACTTTAGCTTCCCACGGTTGACATGTGGCCTTCAGTCTCAGCAGATGCGGCATAGCAAATCCCAGTTTCACGTCTTCTCCTCGCCAACCTGGTACATCACAGTTGTTCATCCATCTGGCGTCGTGGGCCGCCTACGGTCATGCCCCGCATGTATGCCTCGTTGGTCTCCAGCCGCGATCATCCACGTCTCCAATGTAGGACTCTACGCCCAGACCGACACCTAGTGCCAGACTCAGCATGGAATGCAGGAGCTGAACCTGGCCACCGATGATCGCTGTCAGGATTGTGGGTAGCCCAGCCCGACCAGGGTGACGGGCGCAGCGTGGAGCCGGGCGAGGAGGTCAGACGGAGGTTTTGCCGCCACGGCAGGAATGCCTCGGGTGGACGCCGCCACCCGGGCATCACCGAGGTGCGCCGCACCCCTGCAGGGTGCGGTAGTCGTTGAAGAACGCCAACGCGATCGGTGAGGCCAGTGACCGGAACAGATCTCGTGGCCCTCGCCAGTGTGCGCCCAGGGTCGCGGCGAGCTGGTTGGTCGCTGCCGTGCGGGCCCGGACACGATCGTCACGAAACCGCACCAGAGCCTGCAGTGACGCTGACACGCCCACCAGTCCGGTCGATACACCCCCGGGCGGCAGCCGACAGGTCAGTGCGAAGGCATCACGCCAGTTGCGTTCCGGGTCAGGCCACCGCCCGAGGCAGCACCATGAACTCACAGTTGCGTTCGGGGGATCCGGCGCACGCCAGCGGCTCCGGCGACCGCGGTCAGACGGCGCGGGCGAGCTCGGTGAACGCGGCCTGCAGCCGCAGCTGTGGGTCGGTGTCGGGCTTTGAGCCTGCCATGGCCGGCTTCGATCCGATTGTTCTCCCGGGCGGCGTCGACATGGCAGGCTTCAGGCAGCAGCTCGTCGAGGATCCTCGGGTAGACAGGTGCCTTGTCGGTGGTGACCTCCACCGGCCGGCGCCCATGAGACAGCGCCTGGACGAAGAACCGGCGGCAGCCGCCTGGTCACGGCGGGCGCTGGCCAGGACGTCGATGACCTGGCCGTACTGGTCAACGGCGCGGTAAAGGTAGGTCCACCGGCCGGCGACCTTCACGTACGTCTCATCCACAAACCACCTGCCGCCCAGGCCGATGCCGGCACGGCCGCGCCGCCTCGACCAGCAAGGGCGTGAAGCGCTGCACCCATCGGTACACGGTGACGTGACCGACCTCGAAGCCACGCTCGGCCAGCAGCTCCTCGACGTCCCGGTACGACAGCGCGAACCGCAGGTACCACCGAACCGCCAGCATGATCACCTCGGCGGGAACCGGAACCCCGCGAACTCCGACGTCGGAACCGGTGGACGGACACGACATCGACGCACCATCCGATCATGACCGATCGGCAGCTGCACGATGGCGGACTCTGCCGATGCAACAACGCCGTCCTGCTCGCCGAGGCGCAGGACGGCGTCACGCGTTACGCGCACCTCGGGGGCTGCCGGATTGCGCGGCCCTCCGGCGAACGCCCGGCCTATGTCCAACTACAGCAGTTGACACCAGTGCATACTGTTGGACCGCATCACATTCGGTATGCCGGGTACAGGCGGGTTCGTCCGGCCTTCGGGCAAGATAGGTGGTGGACGCTGTGGTGCGACAGGGGGGAGAAGGCTCGGGTCTGTTCGACCTGATGGAGATCGGGCTGGGCATCATTGGGGTCGCCGATTATCGGGTGCGCAGGGTGAATCAGGCCACGTGCCGGATCCTCGGACGGAACGAGGATGAACTCGTTGGTGTCCGGTGGGAGACGCTGGTCCATCCAGATGACCGGGAGGCTCACCTGGCAGAAGCGCGACAGAACCAGGCCGCTGGCCAGACCCACTGGCAGGGCGTCGTCCGCTTCGTGCAGCCGAGCGGGTCTGTCGTGTACGTTCTGGCGACGTCGGTGATCCTGACCGACGACGTGCCCCCCGCGGAAGCCGAACGGCCCTATTTCCTCGTCCAGTTCCAGGATCTCAGCCAGCAGTTGGCGTCGCACCGCCACCTTCGGCTCGTCATGGAAAACACCCCAGTCACCCTGGCCCTGGTCGACAGGGACGGCTGCGTCCTGTTCAACGAGGGTGCGATAGGCGAAGACGCGGTCCGACGCCTGGAGATCGCGCGGCGGCGCAGCATCTTCGAGGTCTTCCGAGATCTACCTGATGCCCTGGATCTGACCCGCCGAGCGCTGGCAGGCCAGCGCGCCTGCGGCGTCTTCTCCGCCTACGGACACTGGTACGAATCACAAACGGTTCCGATCTGCGATGCGCAGGGTGTCGTGCAGTCGGTCGCCATCGTGTCCCACGACGTGACCGAGCGGGAGATCGCACTGGCCGAGCTGCGCGCCCGATCTGCTGAACAGTCACTGGTGGCGAAGATCGGGCGGTGCGCGCTGGGCAGCCCCGATCCGGCATCTCTCTGGCATCAGGCGACGACAGCGATCTCAGGCCACCTGTGTGCCGATCAGGTGACTATCAGGGCGGCCGATCCGGACTCCGGTCTACCACACGTCGTTGCCACGGCTGGTTCGGCGGCACCGTATTACCCGTCTCCCCCACCATCAGCCGCGCCGGACGGAACGGCGCTCGCGGGCAGCCGTACCGACCCGCCCCGTGGGATCGCGGCGGACAGCGCGTCCTCATCCCTGACCATCCCGATCGGCCAGCCTGACAACCCCGGCGCTCTGCTCACCATCGACCGCCGCAACCCCGGTTCCTTCGCGCGTCATGAGGTGATGTTTCTCGAGATGATGGCGACCGTGCTGGCAGCGGCCGACGAGCGCTTCCGCATCGAACGTGACGCCCAATATCAGGCCCGGCACGACGGGCTCACCGGGCTACCGAACCGAACCGCGTTCCTGGACCACCTGCAGCGGACCCTGACCCGTGCCGGACACGACCGCCGTCGCACCGGGCTCCTGTTTATCGACCTCGACAACTTCAAGAAGGTCAACGATTCGTACGGTCACCAGACCGGCGACGACCTGCTCCGCGAGGTGGCCGCCCGGCTCCAGCGGGCCGTCCGTCCCGAGGACAGCGTCGCCCGCCTCTCCGGTGACGAGTTCGCTGTGCTCTGCGACCGCGACCCCGCGTTACCCGACGTCCAGGCCATCGCCCGGCGCATCGTCACCACCCTCGCCACCCCACGGATCGTTCTCGCTGGCCAGCCGATCACGGTCGCCGCCAGCATCGGGATCGCGCACTCCGACGGCCAGCCCATCGACGCCGACGAATTCCTGTGTACTGCCGACATGGCGATGTACGCGGCGAAGCGGCAGGGTCCAGGTCGCTTCCTTGTCTTTGACGAGTCGATGCGGACCCACATTCGCCGCCGATTCGACACAAGAACAACAGCCGGTGGACGCTGACCGCTGCCAGGCCCTCCGTGTCGGCCTTGGGTGAGACACCCGATGGGTGCGGGTTGGCTACAGAGGACGTGCTCGGAGATCCTCATCCGGTCGGTGACTTCCGTTCGGACTGTGCGGACGAACTGTTCGGCGTAGGTGTTCGCCTGCGGAGTCCGGGGTGGGATCGTGACCGCGTCGATACCGGCATCGGCGAGGGCCGCGTCGAAGGATGTGGTGGGCTGTCCGGCGCGGTCGCGGACCAGGAACTGGAAGTCGGCCGTCCGGTCGCCGAGGTCCATGAGGAGGTTGAGGAAGTCCACGGCCAGCATGGTCGATGCCTGCGTGCGCGGGAACTGTCGCCACGTCGTGTCGGTCTGGCGTGTAGCCCTATGTCGTGTTCGGTCGCGAACCGTTCGATGAGGGTCGCGATCTCCGTGCTGACCGGTGGTCGTCCCGTCCGCTGCGGGTGGGTCCATTTCCGTGTGATCAGACGACGGTGCCACCGCAGGACGATGCCACCGCAGGGCGGTGCCGGGGGTGACCAGCCGGTGTGCTCGCAGCGTCTTGGGTAGGAGCTGGATCAGTGCGGCGAGGACCGCCCGGTCCGCCCAGTCCCACTGGGGCTTGGGCTGGGTACGGCGCAGCACCTCAGACCTCGTGCCGCAGCACGAGCAGCTCGATGTTCTTGGACGCCGACGAACGGCCGAGGAGAACCAGCCACCCGCACACCCGCACACCCGCACGAAGATCAGATAGAGCAGGCGGATGGACATAGCGGATCCCCCGGCGGATTGGTGGCCGTCCGGGTGTCCTGCGCGGGTAGGTCCATTGGCGTGCGAGGAGATCACGGTGCCAGCGCAGCACGGTGGCCGGGTGACGAAGAACGAACCCCAGCGGGCCCGGGGTAGCAGCCGGGACAGGGCTGCGAGGATTACCCGACCCGCCGGTTCCAGCGTCGGACGGTTCACCTGCCGTCGTGACACTGCCACCTGGTGTCGCAGGACGAGGAGCTCGACGTCCTTTGCGGTGTCCCCGCGGACCCGGAGCAGCATCAGTCCGAGAGCGTTACGCGTCAGGGCGTAGAGCAGCGACCACATCATGACCATCCAGCCTGCCCGACGCGGGCCCCGTCCGGCAGGTAGACGTGCAGGTCACCGCCCAAATCGGGATTCTGGAACCCCACAGGCGCGGACGTAATCGGGTGGAGATGGCTTTCCCGCACCCCGCACCGCCATGAGGACTGGACACCGGGCGGATGGCTACGGCTTGATCCACAGTTCCTCGGGCAGCAGGGAACCAAGGCCGTACTGCACGAGGCCACCGACGTTCCTGCCCGAGATGGCGCCGGGTCCCCCTCGTGCGACGAAGAACATCGGGGTCAGTTCGGTCAGGCGTTCCTGCACGGCGTTGTAGGCCTTCTTGCGATCCTCCTCCGATGTTGCGGTCCGGCCGGACAGCAGGGCGTCATTGAGCGCTGGGTCGTCGATACCGGGCATATTCGCAGGCGAGTCCCCACCGAAGACCGTCGACAACCGAGGCTCGGGGTCCTGGAAGAGCGCGGAGGTGATAATCGAGTCGAAGTCGTGGGTCGCGCGCAGCTGCACGAACTCGGCGAGCTCGACGGTTCCGATCCGGACCTCGACGTTGTCGAAGCTGCCGAGCTGGGCCTGGATGTTCTCCGCCAATGCCTTGTTCTCGCTGCTGGGGGAGCTGGTGAATGTGAAGGATAACGGTTTACCCTCGGCTGCCAACTCGTCGAAGAGCCGCTGGGCGGTCGCCTTGTCCGTCTTCCGTAGTGGCGTCTGCGAGTAGAAAGGGGACGCTTTGGTGAACAACGTGTCAGCAAGCTGCGCTGTGCCGTTGTAGGCAGCGAGGTTCAGCGCGTCCATGTCGAGTGCTGCCGCGACCGCCTGACGCGCACGAATGTCGTTGAACGGTGGCCTGCGCATGTTCAGAGCCACGAGGATGCCGCCGCTGAGATGCATGCGGTCGGTAGACCGGCCCTGACAGCTTTGTCGAAGTTGATCCAGCTCGAGTCGATGGCCACGTCCGCGCCTCCGGTGAGCAGCGTGTTGTAGCGCTGGTTGCCGTCGAGCGCCGAGTGGAGAGTGATGCGGTTGAGGTAGGGCTTGGGCGCGTCCCAGTAGCGCGGGTTCTTGACGAGCCGGATGTCGGCCTGACGAGTCCAGCTCTCGAGGGTGAACGGCCCCGCGCCGATCGGCTTCGCGTTGAAGGCCTCCTGGCCCTTCTTCAGGGACGCGGGCGAGGCGATCCAGTTCATCGAGGAGGCGAGGGCGGACTGGGCGTACCTCGGAACGGGGGTGACCAGGGTGGCCTTCAGCGTGACGTCGTCCACTGCCTCGGACAACTGGATCATCACCGCCTCCGATCGGTGGGCCGAGCCGACAGCCGGGTCCTTGGTCCGGTCCCAGTTGAACTTCACAGCTTCCGCGTTCAGCGGGGTGCCGTCGGAGAACACCAGCCCCGGTCGCAGTTTCAGGGTGAAGGTGGCGCCGTTGTCGGTCGTGGTGAAAGATTCGGCCATCGAGTAATGGACCTCGTCCGCCTCATCGTTGGTCATCAGCGTCCCGTACAGGGCATTACCCAGGAACGCACCGGAGGCACACGCGTTGCCCAGGATTGCCGGATCCAGGGTGCGCGGGTCGCTCAGGGTGAGAATCCCGTGCCTCGCCGCCCGCCACCGGCTCGTTTGAGGGCCCTGTGGACGCCGCGGTATCGCCGCCACCGCCGCCGCAGGCACCCAGGAAGAGCGCCACGCAGCATGCGACGGCGGCGGATAATCGTGTCCTACGAATCATCTCGCATCCTTTGTCGGCGTCAGGATCGACGAAGAACGGCAGGATTCCACCGGTGGTGGGCGTTCTGGTTTCTGCGATGGTTTCTGGCTTTGGGTTCCGGCAGGAACGGCTGTGTGTGCGGTGCGGTAGTCGGCACACCCCAGGCGACGTCACGCGTTCAACCGCGGATCGCCTGGGTTTCCCGCTGGGTGGCGTCACCTCGCCGCTGCATCGAGCAGGGGGTCAGGCGATGACTCCCCGTCTGGAGCGGGCGGCACGTGGGGGAACAGCTCCTGGAAGGCGCCCTGGGTGATGCGGTGCCGGGTGGCGGGGTCGAGGTCGCCGACGAGCTCCTGGAGTGTCTTCTGGGTGTGACCGAAGGTGCCTTCGATGTGCGGGTAGTCGCTGCCCCAGCACACATTGCGCCAGCCCATGGCCGTCACCGCGGCGACGGCCGAGCGGTCGTGTTGGAAGGACGCGTAGACGTTCTCGTACAGGTACGCGCTGGGGAGCCGACGCAGACGGGGGTGGACGGCCGACGCGTGCTGCCGGTACGCCTCGTCGAGCCGGTCGGCGACGAACGGCCCCCAGGTCGCTCCGCCCTCGGACACGATTGCACGCAAGGACGGGTGCCGGTCGAACACACCGCCGGCGATCAGTTTGGCCACCGCCCGCTGGCCGCCGTAGGTCGTCTCCAGGTAGTTCAGGAGCGCCCCGCCGGGACCACGGTAGTAGGTGCCGTTACGGCTGGACGCCTCATGGGGCTCGCTGCCGATGTGGAACGCGATCACGAGACCCGTCTCCGCGAGGGCGGTCCACAGCGGCTCCCACGACTCGCGATGCCAGTCGTCCCCGTCGATGAGTGGCACGACCGGCAGGGACGCGGCATGGAAGCCGAGACTCGCGGCCCGCGTGACCTCGGCGACGGCGGTGGAGACGGTGAGGAAGGGGATCGTCGCCGCGCTGACGTAGCGGGGTGAGAACCGCTGGTACTCAATGGCCCAGTCGTTGATCGCTCGGGCGCCGGCCGCGAGCAGCTCCGGGTCACGGATCGATGAGGTCCACATCCCCAGCGAGGGGTAGATGAGCTCGGCCCAGATGCCTTCGGAGTCCAGGTCGAGCAGGCGCATCTTCCTGTCGTTGGCGCCGGGCGCCCGCTCGGGAACGGTGTGGCCGTTCTCGTCGGTGAGTTTCCTGCCGGGCCGGGGCAGGCGGCGGCGGAACTCCTGTCCGTCGACGTGGATCGTCTCCCAGCCGCCATCGAGGTCCTTGACGCTGCGCGGCATCCGTGCCGCGAGGGACCCGGGCAAGCTCCTGTCGAAAAGATCGTCCGGCTCGACAAGGTGCGAGTCACCCGAATTGGCCCAGATCTTTGCCACGGTTCCTACCTCCTCCTCGTCGACGACGGGCCGCAACCTCGTCGTCGACACCTACCGGTTGCCGTACGGTTCGTGGTGGTCATCGGACGGTCGGCTTCTCCCCCTCGTCCACTCGTTCCACCAGGGCACTCACGTCCTCGAGTGAGCGCAGGGTGTCGTTGAGGTGTGTGCAGGTGGACGGGCCGACGAAGGTGTCGCGCACCCAGCCACGCAGGCCCTCGGCCGGCGCGCCTGCCAGGCGGGCGGCGCTCGCCGCCGCGTTGGGGCACTCCGGCCACGGGAGGGCGCCGATGTCGGCCTCACCCGACAGGAACTGCCGCGTCGAGGGGTCGAATGTGGCGTGGACCGTGTACTCGTGCACGATCGTCTCGACGCCGTCGCCGTCCATGTGGCTGTCGCGGAAGAAGCACTCCACCAGGGCGACCTCGCCGTCCTTCCACACGTCGAGCCGGCGACGTCGGCGCATCCCGTGCGGCGGGAGCGAGTCGAACGCGTGCCAGCCGAGCGGGTCGTCGGTGGACTCGACGGAGGGCGCCTCGGGACCGGTGTGGGTGGGTGGCATCCCTGTCCCGGCGAACCCCGACACGAGCGTGCCTCCCGCCACCCACCCGGCGCACAGGTCCGGGTGCTGCAGCGTGAGCTTCGGACGAGACCGGACCGCACCGCCGACCTGCACCGCGTAGCCGCCCACGAGCAGAGCCGTCGGCAGGTCGTCGAGGAGCTGGAACCGCACGGAGCGCGACACTCGCTCGCCAGGCATAGCGTCATCGACGGCCTTCCGGAAGCCGGCGGACGCCGCCATACCGACGAGCGCCGCCAGACCCGGATGGGACGGGTCGCCGGTGATCCGGCGGACGAGCCGCTCCGGGTGGTCCACCTGGAGATCGAGGCGCGCCGTGCCGAGGATGGTGCTTGCGCCGTCGAGCGCGGTGCGCAGATCGCGCCCCCGCGCCACGACGGTGACCGGTCCAAGCAGCCCGTCCGGCCGTAGGGAGTCGTGGGTGGTGGTCCGTCGCACCGAGCCCGGTCGGCGGGCCGGCGTGGCGGATGCCGGGTGTGCGCCCAGCGTGTTCATGGCGAGCCGTCCTGGATCCGAGATGTCATCAGAACCTCTTCAGGGTCGTTCCCAGCCTAGGGAGACAACTCGTCAATATGCAAGACTCGTTTTCAAATTAGAGTGACGGGTGACCCTGGAGGGAGCTGTGACCGAGCCGACCCCCGCGACGACACCACGGGTTGGGCGGCCCCGCCGTTTCGACGCCGACACGGAACGGGGCATGATCATGGACGCGGCGATGCGGCTCATGGCGCTCAACGGCTACGCCCAGACGTCCGTCGGCGAGATCCTCGCCGACGCCGGGCTGTCGACCCGGTCGTTCTACCGCCACTTCGAGTCGAAGGAAGCCTTGCTGCTGGCCCTCCTCGAACGCGACGCCGCGGCGGTGGCGCGTTCGCTGGAGCGCGCCGTGGCCGCGGCCTCCGATCCGGTCGCCGCGATCGAGGCCTGGCTGGAGCGATTCCTCGACGTCTTCTACGAGCCCCGGCGGGCCGCCCGCGTGGCGCTGTTCTCGTCCCCCGCTGTTCGCGGCTCCTACCCGCTGGCCGACGTGCTACAGGACATGCGACGGGTCTTCTGTCGGCCGCTCGTCGGCGCATTGCGCGCGGGCCACGAGGCAGGTCTTCTGCGCTCACCGACCCCGGAGGCCGACGCGAACAGCCTGTACGCCCTCGTCAGCGCCGCCGCGGATCGGCACGAGGCCCACTTCCAGCAGCGGGCGGCGGCGAGGGCGCACGTCGTGCGGTTCGCGTGGCCGGCCCTCGGGCTGCCGGAGGGCGAGACCCCCGGCGGGCCGAGGAGCCGGCGAGCCGACGAGCGAGGTCGAGCACGAAGATGAACTCGAAGTCGGCCCGTTCGGCGAAGTGCCTGTCGACGTGGGTGTCGCCGATGTGCACGAACCGCCGGCAGCCGAAGGCCGCTCGGACCCCCGCGAGCTCGTGCTTGCGGCTGACGAAGTCGGGGACGATCTCGGCGCGCTCCCACATCACCGACTGCTCGCCGAGGGTGCGGTCGGAGCAGCTACCGATCACGTAGCCCTGTGCCTGGGCCCACCGCACGAAGGCCAGTCGGAGCGGCCCGGCCGGGTCGCCCGTCTCCAGGGTTCCGTCAATGTCGAAGCTGACGAGCGTGCGGGTCTCCATCGCTGTGCTCCGTTTCCCTGCTGTGCTCCGTCGCTCAGTCTGTGCGCAACATGATCGACGCCGGGTCGTGGAAGAAGCTGGCGCCGGGGCAGAGCAGCGCCGTCCTGGCACCGGGAACCTGACGTTCACCCTCGGTGCCCCGCAGCTGTCGTACCGCCTCGGTGTAGAAGTTGAAGCCCCCCGCCCGTCCTTGCGACAGCCCACCCCCATTGGTTGTGACGAGTGTGTGTCCGCCGAGGCGAAGGATGTTCGCCTGGGCGTCCCACGACGATGCGAGCAGGTCGCCGGCCTCGCCCGGCTTGCAGAACCCGGCCGCCTCGATGCACCCCACGGTGTCGATGGTGTAGCCGTCGTAAGGGAAGAAGAGGTCGAGGTCGTTGACGGTCAGGTCGCTGCGCTCCCAGAGGCCGGCCAGGGAGGTCCACAGAGCGTTCTCGGTCCAGCCCAGGCTGTTGTCGTAGTACTCCCCGACCCGTGAACCGCCCAGCGACATGGCGTGGATGTACACAGGCTTGTGGCGCAGATCCATTGCCCGTTCGGCGGTCGTGATGATCAGAGCTTCCGCGCAGTCGACGGGCACGTCCATGTCGAGCATCTGCATGGGCTCCCAGATCACGCGAGAGGCGTGGTAGTCCTCCATCGTGATCGGGGTTCGCATGGCTGCATTGGGGTTCTTCGTCGCGTGGGTGCGGTTGTTCACGGCAATGCGGGCGAAGACGTCCTTCGTCGCTCCGTAGTCATGCAGGTAGCGCGCCATCCAGGCGGCATACGGCTCACCGGAGTGCAGCCAGCGGCGAGCGAAGTCGTCCCGGCCTATGGGCGCGTGGCTCGCCGCGCGCAGTTGCGCCGCCCGGAGGCGGAACGGGTCGTTCGCGGCGGACCGCGACATCTCGGGTCTGCGGGTGTAGGCCTGTACCACCAGGACCGCGTCGCACAGGCCGGAGAACACCGCTTCGGCTGCATAGACGAAGCATGATCCGAGCCACCCGTTCTTCTGCCAGGTGGTCTTCTCGATCCCGAGCGCGCCCTGCAGCGTCAGGAACCCGGCTCCGCCCATGGACAGCGGGTCCATGCCCGTGCCGCAGACACCGTCGATCTCCTGCCGGTCGATACCGGCGTCCTCGATGGCGCCGACGGCCGCCTCAAGGGCGAGCGACAGCTCGGTGCGTTTCAGGTCACGGCCGTAGGGCGTCGACCCGACACCCACCACGGCCAGGCTGTCCTTCAACGGGTTGCGCGCCATTGCTATCTCCTGTCCTCGATCGGGACCGCCGGTTCGAACGCCGGCCACGCCAGCCCGTCGCGATCCACCCACGTCAGGCGCACCGGCATGTCGAGCCGGATCGCCTCGAGCGGGCAGTTCACGATCGGCGCCAGATAACGCAACCCCGACTGCTCGACAAGCTCCACGGCGGCGGCCGGCACCGGCTCCGACAGTGCGGCGTTCGGATCCCGCTCCTGGTGGATCAGCGTGCACAGGAACACGGAGCCCTCGCCGCTCACCTCGGTGGGCACGACGTCCCACGACCAGCACTTCGGGCACAGCGGGCGGTGTGGGTACACCCAGTAGCCGCAGGCCGAGCAACGATTGATCAGCAGCCGCTGCTGGAGCAGCCCGCGGTAATGCTCGATGTTGTCGCGGTCGATCAGCACCGCGGGGAACGCGGCGAAGACATCCGCGTCGGTCACATCGGTCACGCCGGTCACGCCGTCACCTCTTCCTTGGCCCGTCCGGCCAGGCCGACCCGGTCGAGCTTCCCGTTGGCCAACCGCGGAAGCTCGTCGAGAAACACGATGTCCCTGGGAACTTTGAACCGGGCGAGACGCGTCTTGAGCCACGAGCGCAAGATGTCGGCGTCGAGGCAGTGGCCGGGGCGCACGACGACGTAAGCCCGCACCACCTCGCCCCTGCGCCGGTCGGGCACGCCGACTACTCCGCAGTAGGCCACTGCGTCGTGGCTGGCGACGACCTTCTCGACCTCCTCCACCGAGACGTTCTCACCGCCGACCTTCAGCATCAGCTTCAGCCGACCCGCATAGGTGATGTAGCCGTCGGCGTCCATGGAGACGAGGTCCTCGCTGTGCAGCCAGCCGTCGGCATCGAGAACCCGGGCGTTCTCCTCGGGCTTGTTCCAGTAGCCCCGCATGACGTTGCCGCGCACCCATGCCTCACCGACAGCCCCAGGTGGGACGTCGAGGCCGGTCGCAGGGTCGACGACGCGGACCTCGTTACCCGGTAGGGGACGGCCCCCCGTCGTGCGCCGCTTGTCGGGCGGATCATCCGGAGCCGTCACCGACGCCGGCCCGTACGTCTCCGTAAGACCGAACGGGACGAACGTGAACGTGACATTGGGCATCACCCGACGGGCATCCTCGTTCGGCACAGCCGCGATCCGCAGCGACGACAGATCGCGCCCGTCCTCGATCGCCGCCTGCACGACCTCCGCAGGAATCACCCCGAACATCACGGTGGCCCGCTCGGACTCGATCAGCTCCGCGCCGAGGCGGGCGTTGAAAGCCTCGGTGAACACGAGCGTGCCGCCGTTCACCAGCATCGTCATGAGGCCCCAGATGCTGCCGCCGGCATGGAAGAACGGCATCATGCTGAAGAACACGTCCGAGCCGCCGATCCCGATACGTCGGGAGTGCAGCGCCGCGTTGGCGACGATGCCGCCTTGTTCAAGCATCACCCCCTTCGGGAACCCGGTGCTGCCGGACGTGTACTTCACCATCGCCAGGTCGCTGCCCAATACCTGCCGCTCCAGGCGATCGGCAAGCCCCCGGGCATCCGCGGCACTCGGGTCACGGCCCAGCGCCTCCAGCGCACCGAGGTCAAAGGCCCCGCCGTGCCGACCGCCACCGCGGTGGAAAATCACCACGTTGCGCAGGTCCGGGATCCCGGCGCTGAGCAGGTGCCCGGGCAGGTCCGCGGTCGCGAACTCCGGGCAGATCTCCGCGAGCATCGCGGGCATCCGCAGAGCCCGGAAGCCGTCGAGCAGGATCACGTGACGGGCACCGGACTGGGTAATGACGTAGGAGACCTCGGCCGGCTTCAGGAAAGTGTTGACAGGCACCGTCACCGCACCAAGCCGCATGCAGGCGAAATGCGAGACGACCCACTCCGGCGTGTTCGTCAGCCACAACACGACACGGTCCCCGCGCCGGACACCGATACTGGCCAGGCCGGCGGACAACGCCCGCACCCGCTCGACCAACGTGGCATAGGTCAGCCGTTGCACGTTCCCACCGTCGTCAGCCGCGACAAGCGCGGCGCGGTCCGGGACCCGCTCCGCCGACGCGACGAGCATCTGCCACACGGTCCGCGTCCGGAGCTCGGCCAGTGCTTCGGCTAAGTCTGCCGCCGGGCGCTCGTTCACCGGGCCGCCCTCGCCGCCGCCCGCCACGCCGCCGTCGGCTGTCCGATCCGGTACGGATACCCGGGCGAGAACGGTGGCCAGCCCGCCATCGCCGTCACGCCGATCGGCGCGAGTCGCTCATCGTGCAGCATCCAGGTTTCTGCCACGCCCCGCGGCGGCTCTTGCGGCACCTTCGCTCGGTACTTCGCTGGTACCCGAGCGGTCCAGATGTCCGACGGCTCGGTGGTAAGACTGTCCACATTTGCGCTCAGTTCCGGCGCGAGCGTCATCCTTGTCCTCCTGTGTCCACCGGCGGTGCCATCTCAATTCATCATCGTTGGGCGGCACCGTGGGGTCTTTGCGTATTCGGTCAATTCCTTCCCATAGCAGCCAATGTCCAGCCACCGGGACCGGCCCCGGAAGTGCTGATCGAGACGGGGTCCCGCCGTCGCTGTCCCGTCACACGCTCTTGTAGACGACGCCTGGACCGGCCCGCAGAACACGCAGCAGGGTCGGAACAACCTCCGGCATGGCGTCCGGTCGGGAATCGGTCGCAGTACTCGAGTACTTCTTCGGCGTAAGGCTCGAACGTGTCCGTGTCCGTGTCCGCGTCCGCGTCCGGCGGAAAATACCTCAGGTGTCGGCGATTCGATGAAGGATCTCAGCCAGCGCGGCCGGCTGGCTGATCATGCACATGTGTCCGGCGTCCAGGTCGATCACTGGGCTGGCGTTGACGCGGGCGGCGAAGCGTGTCTGCTTTTCGGGCGGGAGAATGGCGTCTCTGGTGGTGCGCACCCAGCTCCGGGGGATGGGTGGGCGTAGACCCGTCAGGTCGACCGGTTCGGTCGTGAGCCGCTCCGCTTCGGGGACCAAACGCTCGAGGCACCAGGCGAACCGGCCGTCGTCGAGGTCGTTGCCGAAGAACCGTTTCGCCCGCTCGGGATCCATCGTCAGCTGCCGCTCGGCCGTGGACTTCTTGACGTGCGCCCTGACGTGCGGTCGTAGTTCGTGCATGGTGCCGGTCCCGGACGCAGGCACCATCGCGGCGAGGAAGACGACATGGCGGACACGGTCCCCGAGCCGGGCCACAGCTCGCGGTAGCGAGCACCCGGCGAGAGAGTGACCGACGAGCACGAATTCGTCGAGATCGGCCGCGTCGACGTCCTCGACAATGGCATCCGCACAGTCGGCGAAGGTCACTGACTCCAGGGGCGCCGGACGCCGCCCTCGTCCGGGTAGGTCGACGGCGACCACCGGCATGGCCAGCCAGGGCAGTAGAAGATCCCAGCAGCGGCTGTCAAAGCCGCCACCGTGCACGAGGACCAGCGGAGTCGTCATCAGCCCGGCTCCTCTGGAGAATGGCCTCCAGCCACTCGACGCACTCCCGTCGTTGCGCCTGCGGGCGTCGATGCCGGCGAAGCAGGGGTCGCCCGCCGTGGCGGGTTCGTCGACGGGGCGGGTGGCTCGATCACGTGGTCGTGCAGGCCAGTGAGGATCAGGTCGTCCTTGTTCATGCCGCCTCCCTGCCGCCGCCGGGCCCGTGACCCGACGTCCACCCGCCGGCAGCCTGGGCCCCGGGTTCCAGCACCGAGAGCCAGGGTCGCCGACCGGTGTAGGTGCGGGCGAAAGCCGCGCCCGCCGAATCACCGGAGGTGTCCGTCGGCTCATCATCGGCGGCTGGGCGATAGCCGTCTTTGCGCGCTCGGCCAGGTACTTGCTCTTTTCGGCCCGGGGATCCGGTCCCGCGCCGGCGGGAGCAGCTGCGCGGTCTGGATGCTGACGGGGTGGTTCGCCGCATCGCCTATCCCGAGGCGCCCACGCGCCGAGTAGGAGCTGCACCAAGGCGGGCGCGGCCCTGACACCGGTGCTCAATGCTCTCCACGGCTGGGCGGCCGACTCCTGCCCCAGCCGGTGAGCAGGGGAACGGGTAGTCGAGGGGACACTCTCGCCGCTGTGAGTAGGAAATTGACCGAAGGCGCAAAGACATCCACAGCCCGGTCGCCGATGATGAGTCGCCAGGCACTGCCGGTGGATCCAGGAGGGCAAAGATGACGCTCGCACCGGAACTGATCATCCATGCGGACAGTCATCTGACCGAGCCGCCGGACGCAACGGCGGCTGGTTCGGTCGGGGACGTGTCAGGGGCTTAACCACACCGAGGCGGTACGACAGCTGCGGGGGCACCCCCGGCGATGGAGGCTCCATGAGCACGCAGGACGCACGCCCGGCATCCGCCACGCCGGCGCGTAGGCGGGGCTCGGTACGACGGACCACGACCCACGACTCGCTGCGACCGGGCGGGCTGCTCGGACCGGTCACCGTCATGGCGCGCGGTCGTGACCTGCGCACCGCGCCCGACGGCGGAAGTACCGTTCTCGGCACGGCACGCCTTGACTTGGAGGTGGGCTACCCGCAGCGGATCGCCGGTGACCCGTCTCATCCGGGTCTGACGGCGCTCGTGGGGGTGGCGGTGTCTGCCGGTTTCCGGCAGGCCGTCGACGCCGCGATGCCGGGCGAGCGGACGTCGCGGTCGGTGCGGTTCCAGCTCCTCGACGATCTACCGACGGCACTGCTCGTGAGTGGTTACGCGGTGCAGGCCGCCGGCGCGCACCGCTCTCGTCCCAAGCTCACGCTGCAGTATCCGGACCTCTGCGCCGGCTGGGTGGCCGGAGGCACGCTCGTGTCCGGATTCGCCGGGACCGGTAAGACCCCGGTCCACGTCGGTCCGCATGCGCCGTCGGTCGACTCCGACGACCCGCTCGGCTGGCACACCTTCGACCTGCTCCCTCCGCACGGTATGCGCCGTCGTCGCCGGCTCGACGTCTGGAGGGAAGGCGAGATCGCCGCAGTGGAGTGTTTCTTCCGCGACAGTCACGTGGATGACGACGACGTCGAGACAATCGTGCACGAGTACACGGTCCATGCCACTGTCGATCCAGCGACACGGCGGTTCCTGTCGTGCGAGGCGGACATCGGTGCCCTCCCGTGGCCGGAGTGCCCCGCAGCGGCGGCCAGCGCCACCCGCCTGGCGGGCGAGGCGGCCGAGGGCCTGCGCGGCCGGGTACGCGACACCTTTGTCGGCCCGTCCACCTGCACGCACCTCAACGACACCCTGCGCTCGCTCGAGGACGTCATGGCCCTGCTGGAACGAGTGGACGACGCGCAGGAGCGGGTCCGCACCCGACCGACAGGTGGCCTCGCCAGCTGACGCCGCCACGGGTCAGACCCGGACAGACGGATCATCCAAAGCTCCAGGTGGAAGATGTGCGCCGCGGCGTTGTTGCATTCGGAGGATCCGGCGCACGCCAGAGGCTCCGGCGACCGCGGTCACACAGCGTGGGCGAGTTCGGTGAACGCGGCGGCCAGCCGGAGCTGTGGGTCGGTGTCGGCGGCGATCTCGTAGTGGCCACGGTGGATGTTCTGGACCAGGGTTGCGACGACGATGCCGCACAGAGTGAGTGAGACCAGTGGATGGAGGACCATGGACGTTACTGAGTCTCCAGCACTACATTCCTAGATCTTGTTAGATGCGTAGGGTGAGGGGCGTGGGGTCGCCTCGGTGTTGGTAGTGGCTGAGGAGGGCTCGGGTCTGGTGGGTGGTCCGCCACCGTTCTCGGGCGAGGACGGCGGGGAGTTGGGTGTGTCTGGCCGCGAGCAGTGTGGTCGCGAGGATCCGGCGGATCGAGCGGGTGGAGGGCCGGGTTAGCTGGTGGCCTCCTGGATGCGGGGGTCTTTTCCCGGGTTGGCGCGGGTCGCGGCGAGGAACGCCTGGGCGAGCATGCTGAGGGTGACGTGTCGGTGCCAGGGGGTCCATTTCCGGACCTGGTACTGGTCGAGACCGAGGACGTCCTTGCCCTGGCCGTTGTTTTCCTCGATGGTCCACCTCGTCCCGGCGGCGGCGACCAGGTCGGGGACGCCGGTCGCGGTCGGGGCGTGGGCGAGGAAGTACTCGACGTCGTAGAAGGTCTTGCCGTCACGAGTACGCGGGGTGGTGGACTTACGCACCAGCAGGGTGTGAGCGTGCCCGCTGGCCGGGTCCTCTCCGGCGACGGTGACCGCGTGGGCGGCCCAGTCATACCAGCGGGCGCCTTTCGACCCGGCGCCGCACGAACGGCGCTCGAACACTCCCACGGGCAGCCGGGCGTGTAACCGGTCCGGGCGGGTCGGCCGGCCCCGGGCGTCGAGGAGGGCGAGGTTCTTCGGGACGGCCAGCACGTAGGACAGCCCCCGGTCGTGGCAGAACCCCCGCAGCCGGGCGTCCTTGCCGTAGCCGCTGTCGGCGACGACCCAGCGAAACGGCACCCCGGCGTCGACCGCCCGGGTCAGCATCGCCACCGCGAGCTGGGGTTTCGTGGCGAACTGTCGGTCGGTGGGCACGCCGGCCGCCCGGCAGCGGGCCGGGTCGCTGGTCCACACCTCGGGCAGGTACAACTCCCGGTCCACGAACGCGTGCCCGGCCGGCGAGGCATAGGTACACATGACCATGGTCTGCACGTTCGCGACGTCCCCGGTCAGCCCGTAGTACTGAGGAGCCACCCCCACCGACTTGTCACCTTTCTTCAACGCCTGCGTGTCATCGACGACCAGCACACCCACCGGCGACCCGAGCCGGTCGACCACGAACTCCCGCACCGCGTCGCGCAGCAGATCGGCGTCCCACACAGCCCCGTCGAGCAGATGCTCGAACGGCCGCGGCGTTGCATAACCCGCATGCTCGGCCAGCCCCCACGAGTTCTTCTTCGGTACGTCCGCCAGCAGCGCCCGCACGAAGTCACCGAACACACGCCTGGGCTCAGGCCGGTTGAACAACCCACCCAGCCCGTCCGTCGACGCCGCGAGCTCCCGCTCCCACCCGACGACATCCTCCGCTGCCACGACCCCAACCATGCCAGGCCCGACGATCAGCCACCCGACAAAGTTCCAAGATCTGGAAATGTAGTACGTGGTCGACGTCGCGTTCGGCGAGCAGCTCCTCGACGTCCCTGTAGGACAGGGCGGACCGTCAAGACGATCACCTCCGGCGGGAACCGGAACCCGGCGAACTCTGACGTCGGAACAGGGGGATCAACACGACGTCGACGCATCAACCGATCATGACCGACTGCAGCCTCGGTGAGGGCGGACTCCGCCGATGCAACAGTGCCGGGCAAGTCGTACTCGACGTCGAGTCGAATTGTCAGGCGGACTTCGCCTCGCGGATGATCGTGACCGCGGCGTGCGGGTCCGGTACGGTGATCGTCACGCTTCGGCCGGTGTGCATGGCTAGCCGCAGGGCGGGTCCGGTCCGGACCGTGAAGTAGATGTGGCGAGGGGTCCACCAGAAGCCGAGGGACACGCGCCACAGCGACGGCGACAGGTCGATCACCTCGGCGCGCTCGATCTCTTCCAGGCGGTAGGTGCGGCGTGGCCATCCGAGCACCCCGCAGTGGACCGAGATCCCGTTGGGTCCCGCCGCCGTCCTGACGCTCAATCCGGTCAGCACGTTGATGAGCACAGCGGCAGCGGCTATCAGCAGCGGGATCGCGGGGCCGGCCGGGTCGAGCCAGCTGCCGTGCGACAGGCTTCCAAGGAGCAGCAGCGGCACCATCAGGGCGGCGCTGAGAGCCACCACCAGCGGCCAGTTCGTCACTCGGCCGGTGTAGATCGAGTACCGGCCCTGGCCGGGTAGTTCGGATGCCGTCATTGGGCACCATCCTCTCGACGTGTCACGTCAGCTTCTCGATGAGGCGAATCAGGTCGTGGCGCCCCAGGCCGTGCCGGCGGGCAACAGCCACGAGCGTCTGGGCCGCCTCGGTAACCGGGGCCGGCTCCGTGACGGCGGACGCGACCCGTGCCCCGCGGCCCCGACGGAACTCCAGCACGCCGTCCTCGCGCAGCTGCCGGTAGGCGGCCAACACCGTGTTGCGGTCGACCGACAGTGCCCCCGCCAGCTCGGCCGCCGGCGGCAGCTGCTCGCCGACGGCAAGCTCCCCCGAAGCCACGCCCCGGCGTACACACGCCACGATCTGGAGTGGCAATGCCTCCCGCGAAGAATGATCAACAACCCATCTCATAGTGCTAGTATTATTAGCACCATCTACCCGTGCGGTCAACCGCACCAGACCGCGACCAGGACCCGGAGGCACGCTCATCATTCCGCGGAACTGGCACACTCTTCTCGGCATGAGCGTGCGGATCTTGGCTGCCGGGCGACCTCCGTTCGTCACGAAGAGTCACAACCTCACCCGCGAGCCCACGGTGGCGAAGGGCGGGCGGCCCGTCCGGGTCGTCGAGATCATCGTTAGCGCTAATCGCTGTACCGATCTTCAACCCCGGTCTTCCCCGCCTGGCGCGGGCAGGGCATCGCGCTGCGCGCGGTCGCCCTCATCCTCCACTGACTACAGACCCGGCCCTCGCACACGAAGGCCGTCATCCGCGTCACCCCAGGCAACACCTACTCCCTGCGCATACCCGAGACGCCGGGCTTCCACCGCACGGGACCGTCGTCAGCCCTGCCGACGAAGAGCTGATCCACTTCGAAACGTCGCTCCGGCACCACCCGGACGATCTTTCCGGAGGCGCCCCAGCCGGACAGCCGTAGTCCGCTCCCGCCGAGGCCGAGCCACCCTCGGATCAACGGGCACCGGACTGGTGCCCGAACTCAGGATCTGGCGCCGATCTTGTGGCGTTTCCGGCTCCACCGATGATCACGGGCAGCACCTCGACCCATCGCCCGATCATGCCGGCTGCCCCACCCCACCGGACGCAACAGCCCTTCTGATCACCCACTATGCGATACGCGCGCTCATGGCCGAGGCCGCGGGGCGGAGTCGATCCGGACCAACTCTCCTTCTTAACGAATCCTGAACGTCGTCCGCCGCCAGGTCACCGGCCAGGCGGTTTTTCCCCACGTCCGTTGTCCACCGGAAACGGGATCATTCGGACCCGATTGCGGCCGCCGTCTTTGGCCCGGTACAGCGCGACATCGGCGAATTCGGCGAACGCCGCCATGTCGTCGTCGGGAGTTGGGATGGCCGCGGTTACGCCGATGCTCACGGTGATGATGCGCTCTACCACCAGAGGGTGTGGCTCGGCCAGTTCCTCGACGGCGGAGCAGAGGCGTCGGGCCAGCCTAGCGGCGGTGTCCGAGTCGGTGTCGGGCATCACGACGGTGAACTCTTCCCCCCCATAACGGGCGGTCAGAAAGGTGTCACCGACATTCTCGGCCAGGCATGCGGCGACCCGCTGGAGGCATCGGTCACCTGCGGTGTGTCCGAAGTGGTCGTTGTAGAGTTTGAAGTGGTCGATGTCGACCATCGCCAGCGCGATGGGTGCCGCGTGTTCCTGGGCCCGGCGCCATTCGACGTCCAGGGTCTCTTCGAGGCGTCGCCGGTTGGCCAGCCCTGTCAGCGGATCGGTGACCGAGAGTTGTTCCAGCTGGTGGTTCGCGGCGGCGAGTCGTTCGTTGGTAGCGGCGAGCTGCCCGGTTCGTTCGGTAACCTTGCGTTCCAGCGACGCGTAGACCATGGCGTTGTCGAGCGAGACCGCGAGCTGTCCGGCGATGAGCATGATTCCTTCGAGGCGTTCGGTGGAGAACGCGCCACGGATCAGTCGGTTCTCTAATAGCAGCATCGCCTGCAGATGGCCCCGGATCATGATGGGTATGGCGAGCAGTGAACAGCGGTCGAAGTCGAGGAGGTAGGGGTCGCGGCGGAACCGGTCGTCGCGGGTGGCGTTGGCGACGACCACAGGTTCGTGGGTGCGCTCGGCATATCGGATGACCGAGGCGGGCAACAGACGCCGCCGGCTGGCCTCCCGGAGCGGGACGGTGCCACCGACACCGGTCGGCACCAACCACCCGTCTTGTTCCTGCCTACGCAACAGCAGGTGGACGCCGGTGGCACCGGTCATCTCCGACAGGATCCCCACGCCCCTTGCCCGGAGGCCCTCGATGCTGGTCTCCGAGCTGAGTGCCTGGGATGCCGCGACGACGCCGAGCAGATCGACGGTGCCGGTCGCGACGGTCGAGCGTCGCGCGGATGGCGCCGCCGGTGGATGAACGACCGGTTCGCAGGCAGGTTCGGTTCGTAGCGTCGGGTGGGCCCAGTCGAGTTGGCTGACCTTCGCGGTCGCGCCCCAGTCCAGGTACTGGCGCCGGGCGGCTGCCAGGAGCGTGTGGCCGGCTTCATCCATGCCATGGGCCAGGTAGAAGCGTGCAGCGCGTTCCAGGATCAGTGCCCGGTGCCACGGGCGCGCCCGTACGGAAGCCTCTCTCTGCGCCACGTCAAACGTGTACGCCGCCTCGCGGAAGTCTCCGACAGCCCATGCCCGCTCCGCCTCCATCATGCGTAACAGGTGCAGGAAGTTGGCCGGCGCGTCGGCCGCACGTGCGGCCAGCCACTCGACCAGTTCGTCGAGCTCGGCGAGCTCTGTGTCACACCGATCCGCTCCTGCCGCACGAATCTGCGCCGCCATGCCCAGGGCAAGCAGCACCCGCGCCACCGCCATCGCATAGTTCGCTCCGACCATTGGCCTAAAGGGCATCACCGCTGCCGCATGCCGGGTCAGATCGACCGGATGACCGAGAACGGCTGCGGCGAGCGCCCGGGTCACATGCAGGTTGGCGACGGCGAACGGGTCCGCGGCCAGCATGCTCAGCTCGGCCGCCTCATCGGCCGCCGATTCGACGGACTCGCCTCGCATCACTCGTACCAGTCGGCGAAATATCCGAAATATCGTCTCGGCATGTCCATTGCCGGTGCGGGCTGCGGACGCCAGTGCCTCGTCGACCTCAGCGGCGAAGACATCAAGAGACGGCGCGCAGTCCAACAGGTCGTACAACAGTGCGTAGTGGGCCCAGCATGCGTTCTGGAGATCACCGCTCAGGACAAGTCCCTCCAGCGCGCGACGGCCCTCAGACAGATTGTCCTCGAGGGGCGCGAACCAGTGGCCGGTAGTGATCACATACACGAACTGCGCCTGCCACACGTCAGGCTCATAGCCGAGCGCCTGACCGACCGCCAGGATCCGCCGCAGGATGCGGTGCCCGGTGCGGTAGTCGCCCCTGCGGACGATGGTCACGATCGCGATGTGGCCGGCCGGGCCGAGCAGAGCGCGATCCGGGCCGTGCCATGCCCAGACCTCCAGCGTCTTGATGGTCAGCCAGGCCATCATCGCCTGGTCACAGAAGAAGGCCGCGGGCATGAGCCGGTTGACGAGCTTGATGGTGCTGAGCCGGGACTGGTCCGTGATGCCCGGTCGGTGCAGGTCGTCGGACTCGCTGGTCGTGTCGATCCATCGGTAGAGCGCGTCGAGTCCGCGGTCGATCTCCGCATCGAGATCGTTCTCGTCCGGGACGGATATGCCGAGGTGCCGCAGCTGGTCGAGGCCGAGCCGCATCGCCTCGCCACCGCGTCCCCGGTTGGTGAGACTGCTGACCTGCACCACTGTGGCGGCCGTGAGTTGAACCGGGTGGGTGCACAACCGGCCGATGGTCTGGTACGTGTCATCCGCCTCCTCCAGCCTGCCGAGGCTGTACAAGGCGGCGTGCCGGTCGGTATGGACTGCGATCAACTGGTCGGTGTCAGTCGGATCGATGACCTCGACCGCCGCGGTCAGGAGCCGCTCGACCAGTGAGTAATTGCTCAGCAGTTTCGCTTCCTCAGCGGCTTGCCGGAAGAGTCCGGCCACCCGCTTCCGTTCCTCGGTGCCATGCACAGCATCAGCTACGGGCAGGTACTGCTCCGCCGCCACGGCGAAGAACTCGGGCCGCTCGACCAGGCGCCGTGCCAGACGCAACCGCCTCGCGCCCTGGTCCTGCGCGGCGCGACCGCCCAGCACGGACTCCCGCGTCCGATCGTGGTGAAACCGCACGCTCTGCCGGCCGTCGGACTCCAGTACCAGTAGGCCGTCGCCGAACGCGGGGGCGAGCCGCCGCTCGACCTCGTCCGCCGGCAGCCCAGTTGCGGCAACTAGGAGGTCCAGCTCCACCTGGCCCGCCAGGCAGGCCATCACCGCGAGCACCTCCGCGGTGGCTGGCGGCAGCGCGGCCACCCGCGCGGCCAGCAGCTCGGTCACATCCACCCGGTCGAGCCGGCGGCGCAGCGCCTCCCAGTCCCATCGCCACCCACCCCCGCCGAGGGTCAGTACCCTGTCGTGACGCAGCGCGTTGAGTAGCTCCACGATGTCGTATGGATTTCCCCGGGCGGATGGCGCAATCATCTGTGCCAGCTCGGTGGCGGGCGGCGGGGACAGGTGCAGCAGGTCAGCCACCAAGGCCGCCTGCCCCGCTGGCGGCAGGCTACCCAACCGCAGGTGATGGGGCCCGACCACCTGGTGACGCCAGCGGGCGAGCATCGGCGTCAGTGGATGAGCGGCGTCGATCTCACTTTCCCGGTACGCGCCGACCAGCAGCAGTCCCGCGATCTGCTCCTCACCGGCGAACACCAGGTCGACGAAGCCCAGCGGCGTCCGCCCGGCCCACTGCAGGTCGTCGACGAAGAACACCACCGGTCGCTCCCGGGAGGAAACGGCACGTAGTGTCTCGACTGCTATACGTGACGCTCGTACCTGTGCGGTCATCGGATCGCCTGGCTCTGGGCGAACCTTCAGCAGCACCGCCAGTTCCGGCACGGTGGCGGCAGCCAGGCCTGCGTTGGGTCCCAACGCCCGCAACATCCGGTCCCGCACCTCGGCCAGGTAGTCGTCCGGCTCGGCCAGCAGCAGCCGACCCAGCGCACGCAGCGCCTGCCGGACCCCGTCATACTCCTGGTCACGGCGATACTGGTCGAATTTGCCGGCCACGAACCAGCCGTCGACGCCGGCCGCTATCGGCCGCAGCTCACTGACCAGGGATGTCTTACCCACGCCCGGTGCGCCGCCGACGAGGACCCCGTGAGAGCGTCCGGTCACGGCCTCGGCGAACGCCGCGTCCAGCTCGTCGACCTCCCGGTCGCGCCCGGACAGCCGGGATGGCGTCAGCGGACGCGTCAGAAAATCATGCTCGCCAGGATGCACCGCCGCCGCACCGCGTCGTACCAGGGTGAGATCGTGCACCAACCCGTCGGCGCTCTGGTAGCGGTCGTCGGGTTCTTTCTCCAGCAGGTGCGTGATGATGTTCGACAGCCCGGCCGGTACCGACGGATTCACCGCCACAGGCGAGAGTGGGATCCGAGCGAGATGGTCATGAATGATCCGAACTGGGTTGTCCGTGCCGAACGGCGGCGCGCCGGTAGCCAGCTCGTACAGGGTGGCCCCGAGCGCGTACAGGTCGGCTCGCTGGTCGACCGGGCGACCGGTCCGCCCGGTCTGCTCCGGCGCCAGGTACGGCACCGTCCCGACAGTTGCCCCGTGGTACATGAACTCCGGCCGGACCGACGAAAGAGCTGTGGCAAGCGCGAAGTCGATCAGGCAGGGAACTCCCAAGTCCTTGCTCACCACGATGTTCGCCGGGCAGATGTCCCGGTGTACCACACCCCGGTGATGCATCCCAGCGACGGCCCGCGCCAGCGATTCGGCGAGATCGACCAGCTCGGCCGGATCCAGTGGAGTCGTCCACTCGGACAGCGCCATGCCATCGACATCGACCAGCAGGATCGATCCCGCGCACTCCACGGCCCCAGCAGCGAGGTGCGCGACCCCCTGGACTCCCGACAGCCGTCCGAGGATCTCGACCTCATGCCGCAACCGCCGCTGCGCGTCTGGTCCCAGCGGTTCCTTTCGGATCACACATCCAGTCGGAAACACCAGCCGAGTGATCCGGGTCTGCTCCGTCATATGAAGCAGCTCCGGTCGCACCACCGTCACCGGCAAATCCCGGCTCGGGGTCACCCGCTGGGAGACCATCTGGACACCCCCACACCGTGCCGCGGACAGCTTATCTCCCCAGCCTGCCCGCGTCAGAGCGGAAGCAACGAGGGCCCGGACCGCTGACGACCAGACCCTCACCACCCAGGTCACCGCCGTCCATGCGGCATCCCGGGGCACCTACGGCGCGCCCACGCGTGCGCGCCGACCTGGCCGCCGCCGGGGTGCGGACCAGCCGTAAACGCGTCGCCCGGCTGATGGGACAGGCGGGCGATGCAAGGGGTTCACCGCCCCGACGGATCAGCCTCACCCGCCGAGACCGTGCCGCCTGCCTCCCACCAGACCTGGTCGGACGCGGCTTCCCGGAGTGTCCGATCGCCGGCTCTGGCTCACTTTCGGTGGTGACTGGGCGTTAGCCGAGCAGGATGCGGTGGCGCAGCAGGGGGAATCCTGCTCGGCCGTGCATCTGCCGCATGATCCGTTTGGTCTTGGTGTTCACGTCTTCGGTTCCGCTGTTGTGGTGGGGCAGGGTGAAAGCGGCGTTGACCGCTGCGCGGTCGAGGTCGAGACCGCGGGTGAAGGCGTGCAGGTGGGGCAGGTCAGCGGCGCGGGCAGTGGTGATCCATTCTTCGAGTCGGTGGGCTCGGTGGGCGTTGCCGTCGGCTGGTGAGAGGAGGTCGGCGAAGCCGCGGACGAGACCGGCGAGGTCGATCATTTCCGGGCAGGCGGCGGTGAGTTCGTCGAGCCGGTCGCGTTGGCTGTCGGTGAGCGTGTCGGGTCGGGTGAGCAGGAGCCGGGTGACACACCGTGGCGAGACCGCAGGCCGGTCGGCATCGACGTGCCCCTGGTTGATGTAGCGGACGAACAGGTTGAAGCTTTCCGAATATCCCTGCTCCTTCCGTGCGGTGTGTCGATGGTGGCCGCGTATGTGCGGGCCATCTTCGACACCGACGAGCGGTGTTTGTTGGCCAGGGTCTTGAGCAGTGAGGTCTCTATGAACCGGAGCAGCCGGTAAAGACGGTGAACGTTTCCGGCCAGGACGATGCCCCGCCACTCTGCCCCGTAGGTGTTGACGATGGTGCAGCTGTTCAACACAGCGGACCTGTCCGACGTCTCGTTGATTTGGCAGGCCAAAGAAGCGAGTTGGGACGCACACTGCTCGATTGATGTCCAGCTGCTGTGCGGCGCCGGCCTTGCCGAGACCAAGGCTTATCTCGCGGCGCAGCAAACTGCGACCTCGTCCGCTGCGCTGCACTACCTGCTCCAGTGCGAAGCGGCCGGCGAGTTCGACGATTTTTCTGCCGACGCCCAGTCGGGCTGGTACTCCGACTATTACCTGGACTGACCGTCCGCCCAGCACCGCCTGGGTCATCCCCCACTGCCGTCCCCCGACGTCCATGATTCTGGCCGTACCAATCCGTCTGGTATCCGCGTCTCGTCGTTGCCCCGCGCCTCATCCAGCTGGCTCTGCGACAATCCCACAACGCGAGCGAGGTCCGCTCCGTTCAGCCAGGCACCCAAAAGGTCCACTCCATTGAGCCATGCCCCATCAAGATCCGCTCCAATCAACCGGGCACCGATGAGGTTTGCCCTTTCCAACCAGGCGTTGACGAGTTTCGCCCCTTCCAGTCGGGCGCCGGTGAGATTTGCACCGTCCAGCCAGGTGCGGGTGAGGTTGGCACCATCTAGTCGGGCTCCGGTAAGGTCCGTGCCAACCAGGCGAGCGTCGGTCACATTAGCGCCGCCAAGCTGCGCTCGGGTGAGGTTGGCATGCTGCAACCAGGCTCGAGTGAGGTCCGCCCCTCCCAGCCGGGCCCGAGTGAGATCAGCCCGATCCAGCCGGGCGTCGGTCAAGACTGCGCCGTCAAGATGTGCTCGGGTGAGGTTAGCTCCACTTAGCCAGGCATTGGTCAAATTTGCGCCAGCAAGCTGGGCGCCGGTGAGATCTGCGCCCGTCAGCTGAACGTCAGCCAGGTCTGCCGCACCCAGATGAAGGCCTGTCAGGTCAGCGGGGGGCGCTCCGGGCCGGACAGGGAGCCGCCCCAGGACCGCGAACGCGGCATGCATATCCGTCCGCAGTCGGACGCGGCCCTCGTCGTCACCACCCGCTCCGACCGGAGGATGTCTCCAACGTCGTCCGGGAGGTGGCCGTTGCTCGAGCACCGAAGCGGGCTGGGTGTGCTCGCGCAGGAATGCCGAGAGCACCTCCACGACGATACGATGGTCAGCCGCGCTATCCCGAGCGATCCGTTCCAGCGCGTAGATCCCACCAAGGCGGCTATCGATGTCATCCGCGCTGAGAAGACCAATCGCGGTCGCGTACAGCTCACGGACATGAGTGTTCGCGTTCGCCCGCCGCACTTCGGCGTTGGCATGCCGGGTCTCGTCCAAGGCAATCAGCCCACCGGCTACGGCGGTCAGAGCGGCGGCAGCAGTCAGTAGCCCGGCCTGCAACGCAGCGCGAGCCTCCCCCACCTCGGCGTAGGTACCCGGGTACATCCGGTCTGGCAGATGCCAGATCCCCACCACGGCACACACCGCCCCGATGGCCGCAACCCCGGCCACGATCCACAGCCAGCGGCGCCCGGTGCGCCGGCGGGCTACTACGCTGTCGGCCATAGGTAGATTTGTACGCCGCAGCGGCAAGCCGTAGCCGTCGAGTATCCGGCTGTTGATGTAACAGCCGTGGCGGGTAGTGATGAGTCAGTTCGCCGGTCCAGGGGATCAATGCTCTGTCACCTGGGTCGAGGCCGATGGCCTGGCCAGTACATGATCGGGTGATATCCCGCCGCCGCCTTGAATCTCCGGCCTTGGTGCCGAAGTCCGCGGAGTTCCGGTTCCCGCCGGAGGTGATCGTCATGGAGGTCTGCTGGTACCAGGTTCACTCTGCCGGAGGAGGACACCAGGAGCTGCGCTCTGAGCGCTTCCGCGAGGTCGATCACGTGACTATCTGACTGGCGGTGCGGCCCTTCGTGCCCCGGTTCATCAACAAGGCCCGCATCAGACTCTTACGGATACCGCTACCTGGCCGTTGACCGGCGCGGCCAGGCCATCGACGTCCTCGCCGGTGAACGTCGCAACAGGCAGCCACTCGCTGGCTTCTCCTCCGAGCACTGCCACATCGCCGCCGGCGGGCCGCGATCACCACCGGGCCCGTCCAGACCGTCACCGTCGGGCATGTCATGGTCAAGAAGATTCGCCGCGGTCGCTATCCACTCGCCGTCAACGCCAGACCGACACGGAGGGCGATGGGCGCGTTCAGCGCGCTCACTGCCGCGGTCTGACCGCCGATCACCGGGTTGCGAAGATAGGGGCCGCAGCTCTGTCACCTCACCGGGAGTCAGTGGGTGTTCTGTAAGTTTTCGTCGGGTCTCAGCTTGGGTTGATCTCTGGGGTGGGTCGCGGCAGGACGAACAGGCCGGGATCGGGTTCGGAGAGCACGCCGCGGTCGACGAGGCGTTTCAGCTTCGCGCGCATGCTCTCGACATGGCGGGGTTCGGTGCCGGTGCCCAGGGCCCGGCAGGCCTCCTTGGCGCGTAGCCCGTTCCCGTCGTGTGCGAACAGGGCCACGACCTCGCGGTAGCCCGGCGGCATCTCGACCGGTGCGGCGTTGTCCTCGGTGGACAGTTCCAGCAGCGTCTCGCGGGTGATGTCGAGGCGCTGCGGGTCGCGTTCGGCGGCGACGAGCTGCTCGGTGAGCGCGGCAATCTCGGCCTGTAGCCGTTCCATGGTCCGCCCGGCTCGGATCCGCCGGGCTTCGATCTGTTCCAACAGGTCCTTCATCACCACTCCCGCCTCTCGCGCCGGCCCATCGCGGTCAGGTCGGTGGGTCGCGCCACTCGGAGGGCTTGTCCCCCCGGCGCGGGTGCCGCCCGACCTGGGGGTATTCGCCGGTCGCGCGGATGAGCTGGCCGTGCTCGCGGGGCTGGCCGTCCGGCTGACCGACGGCGGCCGGACCAGCCCAGTGGTGATCGCGACGGACGACCTGGTTGACGCGGGCACGTCGACCCTTGCGGTCCACTTCGTATGCCTTGTCGTCGGCGACGTCGCCGACGGACAGCCCTACTTTGACCTGCGCGATGAGAGCATCGAGGCGGGCGACGGAGCGCTACGGAGTCACGCCTGACCGGCCCCGCGCCGCAGGGCCGGTCAGAGCGTGGAGGCCGGCTTGGGCTGCAGGTGCACCGGGCGGGCGGTGGCCGCAGGCTGCGGTCTCGGCTCAGGCGCCGGCCGCGGGGCAGGCACGGTTGCTGGTTGCGCGTGAGCACGCCCTTGACACAGGCCCGGATCGGTGGGCCCGACGTGACAACCGATCCCGCCGATGTAGGACGTACTCGACTGCATGACGCCACACCACGTCGGCGGGGCCGCGCCCCCCGTCCGCTGGGCGGTCAGCTGCTTTGCCGTACTGGCCGGCGATCAGGGGTTCCGCGATGTTCAATGCCAGCGTTACCATGCCCGCGAAGATGAGTAGCCTCCGTGCCGAGCGCCGCACCTCTACCGGCCCGCCGTTCACAGCGAGTTGCCTGCCGGCTGCCGAGCAGAACTGTTGACCGGACTACCGGGCAGACGATCAGCGTGTCGTAGGCGGCGGGTGACGGCCGGTCGGTAGATGTCACGCAGTTCCCAGTGAGAGGACTGCGCGTGGATGTCCGATAATTGTTATCGTGTGATTGATTTGATCGATCTGCCGGAGTGGGGTCGGGTGGTCCCCGGTCTGGGCGCCTAGCGTCATGATCGAGTGGTATGACGGCGGGCTGCCGGTCCGCCGGCTCCGGTCTCGGAATTCGCCGGGTTCCGGTTCCCACCTAAGGTGATCGTGCTGGCGGATGTGCACCAGAGCCGTTTTCTGGACAGACCCCGACGTAGAGGAGCCGGCCACTGTTGCTCAAGCAGTGAACAGCGAGGCGGGAACGACAGAGACGGTAATTCGGGGAGATGGCGATGTGGGCTCCGATGACTCTTCGCTGCCACTACACCTCGATATGTGAGCCCATAATGACAGTACGGTCGCGTGGGAGGCCGAAGTGTTCGGCGGCGTCAGCGGTGATGTATGAGGTCGCGATGAAAAGGCGTTTGCGCCAGCGTGCCATGATCGGCGCCTTCCCGCTTCGAAGCTCGATTTTAGACAGGAAGTAGGACGCCTGGTCCAGGTTCAGCTGCCGTCCTTCGACGATGGCCGGGTCGATCGTTCTGAGGGCGCCGAGCACATTTGGCGTCTCCATGTAGCCGAACCGTGCGGTGATGTGGCTGATGCCGTCGTCGGTATAGCCCAGATCGTCCACGGCGATCCGATCGTTCGCCGGCACGCGCGGCACCGGCAGGGTCTCCACCGACACGATCAGGACCAGGTCGTGGCGCACGTGGTTGTGCTCGACGTTCGCCCGCAGTGCCAGCGGCGCGGTCCGCTTGCCGCGGTTGAGGAACACGGCCGTGCCCGGCACCCGGTCCGTGGACGGCACGTTCACGCGTAGCTGCTCGACAAAATCGTGCAACGACCCCTCACTCTGTTCCCGCTGCGCGGTGACGATCTTTCGGCCCCGCTGCCAGGTGGTCATGACGGTGAACGCCGTCAGCGCGATGAGCAGCGGAAGCCATGCGCCGTGGACGAGTTTGGTCAGGTTGGCCGCGAGAAACAGCAGGTCGACCACCAGCAGCACGCTCGCGCCCAGGCCGAGCAGCCACCGCGGCGTGTGCCACCTCCGCCGGGCGATGTAGAAGAACAACAGGGTGGTGATGGTGATCGTCCCCGTCACCGCCATGCCGAACGCGAACGCCAGGGCCGCCGAGCTACGGAACGCGAAGACGAGCGTGAGCACCGAGACCATCAGCAGCCAGTTGATCCACGGGACGTAGATCTGCCCGATCATGGACTCCGAGGTGTGGGCGACCCGCAGCCGAGGCAGGTAGCCGAGCTCGGCGGCCTGCGACGCGACCGAGTACGCCCCGGTGATCACGGCCTGGGAGGCGATCACAGTCGCGGCGGTAGCCAGCAGGACGAGCGGCAGCCGTGCCCAGCCGGGGGCGAGCAGGAAGAACGGGCCGCTGATGGTGTCCGGGTCGCCGAGGATCAGCGCCCCCTGGCCGAGGTAGCTGAGCACGCACGCCGGGAACACCAGGAGCAGCCAGGCCCGGCTGATCGCCGGTCGGCCGAAGTGTCCCATGTCGGCGTACAGCGCCTCAGCTCCGGTGACGGCGAGCACGACCGCCGCCAGGGCGAAGAACGCGGTGCCGAAATGGTTGGCCAGGAAACTTGCGGCGTAGGTCGGCGACAACGCTTCAAGGATGGCAGGGTGCCCGACGATGCCGACCACACCTAGCGCGCCGATGGTCACGAACCACACGATCATCAGGGGTCCGAACACCCCGCCGACCGTGGCGGTACCGAACCGCTGCACGAGAAACAGCAGCACGATGATCACCGCGGTGGCCGGCACGACCAGCTCCTCGAGCGACGGCTCCACGATCTTGATGCCCTCGACCGCGGACAGCACGGAGATCGCCGGCGTGATCATGCTGTCGCCGAAGAAAAGCGCCGCCCCGAAGATGCCTAGCCCTGCCAGTACCGCGGCGGTCCGGCCACCCTGTCCTGTTCCCAACCGGCGCAGCAGGGTGATCAGCGCCATGATGCCGCCCTCGCCGTCGTTGTCGGCGCGCATGGCCAGCAGAACATAGGTGATCGTGACGATGATCGTGACGGACCAGAACACCAGGGACACCACGCCGAACACGTTGTCCGTGCTGACCGGGACGGGATGTGGGTCGCTCGGGTTGAACACCGTCTGAAGGGTGTAGATCGGGCTGGTCCCGATGTCCCCGAACACCACACCGAGCGCGCCAACGACCAGCGCCAGCCGGGCCGCGTCGCGCCCCTGCGCGTGATGGGTCCCCGACGGCGTCGGCCCGGGCTCCGGCGTCGTCAGCTGCTGCTCCGTCACGACCGTCCTTCCTGGGCGCTGGCCGCGGCGCGTTGGAAGCCGGGCACCGCGCCCAGACGGTACCGCCCGTCAGCGCGTGCCTCCCGGACCGAGGGCGTCACACCCGCTGCGTCCAGTTCCGCGGGCCACCCCGTATCCGGACTGAGTCGACGGCCGGTCGGATCGTGAGGAAGGAGATCGACACCACTCGAAAACGATCTACTACTCATCGTGACATGCGCGAGTGTCGCTGCGGCTGTTGAGGACATTGCCGGGTCACCATCAGGCCGTGCGCCAGCCTCGAAGACGAGGCGACGCGCGGAACGGCCGCCTCGCCCGACGGGTGGAGGCGGCACGCGGTGCTGAGCATTCGCGGGCGGCGCGGCGAGGCACCGAGACAGGAGAGGCTGAATGGGCGCGTTCGGACCGGGGCGTCGGACCTCGACACGGAGGCGAGCATGACAGGACGCACCGCTCGCGGGCGTGGCGCCGCCGGACCGCTCGCGGCGGTCACGCTGGCCGTGTCCGCACTCGTTGTCGCGCCCGGAACCGCGCGGGCAGCCACGCTCTTCGCCCCTCCGATCACCTACGTCGTCGGATCAGGTCCCGCCGACGTGGCGGTGGGCGACCTGACCGGGGACGGCAATGACAGCCTCGCCGTCGCGAACACCGGCGACGGAACCGTGTCGGTCCTACTCGGCAACGGCGACGGCACCTTCCAACCGGCGCTCCCCTACCTCGCCGGGCCCGGCCCGTCCGGGGTGCGGATCGGCGACCTGATAGGAGCCTGATCGCAGCAGGGTCTCATCGCAGTCCTGTCCGCCCGCCCGACCAGCGGGATGTGACCGGTGATCTGTGAAGGAGATCAGCCAGCCGATGCCCAGCATGATGCTTTCCCGTGACGATGTCATCGTCGGCGTCGACACTCACAAAGATCAGCATGTTGCCGTGCTACTCGACGGTCTCGGAGGCCGTCTCGCGGACCTGGTGATCCCGGCGACCCCGCCCGGCTTCGAGATGCTGCTCGCATTCTGCCTGGCCCGGGTGCATTCTCCTGGGCGGCTTGTTGCCTTTGGGGTCGAGGGAACCGGCTCCTACGGTCTGGGACTGGCGCGTTTTCTGCGCCGGCATGGCCACGACGTCCGGGAAGTCAGCCGTCCACCACGGAAAGGTGAGCGACGTCAGGCGGGCAAGACCGACACAATCGACGCCGAGCATGCCGCGCGCCAGGTCGTCGCCGGCGTGCTGACCGCGACGCCGAAGACGGCCGATGGGTCGGTCGAGGCGCTTCGTCTGATCAAGGTTGCCCGGGACACTGCGGTGAAGGCCCAGTCAGCAGCCATGATCACGTTGAAGGCGACGTTGGTGACCGCCGACGACGAGCTCCGGGGCGCGCTCGAACCTCTCACAGATCACCGCCTGATCGAAGCCTGCGCGGCGCTCGAGTGCGTGGGGGCGCCGACGACACCCGCGAAGGCGATGAGGCACGTGCTGGCGTCGCTGGCGCGGCGGTGGCTGAGTCTGCACGAAGAAGTCAAGTCACTGAGCTGGCATCTCAAACATCAGACAAAAACCGCCGCGCCACGGCTTGTCGAAGCAGTCGGTATCGGCCCTGACACGGCGGCTGAAATGCTGATCGCCGCCGGGGACAACACCGACCGGATCCGCTCGGAATCGGCGTTCGCGAAGCTCTGCGGCGTGAGTCCGATCCCGGCGTCCTCCGGGAAGACGCACCGTCACAGGCTCAACCGAGGTGGGAACCGGCAGGCCAACGCCGCGCTCTACCGTACCGTCATCGTGCGCATGCGATGGCATCAACCTACCATCGATTACGTCGAGCGGCGCACCGCAGAAGGACTTACGAAGCGTGAGATCATCCGCTGCCTGAAACGATACGTCGCGCGGGAACTCTATCGCCTTCTACCGCCATCGAACGTGGTCGAGTACAGCCGCGCCGCGGCTTCTGATCCGTCGCCTCAGGCCGCTTGAAATCTATAGGAGCATCAACTCCGCAGCGGAATCGTTCTTCGGCACCCTGAAGAACGAACTCGTCTACCGGGAGGCCTATCCGACCTTGTGGGGCTCCAGAACCCGGATTCGAGCGGTGACCTGCGTGTTTGCCTGCGGGGCGGAGCCCGTGTCGGGCAGGCTGGATGGTCATGGTGTGGTCGCTGCTCTACGCCCTGACACGCAACACTCTCGGCCAGCCCGGCGAGTAGTATCCGGCGCCGACCGATCACGTCGGTCAACCGCCCGCCGAGCAGCATCAGCCCGCCGAAGAGCAGCACATAGATACTCATCACCCACTGCAGGCCGGTCGCCGACAGTCCGAGCGAGTCCTGCAGCTCGGGCATCATGACATTGACGACCGTGGCGTCCAGCCCGACCATGAACTGTGCCGCGGAGACCACCAGCAGTATCCACCATCGACGGCTGTCTCTCGAGGCCTGCTCCGGCGTGTTCACGGGCTCCTGGTCCGGCACCTGCGCCGCGCCCTGACCCTCGATACTCACATCATTCTCCTCGTGCCACCCGGCCGTCAGACCGCCGTGGCGACCCGCTCGTACATTCCGCGCAGGCTGAGCTCCTCGAGCAGCCGGCCGATGGGAATGCGCCGGCCGGTCTCCTTTTCCAGCGCCGAGACCAGCCGCAGCACGTGCATGGAGTCCCAGCTCACCACCTGGTCAAGGTCGGATTCGAGGTCGCCGCCCGCCAGCGGGAGAGCGAACTCGTCCCGGATGATGCGAATGAAGTCATCCTGAGTGATCACGACTGTGGCCTTTCGAGGTCGACGGTGAGCTGGAGGTGTTCCGGGACGGCGGGGATGTCGGCGAGGTCGTGCCGGAAGCTCGTTTCCTCGTCGCCCGCCACCAGCACGGCAAATCCCATGGATGGATAGAAGTCGCGGACTTTCTTGTTCTTCGCGGTCGGCCGGTAGCTCGCGAAGGCGGCCGGCAGGCCTAGGGACCGAGCGTGCTCCAGAACGGCGGTGATCGTGACCTGCTCGATGCCACGGGCGAAGACTCGGCAGCTCAGCAGCATGTTCTCGATGTGCAGACCGTCGGGACCGATCCGGGCGAACAGCGCGCCGACGACCCCGTTGTCGCCGAAACGGTCGGCGGAGCGGACCGAGAGGACGAGGTGCTCGGAGCTGTCGGTCCGGGCCGCGACATCGGCCGGCTGCAACCGCCGGGTGGTGAGATTGAACTGGTTGGTACGCATGGTGAGCTGGGCGATCCGGGCCACCTCGTGCTCCCGGATCCGGGTGACGGTGACCGCCACGCCGAGCTGGGCCAGGTACTCCTCGGTCGAGGACGCGCTGTCCAGCAGGCTCTGGCGGCCGGCGTCGGCACGGTACTGGCCGGCCCGGGCGCGGTCCTCCGTAGTGAGCTCGAGCGTGTCGAACCAACCATCGGCCAGCAGCCGCTCGATGTGCAGGGCGGGTTCCTCATCGAGACGTACGACCGCCACACCCGGCAGGCTGGAGGCGATCAGGCCGCACTCGAACGGGGAATCGTCGACGAAGACGAAGCTGTCGACGCCGAGGTTGAGCGCCTTCGCGATGTCCCGCAGGTTCCCGTCCTTGGGATTCCAGTTCGCGTTCACCCGGACGAAGTCGCTCTCCCGCAGCTGCATGTCCGGGTGCTCACGAAGCACCTGCAGCAGGAGATCCTGGTCGTTCTTGCTGCTGACGGCGAGCAAGACCCCCTGCGATCCGATTTGGGCGACCACCCGCTGGAAGTTCCCGAAGGCCTCGCCACGGAAGGTGGTGGCGGCGGCGATACCGTCCGGCCCGTCATCACCGAGAATGCCGTCCCAAAGGGTGTTGTCCGCGTCGACGACCAGAACCTTCTTGGCCTTCCCGCGCACGGCCCGCCCCAGGTGTGCGACCTCGCGCGCGTACCGGGCCAGCAGCTCCTCGCCGAGATGGGCCTTGGCGTACGAGGCCATCCGGGTCTCGTTGACCGGCCCGCCGGCGGCGATCAGCGGATCGAGATCAATGACGACGACCCGCCGATGTTTCTCGGCCAGCCGGAGCAGGCCGGCGTTGAACTCCCGCCACGCCACCCCGAGGACGGCCCGCGAACGATGGTCGACGAGCTGGTGGGTGTGCAGGCGCTGCAGTGGGACCGTGTTGAGCACCAGCGTTCCCCGACCGTGCTCCACGTACTGGTCGGCCAGCCGTTCCAGCTGCGCGAGCTTCCCCGCCGCGGCCGCCTCCAGATGCTCCACCAGCCACGGCGCGGGGAGCTCGTCGAAGATCACCTGTGCGTCCAGGACGCACAACGCCAGCGTCACGTCGGGCGCGTACAGGGGGCTGTCGGTCTCCCGCAGGTCCCGCAGATAGGCGTCGAAATCGCTCATCCGCGGGCGGAGTAGCACGCCGTGCCGGGCGAATTCGGCGGTCAGCGGGGCAAGCAGATTGCCAATCGTCGAATGTCCGGTGATCGCGACCGCGACCACCTCGACAGCGCCGCCTGCTTCCAGGACCTCGTCCGGGTCGAGACGGGTCAGTATCTGTCCGGCCCGGACGAGATCGGTCGCGCCGTTCTCCTGGGTGGCGATCTCCGCCAGCAGGCCCGCCACCACCCCGTACTCGCCGGTCAGGCCGCCCGCGGCGTGCAGCGAACGCAACCTGTCAAGCGGTGGGAGCGCGGCGGGCCCGGGGGCCACGTCAACACCCCCACCCGCAACAGCGATCTTCTCCCCGATCGTCACCACGGATGTCTCCTCACCTACGTCACCGGCTCGCGGCCATGCCTACGGCAGCGACCCTCCATATCCCGCGACGCCGAAGCATGGAAGGGTCAGCTAAAGAACCGCTTGTCTCCGCTGAAACCGCAGCCGGTGGATCTTTCAGTCGACGGTCGGCCAGGACCGCACCCGACGGATCGTCAGCCGGCGGTCAGCCAGGACCATGCCCGGCAGATCGTCAGCGGCGCGGTAGATCGTCAGCCGACGCGGTGGTCGCGGTCGCGGCGCCACAGCCTGTGGGGTGTCAGAAGTCGGCCTGGGCCCATGAGCTGGGGTGATGCGATGGTGCGGCAGCCGGCATGATGGTCAGCTATGTCCGTGCGCCTGCTGTACCTGATCTTCGTGCGGGTCTGTGGCTGACTGGTCCTCCTCGGCCGTTCGTCGACATCCAAGGACATCGAGCTGCTCGTGCTGCGGCATGAGGTCGCGGTGCTGCGCCGTACCCAGCCCAAGCCCCGGTGGGACTGGGCGGACCGGGCGGTGCTCGCCGCACTGATCCGACTCCTACCCAGGGCACTGCGAGCGCACCGGCTGGTCACCCCGGCACCGTCCTACGGTGGCACCGCCGTCTAATCACACGGAAATGGACCCACCCGCAGCGGACCGGACGGCCACTGGTCGGTAAGGAGATCGCGACCCTCATCGAGCGGCTCGCGACCGAGAACACGATGTGGGGATACCAGCGGATCCAGGGCGAGCTCCTCAAGCTCGGCCAACAAGGTCAGCGCCTCCACGATCCGCCGGGTCCTGACGTCCCTGGGGCTGCCCCCGGCACCGAAACGGCAGACCGACACGACGTGGCGGCAGTTCCTGCGCACCCAGGCATCGACGATGCTGGCAGTGGACTTTTTCCACGTGGATTGCGCGGTGACGCTGCGGCGTCTGTACTGCTTCTTCGTCATAGAGGTCGGCTCCCGCTCCGTCCACATCCTCGGGGTCACCGCCCACCCGGACGGGCTGTGGACCACCCAACAGATCCGCAACCTCCTCATGGACCTCGGCGACCGGGCTGCCGACTTCCAGTTCCTGATCCGCGACCGGGCCGGCCAGTTCACCGCGTCGTTCGACGCGGTCCTCGCCGACGCCGGCATCACCGCCGTCACGATCCCACCCCGGGCTCCGCGGGCGAACGCCTACGCGGAACGGTTCGTCCACACGGTCCGGACCGAGGTCACCGACCGCATGCTGATCTTCAGTGAACGGCACCTGCGCACCGTCCTGGCCGAGTACGCCGCCCACTACAACGGACGACGGCCCCACCGCGGCCGCGACCTTCAACCGCCCCGGCCCGACCACCCCGTCGCCGACCTGAGCCAGGAACGGATCAGGCGCCAGCCCGTCCTCGGCGGCCTGATCAACGAATACGAACGAGCAGCCTAAAATCCCAGGTCAACGCCGGTGGCCGAGTTCTGGCACCCCACATGCTCCGCGGCCTGCCGGTCGGCGGGGAAATTGTCCTTACCACCCAGGTAGTAGTCGTACATGCGCGCCGTGTGCGCAACGTCCACTTTGAGATCGACCTGGCTGACGCGTTCCGTCACAGACGTAAACCACGGCCTCGCGCTGGACGCTCCAGCCTCGGCGTCGGTCACCGCGCACACCCCCCACGTTCCGGCGTAATCGTCTGGAATCGCCTTAACGGGCAGCCGGACCTTTCCCCCGCAGGACCACCGCAGACAGCCTGCGGCTCGTCGGGAGCCGCCACGCGGCGCGTCGTCGCCCATCACCGCTGCCAGCTAAAACGCGCTACGCGACCATCCCACCCACCCCGACGGCACCCGCCGCATCGCCCAATGCCGCCGGCAAACGGCAGCCGCGGCATCGCCAGCCCGCTCTTCCGCGCCTGCGCCGACAACGGTGACCAGTTACGCCGCCGGCAAGTGGGACGGGCGCTGCCCGGTTCATGAGGGTTGTACCTGCAGGATTGTGCGGCGGATTTCCTCGATGGTCTGGTCGAGGGCGTCGATGGCCGCGGTGAGTCGTGCGCCGATCATGTCGCCGGCGGCGCGGGCTAGGGACTGCAGGTGCAGGCCGATGGCGAACAGCCGTTGGAGGACCAGGTCATGGAGGTCGCGGGCGATGCGGTCGCGGTCCTCGAAGACCGCCAGGCGGGCACGTTCCTGGTGTGCCTGGGCTAGTTCGAGGGCGAGCGCGGCGTCGGCGGCGAAGCCCTCGACCAGTTCGATGTCGCGCGCCGGAAGGCGAGCCGTGCTGCTCCGGTGGGCGAGGAGAAGGATCGCCGCCTGATGCCCGGCGATTCGTAGCGGCACGGCCAGCGCCGCGGCGAGGGGCAGCGTCGGCGCGTGGACGACCCGGTTCCCCCGCAGCTGTAGGCCGTCCAGGACAACGGCGTGGCCTGCGTTGAGCACGCCGGCTCCTGGCGCGGCGCGGAGAGTGACGGTCAGCCCTGGTAGGGCGTCGGCGTCGGCGGGAAGGTCGGGGGCTACGGAGGCGGCGGTCACGACCAGGGTGCCGTGCTCGTCGGGCACGGCGACCAGGGACAGGTCCGCGGCGGCCATCCGCCGGCCCATCCGCGCGACGCGACCGAGAGCCTCGCATGGATCCGGGGCGGCCAGCACGCTGGTCGTGATCTCGGTGCTCGCCGCCAGCCAGGCCCGGCTCCGTTCCGCCTGCTCGTAGAGCCGGCGCAGCTCGCGCTCGGCGCGGCGCAGGTCGGTGATGTCGGTGAAGACGAGCGCGAGCATCTCCTCACCGCCCCGTACGTATGGGATCACTGTGACCCGCATCGACCGGCCGGTACCGCGCTCCCCCACGAGGTCGAGATCACCGACCTGGGCGTGGTGGGTACGCAGCGCAGCCGCGATCATGCCCCACTCGCCACCCAGCGAGCGCTGCCGCGGCCCGGCCGCCGGCGAGAGCCGTTCGGCCAGCTGGGCAAGACGATCCCCCACACGCTGGGGCACACGAGCGATCTGGTCCAGGACCGGTGAACCACGCCACAGCCGCAGGTCGGCGTCATACACCGCCACCCCAACCGGCAGCTCGCCGGCGGGTACCCCTGCGGACACCAACTCCAGCAGCGCGGCGTGTTCCCCGACGGTCTGCGCGTCACGGCGGGCGGCGGTGACGTCCAGGATCGTCCCGGTGTTGCCGACCACCACGCCCGCCGCGTCCCGCAGGACGGTCGCCCTGATCTGGACCCGCCGGTAGCTGCCGTCCCGGGTGCGGTAGCGGGTCTCGTGGTGACAGTGATCGGCACCCCCCGCGACGACACCCATGAACAACGCGACCGTGGCCTCCACCTCGTCCGGGTGAACATAGTCCAGGAACTGGGCACCCAGGCTGGCCACGACATCGAAGCCGGTCAGGGTCGTCCACGCCCGGTTCAGATACGTCCAACAACCCTCCGCGTCGGTCCGGAACACCACCTCGCCCAACGAGTCCAGCAGATCCCCGGCATCGCAACAGCCGGCCGTATCCCCACCGTGGCCCGCCCCGGTCCGGCACGGACCCTGGCGCCGCGTGGCCCCCCTCGAAGCAGACGTCATCGACGGCCCCCCTTCCCTCGCGACAGCGGATCCTCCACCTGCCGTAGCGGGCCGGCACGACCCTAGGGGCGTCTCTGGCCGATGGAACCGGCCGAGCAGCGACCGACGGCCGTACCTGGAGAATCCGACACAACCTCAGGCCCTTCGTGTCACACAGCGACACGTCCCAGCACCGACAGCCCTCTGACCTGCCCCTTCCGGCCATCACCGGGCTGTGCACCTGCAGAGATCACATCTATGCGGCACATGCAGCCGCCGTCCACAGATGCAGTACGGCGGACCACAGGCGGCCACAACCAGCCGGATGCGGTGGACCTGCGTGGTTTAGCCTGTGACTGTGCCGACAACCCGCCGCCTGCATGCCTGCGTGGTGGGGGCGATGGTTGTCGTCCTTGCCGGGTTGCTCGGTGTGGGCGGCATGGGCCGGCTGGATCTGTGGGCGGAAGGGTCCGCCCGAGCCGTTCCGGCGACGGCGTCGATCGTGTCCAAGGCTGTCCGCGGCGAGGTCGACTCCGCGTCGCTGGGCCGCGGCTCGCACTGGGCGGGGTGGCATCCCCGCGTCAGCCCCGACGATCTCGGTCTTGCTGCCGGGCCTGCCCCGTTCATCCTTCCGGGATTCTTCCTGGGATCGCGGGATACGCGGTCACCTCGGTGGTCGCCCGGCCCGGTCGGCGCATCGGGCGCACGCGGGCCACCGGGCTCGGCGAACTGAAAGTAGCGAGGCCGCTCGCGCGTCAGGCTGCCGCATCCACGGCTTGATCGTCGGCGCTCCCATGCGCACCGCCGCGTCAGGACTCGATTCCTCGACGCTGCGGCCTTTTCAGACTGCCCTGCCTGTCACGGGCATCAGAACGTGAACTCCACGGTGAGACACGGGTTCCCCGTGTGATCCCACCCTGTGTGCGCGTTCCTCGGCCGGCGGCTCCCGACCCCGAGAACGAGGTAGATGGATCATGAAGGTTGACGAGACAGCGCTTCCCGGCATCGGGCTGCGCCACGACTTCTCCACCCGGGCCGGGCGGCGGGTCGGTGTCGTCTCCCACCACAGCGGGCGCCGCGTGCTCGTCGTCTACGACGAACACGATCCCGACACATGCGTCGAGTCGATCCCCCTGACCGTCGAGGAGAGTGACGTGTTGTCCGAACTGCTCGGGGCGCCGCACATCGTCGGAAAGCTCGCTGATCTGAGCCAGGCCTTCGCCGGGCTGGTCGGCGAACAAATCACGATCCTCCCGGGGTCGCCGTACGCGGGGCGTCTACTCGGGGACACCCAGGCCCGGACCCGCACTGGTGCGTCGATCGTGGCTGTGGTCCGCGACCAGCAGGTACTCGCCTCCCCCCGGCCCGACTTCCGGTTCCAGGCCGAGGACGTGGTCGTCGTCGTCGGGACTCCGGAGAACACCGTGGCCGTCGGTGAACTCCTGCGTTCCGGCTGACCGGCCGGCGACCCTATGCACAACTCAACCTCGATCTTCCTCGAACTCGGCGTGGTCCTGTTCTCCCTCGGCGTGCTCGGGCATGCCGCGACCCGGTTCGGTATCTCACCGATCCCCTTCTACCTGCTCGGCGGCCTCGCGTTCGGACACGGAGGGCTGCTCCCCCTCGGGGCAAGCGAGGAGTTCATCGAGGTCGGCGCCGAGATCGGTGTCGTTCTCCTCCTCCTCACCCTCGGCCTGGAATACACCGCCGACGAGCTGCTCTCCGGCCTGCGCCGCAACGCCCCAGCCGGCGGCCTCGACCTGGCCCTCAACGCCGCCCCCGGAGTCGCCGCGGCGTTCCTGCTCGGCTGGGGCTGGCGCGCCGCGGTCGTGCTCGGCGGCGTCACCGCGATCTCCTCATCGGGAATCATCGCCAAAGTCCTCGGCGACCTCGGCCGGCTCGGGAACCGCGAAACCCCCGTCGTGCTCTCCGTGCTCGTCATCGAGGACCTGGCAATGGCGATCTACCTACCCATCCTCACCGCGCTCCTCGCGGGCCAGACCGTCGCACGGGGGTCGCTGTCCCTCGCACTCGCGCTCGCTGCCATGGTCACGGTCCTGTTCCTGGCCCTGAAACACAGCGCCAAGGTCACCCGGCTCGTGTTCAACCCCACCTCCGACCGCAACGACGAGATCATCCTGCTCCGTGCCCTCGGCCTCGCGCTCCTCGTCGCCGGCGTCGCGCAGCAGCTGCAGATCTCAGCCGCGGTCGGCGCGTTCCTCGTGGGCATCGCCCTGTCCGGTCCCATCGCCGAAGGCGCCCGAGAGGTCCTGGCTCCACTGCGGGACCTGTTCGCCGCGGTGTTCTTCGTGTTCTTCGGACTCCAGACCGACCCCGAACAGATCCCCCCCGCGCTGCTCACCGCGCTCCTCCTCGCCATCGCAGGTGTGCTCACGAAGACCGCGACAGGCTGGTGGGCGGCGCGCAGAGCCGGGATCGGCACCATGGGCCGGTTCCGCGCGGGCACAGCCCTCATCGCCCGCGGCGAGTTCTCCATCGTCATCGCCGGCCTCGCAGTCGCCGCCGACGTCGAACCACAGCTGGGACCCCTCGCCGCCAGCTACGTCCTACTCATGGCCGTCATCGGACCCGTCGCAGCCCGCCTCAGCGAACCCGCCACCCGAGCAGTGATCAAACGGCGCCGACCCACACCAGCGCACAGCCTGCCGCCCCAGCCAGAGCACCGGGACCGGCCCACACCACCCGCACCACCAGCCCCGACACGCTCCCGACCCCACCACACCCAGCCAGAAACTCCACAGAACACGGCCGCGACGCCGTGACACCAACGAGCCAAAGCGGGTACGACGCCTACCGATGACGGCGAGTGGCTACGAAGCCGAGAACGAGCACCAAATGCCGGTCAGTCTGGGCACCGCTCCTCGGCGTGGGTGTAGATGAGTTCGAGCACCAGGCGCCGAGCGGCACATCCCCTCGGCCGAGACCACCTCGACACGTAAGCCTCGGAAGGTCTTCCGTCTACGACCTGTGGGGTGCCAGAACTCGGCCACCGGCGTTTACCTGGTCTTTTAGGCGGCTCGTTCGTATTCGTTGACCACTCGACCGGCCTCGGGCCAGCCACCTCGCAAGACTCGACTTCAGCCTCGCCGCGTAGCCGAATTGGGCAACAGAGTCCCACAGGTGCGGCCGGGTCCAGCGGCGGCGGACCAGGTGGCGGTGCCAGCGCAGGATCGTTTCCGGGCGGACCAGCAGGATCGGCCGGGACGCCCGCGGGAGCAGCCGGGCCAGCCCGGCCAGGATGGCGCGGTCCGCCCAGCAGAACCGGGGTCGGGGCACCTGGCGGCGTAGCACGGCGAGTTCGTGGCGGAGCACGAGGATCTCGGCGTCTTTCGCCACCGAACCGCGGGCCACCAGCCCCAGCCAGCCGACCAGTCGACAGAAGACGAGGTAGATCAGCCGAACCGCCATGGCCAGGATCATCCACGCGGTGATGTCCCGGTCAAGAGCACGTGTAGCCGGTAGGGGTATAGGTGTCCGATCGCCTCCGGGGAAGGCCTATCGATCATCGGGTGAGACAGAAGCCCTGGTCAGGTCCTGCGGACGAGTTTCGGGCGCCCACAGGCCACCGCTCCCCTCGCTCTGACCCACTTGCGCGCGCTAACAGCACGATGTTAGCTTGTCTACCCACGACGCTAGTGCGTGCTAGTGGCCTGGGGCAACCATCTTCGCGACCTCGACCACTTCCGCACGGCAGGTGCCATTCGCCCGAATCCACGACGAACCAAGACTGCGCGGCCAGGGAGAGCTCGGTTGATCCGTTCATCCTTCAATGACGGCTGGTCCTTCCGCCGGAAGACCGACGCGTTTCTGGAGATCCTCGGCCGGGCCGACGCCCCCTGGCAGGACGTCCGGCTGCCCCACGACGCGATGGTGGGGCTCGAACGCGACAGGGCCGATACCGAAGCGGGTCAGCGCGGCTACTACCCAAGCGGGGAATACCAGTACAGAAAGACGTTCTTCGCGCCGGAGGAATACCGGAACCGGCGAGTAACCCTTGAGTTCGAGGGTGTCTACCGGAATGCCCGGGTGTTCATCAACGGCGATTTCGCGGCGCAGCGCGCCTACGGCTACTCCAATTTCTACGTCCACACGGACCATCTACTGAAGTACGGCAGCAACAACGAGATCGTCGTGGAGGCGCGCAGTGGCAACGACACCCGCTGGTACTCGGGTGGCGGCGTCTACCGCAACACGAAACTGATCGTCGGCGATCTGGTTCACCTCGCACTGGACGGGGTGAGGATCACCACTCCGGCCGTGGACGACGACGGCACGGTCGTCGCCGGGGACACCGCTCCGGTCACCACGTTCATCGGCGACACACTCACCCTGCGCCAGCGGCTGCCCGTGCCACGACCGGAGCTGTGGGGGGTGGAGCGACCCTATCTCTACCTCTGCCGGACCAGCGTCACGGCGGACGGTGAGCTACTGGACCAGGAGACCACGCGCTTCGGCATCCGTACGCTCACCGTTGATCCGCTGCGGGGCCTGCGCATCAACGGCGAGACGGTGAACCTGCGCGGCGCCTGCATCCACCACGACAACGGGGTGATCGGCGCCGCGACCATCGACCGCGCCGAACAGCGCAGGGTCGAGATCCTCAAACAGGCCGGTTTCAACGCCATCCGCAGCGCCCACCATCCGATGAGCAAGGCGCTCCTCGACACCTGCGACCAGCTCGGCGTTCTCGTGATCGACGAGCTGTTCGACGCGTGGACCCGCTCCAAGGTGAGCCAGGACTACGCCCTCGACTTCGCCACCTGGTGGGAGTCCGACGTGCGGGCGATGGTCGACAAGGACTTCAACCATCCCAGTGTCATCCTCTACTCGATCGGGAACGAGATCCCGGAGACGGGCACCGCCGCCGGCGCGGCGATCAGCCGCCGGCTCGCCGAGACGATCCGCTCGATCGACAGCACCAGGTTCGTCACGAACGGCGTCAACGGACTCCTCGCCGGCGGCCCCGACCTGCTCGCCTCCTTCGCCGGCGAATCCCGGAAGAAGGACAGCGAGAGCCTCGACGTCAACGGCTTCATGACGCGGTTCCGTGAGTTCATGCCAATCCTCATGAGCTCCGAGGTCGTCGGTTCGAAGACCGCCGAGTCGATAGCCTGCCTCGATGTCGCCGGCTACAACTACCTCGAATCACGGTACGGGCAGGACGGGGCGCAGTTCCCCAACCGGGTGATCGTCGGAACCGAGACCTATCCCACCGACATCGACACGAACTGGCGGCTCGAGATCGGTTTCGTCTACCCCGACCTCGAGGTCGTCAAGCAGTACGTCGACATCGACCACGGCGACTACCAGGCCACCTTCCAACCGGCCATCCTGGCCGGCGCCGCCGCTCTCGGGCTCGTCGTCGACTTCACCGAGCCGGCCAACGCCGCGTGCATCGCCACCCTTGAGGCCGCGCTGCCAGCACTCACCGGCAAGCTGGTCGACCCGGCGACCGTGCCCTCAGGCCAGCCCACCCCCGGAACATCCGAAAGCGCCGCCTGCCGCTACCTGACCCTGTTCCAGGCGATCGCCGAGAAGGCCGGCAAGGACCTCACCTACCAGTCCTTCCAGCAGGCCGCGTTCTCTCTCGGTTCCTTCCAGGTCCCCACCCTGCGGGACAAGGCCACCTACAGCCGCGAGACACCCCACGGCGCCGTCCCCCCGCGCCTGTTCACGTTCGATCCCGCGAAGAAGAACTTCTTCCCCGCCGGGAGCTGACCGCCGTCTCCGTCCCACGACCGCGCCTGGCCCAGGAGGCTGATACGACCATGAGCACATTCCCCGAAGGCTTCCTCTGGGGTGCGTCGACCGCGGCGCACCAGGTGGAGGGCGGCAACGTCAACTCCGACATGTGGCACAGCGAATGGGCGGAGAACTCGACGTTCGCCGAGCCGTCGGGAGACGCCTGCGACCACTACCACCGGTACCCCGAGGACATCGCGACCCTGGCCGGCCTCGGCCTGAACGCCTACCGGTTCGGGGTCGAGTGGGCACGGATCGAACCGGAGGAGGGCTATTTCTCCCGGGCCGCCCTCGACCACTACCGCCGGATGGTCGGCAGCTGCCTCGAGCACGGCGTCACCCCGGTCGTGACCTACAGCCACTTCTCGACACCGCGGTGGTTCGCCGACGCGGGAGGATGGGGCGACCCGGCGGCGGCGGACCGGTTCGCCCGGTACGCGGGCCGGGTGACCGAGCACATCGGTGACCTCGTGCCCTGGGTGTGCACGTTCAACGAGCCGAACGTCATCTCCCTGATGGTGCATCTCGGTGTCATCCCGGCCGCGTCCCGCGACGAGGCCCTCGGCCTGCCGACCGGCGACGAACGCCAGGATCCCGGCGGCGGGGCAGGGGCGGGCGGGGCACGGTCGGGCGCGGCGTGGGCCGCCCCGAGCGTCGAGGTGATGGCGACCGCGCACCGCAAGGCCGTGGAGGCCATCAAGTCCGGCCCGGGGAACCCCGCCGTCGGCTGGACGCTGGCCCTCATCGACCTCCAGCCCGCCGACGGCGGTGAGCAACGCTGGCAGGCGGTACGCCAGGCGGCCCTGCTCGACTGGCTCGACGTCTCCCGCGACGACGACTTCGTCGGCGTCCAGACCTACACCCGGGAACGCGTCGGACCCGACGGTGTCCTGCCCGTTCCCACCGGAGCCCCCACCACGCAGACCGGCTGGGAGATCTACCCGCAGGCGCTGGGCCACACCGTCCGCCTCGCCGCCGAACACGCCGGTGTGCCGATCCTGGTCACCGAGAACGGCATGGCCACCGACGACGACGACGCCCGGATCGCCTACACCACCGCCGCCCTCGACGGACTGGCCGGTGCCATCGCCGACGGTGTCGACGTCCGCGGGTACCTGCACTGGACGCTGCTCGACAACTTCGAGTGGACGTCCGGCTACCAGATGACCTTCGGGCTCGTCGCCGTCGACCGCACCACCTTCGCCCGCACCGTCAAACCCTCCGCCCGCTGGCTCGGCAAGGTCGCCCGCGCCGGCGGACTCACCTGAATCGAGGACGTCTCATGTCGTTACGCTGGGCGATCGCGGGCACCGGCTCCATCGCGAACGGTTTCGCGCAGGCTCTCGGCCGGCTGCCCGACGCCGGGCTGGTGGCCGTCGGCTCGCGGCACCAGCGGACGGCCGACGAGTTCGGCGAGAAGTTCGGGGTGCCACGCCAACGCAGGTACGGGTCGTACGAGGAGCTCGCCGCCGACGACGGCGTCGACGTCGTCTACGTGGCCTCCCCGCACTCGCACCACCACCGCCACACGCTGCTGTTCCTGAACGCCGGGCGGGGTGTGCTGTGCGAGAAGCCGTTCGCCCTCGACGCGGACCAGGCCGCCGACATGGTGGCCACCGCCCGCGCACGCGGGCAGTTCCTGATGGAGGCGATGTGGAGCCGCTTCCTGCCCGCCTACGTCCGGATCCGGGAGCTGGTCGCCGACGGCACGATCGGCACCGTCCTCGCCGTCGACGGCGACTTCGGCTTCCGGCTCCCGATGGACCCCTCCCACCGGCTGTTCGACCCCGCCCAGGGCGGCGGCGCCCTGCTCGATCTGGGCGTCTACCCCCTGTCGCTGGCCAGCATGCTGCTCGGCGAACCGGACCGGGTCGCCGCGTTCGCCCAGCTCGGCGAGACCGGCGTCGACGAGCACACCGCCGTCATGACGGGCTACGGCACGGGCGCGGTGGCACTCGCCAAGGCATCGCTGCGAGCGGGCCTCGCCTGCACCGGCCGCATCACCGGCACCACCGGCAGCATCGAGCTGCCCGCGATGATGCACTGCCCGGACGACCTGGTCGTGCGCGGCCCGTTCGGCACCGAGCACCTGAGCCTGCCCGCCGCGCTCGACCGCGCCGCCCTCGCCGGAACCGGCCCCGGCGACGGGGCTGGTGGTGACAGGGCCGGTGGGGGGCTGCACCACCAGGCCCGCCACGTCCACGACCGGCTGCGTGCCGGGCAGCTGGAAAGCGACGTCATGCCGCTCGCGGAAACCGTGTCGGTCATGCGCACCCTCGACGCCGCCCGGGCCCAGATCGGCCTGCGTTACCCGACCAGGGAAGAAGGAAGCCAGCGGTGAACCGCAGCCCCCTGAGCCCCGGCAAGGTCCCGGACCTGGTGTCCCGGCTGACGCTGGAGCAGAAGATCGCCCAGCTGACGGGGTTCGCGGTCACCGATCTCATCGTCCGCGGCGAGGGACCGGGCCCGGCCAGTCCGGACATCGACGTGAGCCGGGTGCCGTCACTGCGGCCGCACGGGGCGGGCCACCTGTCCCTGTCCTGGTTCCTCGGCCACGACGCGGCGAGCCTGCGGTCCGCGCTCGACAGGATCCAGTCGGCGGTGCGTGAGGTCGCCCCCTTCGGCATCGGGGCCCTCGCGCACAACGAGGCCGTCAACGGCTTCCTGCACGTCTCGGGTTCGCAGTTCCCGACCGCCTGGGCGCAGGCGGCGACCTGGGACCCCGCGCTGGTGACCCGCGCGGCGGCCGTGAGCGCCGCCCACATGCGCCAGACCGGCATCCACCTCGCGTTCTCCCCGGTCATGGACCTGGCGCGGGACCCACGGTGGGGCCGGGTGCACGAGACGTACGGTGAGGACCCCGAGCTCGCCGCCCAGTTCTCGGTCGCGTTCGTCCGGGGCATCCAGGGTTCCGAGGACGACTCCGGCCTGCTCGCGACCGGGAAGCACTTCGCCGGGTACGGCGCCTCCGAAGGCGGCCTCAACCAGGCGGTCACCCAGCTGGGACGCCGCGCCCTGGTCGACGAGTACGCCGAGCCCTTCCGCCGGGCCATCGCCGAGGCCGGCCTGGTCGCCGTCATGAACTCGTACAACGAGCTCGACGGCGTGCCCTGCGCCGCCGACCGCTGGCTGCTCACCGACCTGCTCCGCGGCCAGCTCGGCTTCGACGGCATCGTGGTCAGCGACTACAGCGCCGTGGACATGCTGCGGACGATCTACCACACCGCATCCTCGGCAGGGCAGGCCGCCGTCCAGGCGATCAGCGCCGGCCTGGACGTCGAGCTCCCCAGCGACGTGAACTTCTCCCACCTGGCCGACGAGGTCACCGGTGGCCGTCTCGACGAACACGTCCTCGACACGGCGGTCGCCCGGGTCCTCACCGTCAAGGCCCGCGTCGGGCTCATCCCGGGGATGGCGGCGCCACGCGCCGCGTCCGCCGCGGCGCCCCCGGACCGGGCCGAGGCGGCCGAGGTGCGCCGCGCCGTCGCCGCCCGCGGCCTGGTCCTGCTCGCCAACGACGGCACCCTGCCCCTGGCGCCCCGGAGTGGACGCATCGTCGTCGTGGGCCCGGCCGCCGACGAGCTGCGGATCCACTTCGGCGCCTACACCTCCGTCTCCAACGCCGAGATGCCGCTGGGGATGATGGCGGTGATGACGGGGCAGGTGCCCGGAGTCGATCCGGCCACCTTCGTGTTCACCGACATCTTCCAGCCCCGGATGCCCGGGTTCGACGAGCGGTTCGAGGCAGAGGCCCGGCGGATCCACCCCGACGCGCCCACCGTGCTCGACGCGCTGCGGGGCTTCGATCCGACCGTCGGGTTCGTTCCGCTCGGCCGGTTCGAGGCCGGCCCCGGGCCCGCGCTGGACCAGGCGACGGTGACGGCGGCCGTCACCGACGCCGACCTCGTCATCGCCGTCGTCGGCGAGCGGACCGGATGGGTCGGGAACAACACCGCCGGCGAAGGCCAGTCCACCGCGTCCCCCGACCTGCCCGGCGACCAGGACGAGCTCGTCGCTCTGCTCGCCGCGACCGGCAGGCCCCTGGTGACCGTGATGGTCTCCGGACGTCCCCTCCTCCTCGACAGCGTGGCTCGGGCCTCGCGCGCGGTCCTTCTCGCGCCACTGCTGGGAGAAGAAGCCGGCCCGGCGATCGCCGGGGCCGTCTTCGGGACGATCAACCCGAGCGGGAAGCTCCCAAGCACCTTCCCCCGGCACCTGGGCCAGGTCCCGATCTATCACGGGCACCACTTCGGCAGCGGCTACGACCACCCCACCGGCACCCGGCACGGCTACAACGACCTCGACGACGACGCCCCGCTCTACGCCTTCGGGCACGGCCTGTCCTACAGCACCTTCGACATCGCCCTCGACGAGTCGGCCGAACCGGCGGTCGAGGAGATCGACGGGCTGCTGCGGGCGCGGCTCATCGTGTCGAACACCGGCACCGTCGACGGCGAGACCGTCGTACAGCTCTACGCACGGGACGAAGCCGCGACGATCGTCCGCCCCGTCCGCCAGCTCCTCGGATTCACCCGCCTGGCCCTGGCCGCGGGAGAGACCCGGCGCGTTCTCCTCGAAGCCCCGACCGAACGGCTGTTCTACACCATGGCCGACGGCACCCGTGGCCTCGAGGCCGGCGACGTCACCGTGCTGGCCGCGCTCAGCAGTGACGACGTCCGCTGCTCGCGGACCGTCCCGCTGTCCGCCCGCCGCGCCTGACGGCGCACGCCGGATCCCCTTCCCGTATCCCGACCAAGGTCGCCCTGGTGACCTCGGGGCAGTCGACCTTCAGCTCCGACATCGTGGCGACCTACTCACAGCACCTGCAGGCGGCGGGGCTCACCGCCGTCGCGGTGATTCCCTACTCCGCCCCCAGCGACAGCCCCGACCGGACAGCCCGCCAGATCGCCGAGTCCGGTGCCGACAGCCTGCTCGGCATCACCGCGGCGAACGACTTCGCCGACATCGTCCAGGCGACGCGCCGCAACGGCCTGCGTTTGGCCGTCAGCGTCGCGCTCTCCGGCTACGACCGCAACCTGCTGGCCACCTCCGGCCCGGCCCTCGCCGGCGTCTCGCTCCCGGTGTTCTTCCGCCCTTCGAAGCCGGCGGGCCCGCGGTCGAGCGCTACCGCGCCGCGATGACCCGCTACGCGCCGGAGACCGTGAACCCGGAACAGCAGTTCGCGATGTTCACCTACATCTCGGCCGACATGTTCCTGCGCGGACTCGACCTGGCCGGCCCCTGCCCCACCCGCGAGGGGTTCGTCAAAGCCCTGCGCGCCGTCCCCGACTACGACGCCGGTGGCCTCATCGCACCCGTCGACCTGCGGGACAACGCCGGCAAGCCGATCGCCTGCCACGCCTTTGTCCAGGTCGGCCCCACGGGCGCCACGTTCGACGTCACCCAGGAGGAGCTCTGCGCCGACGGCGCCACCGGCTGACCCGGCTCACGCTCATGGCCCGGAAGTCCGAGGCACGCCGTTCCGCACGCTGATCGTCTCGTCCTGGATGGTGTCTGGGATCTCCAGCTCCTTCCGGCCCGCTCGCGGAGTGCGGCGAGCGGTGGCGCGACGCCTACCGGACCGTCCAGCGCGCCGGATCGGCGATCACCGCCGCCAGCTCAGCGAAGGCCGCGCCGGTGGCGCCGGGGGCGGAGCCGGGCTCGGCCGCGACGATCGTCGGCGCGACCCAGCGGGCCGACAGCACGCGGGCCCGCAGCGCCGGGTCCAGGTCCGGGCGCAGCAGGCCGGCGATCTGGCCCAGATAGCCCCCGAGGACAACGGTGGGAACGTCGAACATGTTGATGACGCTGGCCATCGCGATGCTGAGGGCCCATGCCGCCACACCGACGGCCTGGCACGCGTCCTGATCGCCGGCCGCCACCCGCTCGAACAGGCGGTCGGGCGGCGCGGTCGCGCCCAGCCCGACGGCGGCGAGCAGCGTGTGCCGCCCGGCGTAACGCTCCAGGCAGCCGGTCGACCCGCACGGGCAGCTCGGGCCGTTGGGGTCGACGCAGACGTGCCCGATCTCGCCGGCCCAGCCGTGCGGGCCGGTGATGACCTGACCGCCCCGGACCACGGCGCCGCCGATGCCGATCCCGCCCGACAGGTAGATGAAATCCGGCAGCGGGCCGGACCGTCCCGGCGCGCTCTCGGCGACCGCCCGCGCGGCCAGGTCAGCTTCGTTGCCGATCGTCAACGGCAGGCCGGCGAGCGTCCCCACGCCCAGCACGTCGACCAACCGGAGGTCCGACCAGCCGAGGGTCGGTGCCCGCAGCAGCAGCCCCTCCCCCACGGCGACGATGCCGGGCAGGGCGAGCCGGGCTCCGACGAGGCGGGATCCGGTGGGCAGCCGGGACAGGACGTCGCCGCTCGCGGCGTCGAGGCGACGCAGCACCACCTCCGGCGGGCTCGCGGTGAGATCCCCGCTCTCGACCCACTCGGCGAGCACCTGGCCGCGCAGGTTGATCACTCTGGCCGCCAGGAATCCGGCGTCGATCTGGAGCCCCAGCGCCGCGATCCGCGAGCCCGGGGCCAGCGGCGTCCCTGGCCGGCCGCGGCGGGGCGCGGGCCGGTCCAGCTCGTCCGGGCCCAGCTCGTCCACGACACCGCCGGCGACGAGCTCGTCGACGAGGCGCGACGCGGTGGCCCGGGTCATCGAGGTCGCTCCGGCGACGTCCGCCCGCGAAAGGTACGCCGGCGCCGCGGCGGCGACGGTGCGGGCGACCAGGGCGAGGTTGCTCTCACGCAGGGTCGCCTGCCGGGCCCCGCTCGTCGGTCGCGGTCCGGACAGCTCCAAGGGCACACGTTGACGCTACCGCGACCCAGGATTATGTTTTATCGAAATACTAAAGACGCGGATCGGAGCAGCGATGCCACGACAGCCCACTCCCGAGGACAAGTTCTCCTTCGGCCTGTGGACGGTCGGCTGGACCGGCACCGACCCGTTCGGCCTGCCGACCCGGACGGCCCTCGACCCGTGGGAGTACGCCGACCGGCTGGCCGAGATAGGCGCCTGGGGCATCACCCTGCACGACAACGACGTCTTCCCCTTCGACGCCGATGACGCCGCCGCCGCGCGGGCGTCCCGCCGGCTCAAGGAGGCCACCGACGCCTCCGGCCTGGTCATCGAGATGGTGACCACGAACACCTTCACCCATCCCGTCTTCAAGGACGGCGGCCTGACCTCGAACGACCGCGGCGTGCGCCGGTTCGGCCTGCGCAAGGTGCTGCGCGCGGTGGATCTCGCGGCGCAGCTCGGCGCGACCACGTTCGTGATGTGGGGCGGCCGGGAGGGCAGCGAGTACGACGGGTCGAAGGACGTCTTCGCCGCGCTGGAGCGCTACCGGGAGGGCCTGGACACCGTCGCCGGCTACATCAAAAGCCAGGGCTACGACCTGCGGATCGCGCTCGAACCCAAGCCGAACGAGCCGCGCGGCGACATCCTCCTGCCCACCGTCGGGCATGCGCTGGCGCTGATCGCCGAGCTGGAGAACGGCGACATCGTCGGGGTCAACCCGGAGACCGGGCACGAGCAGATGGCCAACCTCAACTACACCCACGCGCTCGGCCAGGCACTGTGGAGCGGGAAGCTGTTCCACATCGACCTCAACGGGCAGCGGGGCCTGAAGTACGACCAGGACCTGGTCTTCGGGCACGGCGATCTCGTCTCGGCGTTCTTCACCGTCGACCTGCTCGAGAACGGCTTCCCGGGCTACCCGGACGGCCCCCGGTACACCGGTCCCCGCCACTTCGACTACAAGCCGTCGCGGACGGAGGGCATGGCCGGGGTCTGGGAGTCGGCGCGGGCGTGCATGTCGACCTACCTGCTGCTCGCCGAGAAGGTGGCGGCGTTCCGCGCCGATCCCCTCGTCCAGGAGGCGATGGCCTACGCCGGCGTGTTCGAGCTGGCCAAGCCCACCCTCGCCCCCGGCGAGACCGCGGCCGATCTCCTGGCCTCGGACGACGGCTTCGACCCGGCCAAGGCGGCCGAGCGGGACTTCGGTTTCGTGCGGCTCCAGCAACTGGCGATCGAGCATCTCGTCGGCTCGCCCGCCCCGGGCTCGGCAGCCGCCCGTTCCGCCGGCTGAGCCGGCCCGCCGTCATGGCGCTCGTCGCGGGGATCGACTCGTCCACCCAGTCGTGCAAGGTGGTCATCCGGGACGCCGACTCCGGCGCTCTCGTCCGCCAGGGGACGGCGCCCCATCCCCCCGGGACGGAGATCGATCCCGAGCACTGGTGGACGGCCCTGCTCACCGCGGTCGAACGGGCCGGCGGCCTCGGCGATGTCGCAGCCGTCTCGGTCGCCGCCCAGCAGCACGGGATGATCGCGCTGGACCGCGACGGGCGGGTCATCCGGCCCGCGCTGCTGTGGAACGACACCCGGTCCGCCCAGGCGGCGGACGACCTCGTCGCCGAGCTCGGCGACGGCGAGGCCGTGCAGGGAGCCAAGCAGGGCGCTGAACTGGGCGCTGAGCACGGCGGCGGGCGGCGAGCCGAGCGGTGGGCGGCCGCGGTCGGCCTGGTCCCGGTCGCCTCGTTCACCGTCACCAAGCTGCGCTGGCTCGCCGACCACGAGCCCGACGCCGCGGCCCGGATCGCCGCGGTCGCGCTGCCCCACGACTGGCTCACCTGGCGCCTGTCCGGCGCCCGGTCGTTGCACACCCTGCGGACCGACCGCTCCGACGCCTCCGGCACCGGCTACTTCGACGCCGCCAGCGGCACCTACCGGCGGGACCTGCTGGCCCTGGCGCTGCGCCGCGAGCCCGGCGACGCCGAACGGATCGTGCTCCCGACCGTCGCCGGCCCCGAGGAGATCGCGGGACGGGGCGACACCTCCGCCGGCTGGGGCCACCTGCTGCTGGGGCCGGGATGCGGCGACAACGCCGGGGCGGCGCTCGGGTTGGGCCTGCGGCCGGGCGAGGCTCTGATGTCCCTGGGGACCTCCGGTGTCGTCGCCGCGGTCGCCACCGCCGCCACCCGGGACGCCACCGGCGCGGTCGCCGGCTTCGCCGACGCGACCGGCCACCACCTGCCGCTCGCCTGCACCCTGAACGCCAGCCGTGTCCTCGACGCGACGGGAACCCTGCTCGGCGTCGGCCACGACGAGCTCAGCCGGCTCGCCCTCAGTGCCCGGCCGGGCGCCGCGGGCCTGGTGTTCGTGCCCTACCTCGAGGGCGAGCGCACCCCGAACCTGCCCACCGCCACCGGTTCCCTGCACGGCCTCACGCCGGCGTCGATGACGCCGGCCAACCTCGCCCGCGCCGCCGTGGAGGGCGTGCTCTGCCTTCTGGCGGGCTGCCTCGACGCCCTGCGCGCCCAGGGCGTGCGCATCGACCGGGTGTCCCTCGTCGGCGGCGGCGCCCGGTCCCGCGCCGTCCAGGAGATCGCGCCCGCGATCCTCGGGGTGCCCGTCGCCGTGCCCGCGCCCGGCGAGTACGTCGCCGACGGCGCCGGACGGCAGGCCTCGGCGGTCCTGGCCCGCTCGGACGGCGCCGCACCGCCGTCCTGGCACCGCCCCGACGCCGTCACCCGCACGGCCGAACCGCTCCCCTCCGTCCTCGACCGGTACCGGGAGGTGGCGGCTACCGTCGCCGCCACGATCAAGAGCCAGCGTGGGTAGCCGGCGCGGGTAGCCTGCGTCCAGTTCGCCACTTGCGCGCACTAGTAACTATGCCTTAGGCTTCTACACGTTCCGCGGTGGGTGCACAGGCCAGGGTTCAGTCCCGCAGACATGCCGATTGTCGAGCCGTGTCACCGAGCCGCGCCGATCAGTGGTGGACGCGGATTCCGGGTTGCCGCCGGCCGTTTCCCGACGACGTTGATTCTCGACCATCCTGGAAGTGTCCCGGCTTCTCCGTGGCACGAATCGGCCCGAACACAGGATCAGCAGGATGCTCGCCGGCGGCACAATCCGACGGGAGAATCGTCATGCCCATCGCTCTGGATCGCCGGACACGTCGCGATGCCGATCTGCGCCACGTCGACATGGAGGGCTTTCTCGCGCGGGAGTTCCCGGGACTCGTCGCGCGCCACGGCCCTCTCGTCGCGCGGGGGATCGCCTTCTTACAGGCACCGCCGCTCTCCATCGAGGTCGGTGCGTCCTGCTGGTCGTTCGTGAGCGACGGCACCACCCTGACCGCGTCCCGCGGCACCGTCGAGGGCGCGCTCGTCGTGACGCTCAGCGAGGCCGAGTGCTCCGACTGGGCGCAGAACCAGCGATCTTTCAACGCGCTGCTGATCGCGCGCGAGCTGCGCTACCGCGACGGGTCCGAGGTGGACGTCTCCGCGTGGGACTCGCTCTGGCTGACGCTGCTGGAGGGCTGGCCGGTCGTGGACGACACGATCGAGTTCGTCGATCGTCACGGAGCCCCGGTCGGCCTCGGGCGCGTCTTCACCCCGGCCGACGATCCGAGGGACGTCGCGCATTTCCTGCGCGAGGCCGGCTACCTCCACCTGCGCGGCTGGCTGGATCCGGCGGACATGACCGAGGTCTCCTCCGATATCGACCGGGCGCTCCCCGACTACCGCGAGGGTGACGGCCGTTCCTGGTGGGCGACCGTCGAGGACGGCAGCCGCCGCTGTGTGCGGCTGCAGGAGTTCATCGCCCGCTCCCCCGCGACCTCGGCGATCCTGCGCGGCGAACGCTGGGACCGGCTACGCGGTGTGCTGGCCGGCGGCGACCCGCTCGAACGTCCCGCGCTGGACGGCCGTGGTCCGGAAGCGCTCGTCAAGCCGGTCGGCGTCACGGTCGGCGCGTCCGACGTGAGCTTCCACCGCGACTGCCACTTCGGCCGCCACGCCTACAACTGCTCGAACCTGGTCGTCGGGATCGCGGTCACCGGCAGCGGCGAGACCAACGGCCAACTCCGCGTCATCGCCGGATCCCACCGCGTGCTGATGCCGGTGGAGATCGCCAAGTCGCGACCGTACCTGCCTGTCGTCGCCGTGCCGACCGAGCCGGGCGACGTCACGGTGCACCTGACCTGCACCCTGCACGAGTCGACTCCGCCCCTCGTCGAGGAGAGGCGCGTCCTCTACACCGGGTTCTCCCTCGCTCCGCGCACGGACGACGTTAACGGCGACACCACCAGCGACAGCGGCGGCCACGCCCTGGCGGCGCTGCGCGAGCGGATCTCCCAGATCCTCCTCGACGAGGCGACCCGAACGTGATGTCAGGCGACGGACATCCCCATGACGGGTAGGCCCGCGCAGAACCGCGGGTCTGCGGGGGGCAGAGCGCACGCCCTGCGCACGCTGCTCGGCCACGCCGGCGACGGCCGACGGCTGCTCGTCGGCGGCTACGCGCTCATCCTCGTCGACGCGGTCGCGCAGAGTCTCACGCCCGCGGTGTTCCGGGTCGTGCTGGACCGCATCCAGCAGGACCCGCACCGGTTCCTGCACGACGGCTGGCAGGGGCCCGTGGTCGCCGCGGTCGCCGTCTCCGCGACGTTCCTCGTGGCGGCCTACTTCGCCCACACCTGGTGCCGTCGGGGTGCGACGCGATGGGCGAACAACCTGCGACGGGCCCTGTACGAGCACGTCCAACGACTGTCGATGGACTTCTTCCACCGGTCGCGGGTCGGCGATGTCGCCGCCGCGATCAACCAGGACATCGAACGCCTCGAGGTGACGGTCTGGCAGGGCCTGTCGGTGTGGTGGGCGCTGGCGGTCCTGCTCATCTCGGTGGGCCTCGTCGCCTGGGTCGACGCCTGGATGGCCCTGATCTCGCTCGCCCTGCTCGCGGTGGCCGTCGGGTGGACGCTGCTGGTGCTCCCACGGCTTCGCCGCCACAGCCGCGACATCCGCGACGAGCTCGGCCGCACCTCCGGAACCCTCGCCGAGATGCTCGGCGTGAACACCCTTCTCAAGGCGTTCAACGCGGAGGACGATGCCCTGCGCCAGGTCCGGGGCGGTACCGACCGGGTGCGGGCCGGGTCCGAGGCCCTGGCGCGGCTCCAGCACCGCTACGCCGACCCGCTCGGCTTCCACCTCTCGTTCGTCGCCCCGTTCCTGCTCCTGTTCGTCGGCGCGTGGCGGGCCGCGTCGGGGACGCTGTCCATCGGCGACGTCGTCGCCGTCTGGGGCTTCTGGCTGCGCGGGTCGAGCTCGCTCACCGTCGTCATGACCAGCCTCCCCGAGGTGCTGGCCGGCCTGGCCGCGAGCGAACGCGCCGCGAAGCTGTTCGAGGAGCGACCCGCGGTGAGTGATCTCCCGCGGGCCCCGGCGCTGGTTGTCGCCCGCGGCGGCATCGTCTTCGAGCGGGTCTCGTTCGCCTACCCCGGACGGCGGTCGCACCTGGTGCTCGACGGCTTCGACCTGACGATCGCCCCGGGGCGCAGCGTCGCGCTCGTCGGCTCCTCCGGCGCCGGCAAGTCCACCGTCGCGCAGCTGCTGCTCCGGCTGTTCGACCCGGCCGCGGGCCGGGTGACGATCGACGGCCAGGACCTCCGTGCGGTCACGCAGGCCTCGGTGCGTGCGGCGGTGGGGGTGGTCTTCCAGGAGTCGGTACTGATCAGCGGCTCACTGGCACGCAATCTGCGGCTCGCCCAGCCGACCGCCACCGACCAGGACATCGAGGCGGCGCTGCGGGCGGCGAACGCGTGGGAGTTCGTCCGCGCCTGGGAGGAGGGCATTCACACGGAGCTCGGCGAACGCGGCGCCATGCTCTCCGGGGGGCAGCGCCAGCGCCTCGCCATCGCCCGGGTGATGCTGAAGGATCCCCCCATCGTCGTGCTCGACGAGGCGACCAGCGCGCTCGACGCCGGCAGCGAACGGCTCGTGCTCGACGCCCTGGACCGGCTCCTGTCCGGGCGGACGTCCCTGATCATCGCCCACCGGATCGCCACCGTCCGCCACTGCGACCAGATCGTCGTGATGGAGCGCGGCCGGGTCGCTGACGCCGGCACGCACTCCTCACTGCTCCAGTCCTCGGCGACGTACCGCTCGTACTGCCGCGAGCAGTCGGTGGCCTGAGTCCCGGCGACGACGATTCCTAGGTTCGCGTCCCAAGCACGGCGACCAGGTCGGCCTCCAGAGCCGGGGCCTGCGCCGGGAAGTACCCCAGCAGGGCGCGCAGGCTCGGCAGGGATGGTTCCGTCCCGCTGTCGGCGTCCGCGAACTGGGGCAGGTGCCGGCGAAGGACGGACTGGAGCTCGGCCCACAGCGCCGAATCTCGAAAGACCTGCCTGAGTGGGGTGTCGAGGCTGTAATCGGGCCGGTCCGGCGTCGGGACGTCGTACTCCCAGCGGTGGCTGCCCGGCCCGACGGGGACGCTCAGCCTGTCGGGGTGGCCCGGCAGGACGACGTCGGCGGCCGTGCCCGGCGGGACGTCGACCTCGACGGTGATCCGGCTGTCGGGCTGCCGGCGCCAGGCGACACGGACCCTCCCGTGCGGGGTGTCGTGGGTGAGCGTGGCGTGGGTGAGGCCGCCGCCGGGCCGCGGCGCGATCCGCATCCGCCGGTAGCCGGGCTCGACGGGTTCGAGGCCGCCGACGACGCGGTGCAGCCAGTCCGCGATGGCGCCCAGGGCGTAGTGGTTGAGCGAGGTCATGCCGGTGTCGTGCAGTGATCCGTCGGGCCGGATCGCGTCCCACCGCTCCCAGATCGTCGTCGCGCCCCGCGTCACCGGGTAGAGGAACGACGGGCACTCGGTCTGCAGCAACAACCGGTAGGCGGTGTCGAGCTGGTCGGTGCGGCTCAGCGCGTGTGCGACCAGCGGCGTGCCGGCGAAGCCCGTGCTGATCCTGTGGTCGGCCTTGCTGACCAGGTCGGCGAGCCGGCGCCCGGCGCGCGCCTGCTGGGCCGGGTCGAGGATGTCGAAGCAGATGGCCAGGGCGTAGGCGGTCGCCGTGTCGTTCGCGACCAGGCCGGACGGGGTGACCCACTCGTCGCGGAAGGCGGCGCGGACACGCTGGTGCAGGGCCGTGTACCGGGCGGCGTCGCCGGTGTGGCCCAGGACCTCGGCGGCCTGCGCCAGCTGGCGGGTCGTGTGGCAGAAGAAGGCGCTGGCGACCAGGTAGGCGTCCGTCCTGCCGCCGGCCGGGTTCTTCGGCGGCGCGTCCGGATCGAGCCAGTCACCGAACTGGAAACCGGAGTTCCACAGCCCCCGCTCGTCCAGCAGGCCCTCCACGCTGTCGATGAAGGCCGTCATGGACTCGTACTGGTCGGCGAGCAGCTCCCGGTCGCCGTACTCCTGGTAGAGCGTCCAGGGCAGGCTGACCGCGACGTCTCCCCACAGCGCGGTGGGCGCCGTGATCGGCATGCCCCCCACGTCCGGGACGACCAGCGGCACGTGCCCCTGCGCGCGCTGCTCGACGGCGAGGTCGGTGAGCCACGAGCCCAGCACGCCGCGCACGTCGTAGAGGAAGGCGGCGGTGGGGCCGAAGGCGTTGATGTCGCCGGTCCAGCCGAGCCGCTCGTCGCGCTGCGGGCAGTCGGTGGGCACGCCGACGAAGTTGCCGCGCATCGACCAGACGACGTTGCGATGCAGCTGGTTGAGCAGTTCGTCGGACGTCTCGAACCACCCGGTCCGGCGCATGTCGCTGTGCACCACCACCGCGGTCATCGCGTCGGCGTCGAGGCTGCCGGGCCACCCCTCCATCTCGACGTAACGGAAACCGTGAAAGGTGAACCGAGGCTCCCACGTCTCCGGATCACCGCCCCGCAGGACGTAGCAGTCGGTCGCCAGCGCCGTCCGGTTGGGCCGGAAGTCCGCCTCGCCGTCGATCAACGTCTCGGTGTGCCGCAGGACGATCGTGGTGCCGGCCTCCCCGCGGACGGTCAGGCGGACCCAGCCCGACAGGTTCTGCCCGAAGTCGACGACCGTCCGGCCCGCCGGCGTCGTCAGGATGTCGACGGCGGGCAGCTCCTGCACCCGTCGGATCGGCGGCGCGCTCGGCGCGATCAGCGTGGTCAGATCGCGTGCGACGACCTCCACTGGCGACCAGTGCTCGTCGTCGAAGCCGGGCTCTGCCCAGCCCGCCGGCTCCAGGCGCGCGTCATGGGTCTCGCCGTCGTAGATGCTGTCCGTCAGGGTCGCCCCGGTGCCCGCCCGCCAGTCGGCACCGCTTCTGATCACGTCCACCCGGTCGCCGTAGTCGAGGTCGAGCTGCAGGAAGCCGGCCGGGTGGTCCGCCCAGACGGCCCGCTTGTCCTTCTCCCAGGTGAGCCTGCCCACCGCCCAGCCCTCACCGAGGACGGCGCCGAGGGCGTTGGCGCCCTCCACCAGCAGGCCGGTGACGTCGTGACTGCTCACGACCAGGCGATGCCGGTAGGACGTCCAGCCCGGGGCGAGGACCTCGTCGCCCACCGGGGCCCCGTTCAGGTGAGCCTCGATCAGGCCCACCGCGGTGACGTGCAGGGTGGCGGAGCGCAGGCCATTGCCCACGGTGAACTCGCGGCGCAGGTACGGCGCCGGGGCGGGACCGCGCCCGGCCGGATCGGACGGGGCGGCGATGAACGCGGCGTTCCAGCGAGGGGGCATGGGACCTCGATCTCGGGCGGCGACAGCGCGACCGGCGGTGGGCCGGGCGCGGTCAGGCGGTCAGGCGGGTGGGTGGGGCGGTGCGGCCGGGCCGACCGGCTCGGCGGGAAGGTCGAGGTGGTCGCGGCCGAGGTCCGCGACGCCGGCCGCGCCCAGGAGGGCCAGGGTGCGGTGGATGTCGGCGGCGAACCAGGCGAGCAGCCGGTCGACCCCGCGTTCCCCGGCGGCTCCGAGCGCGTAGAGGTAGGCGCGGCCGGCCATGGCGGCCGTCGCGCCGGCCGCGACCGCCTTGACGATGTCGCTGCCGCGCCGGACGCCGCCGTCGCAGATGATCTCGGTGCGACCGCCGACCGCGTCGGCGACCGGGGCCACGAGCGGCAGCGTGGCCGGCGCCCCGTCCAGCTGCCGGCCGCCGTGGTTCGACAGCACGATCGCGTCGACGCCGGCCTCGGCGGCGAGCTTCGCGTCCGCGACGGTCTGGATGCCCTTGACGACCACGCGGCCGGCCCAGACCGAGCGCAGCCAGGTCAGGTCCGCCCAGGACAGGCCGGGGTCGAACTGCGTGTTGATGTAGTCGGACAGCGTCACCGGTGACGCGCCGTCGCCCACGTCGCGGCCCGCGACGTTGCTGAACCGGATCGGTTCGCTGCGGACGAACTGCCAGGTCCAGCCGGGATGCAGCAGGCCGTCGAGGATCGTGCCCGGACCGATCGTGGGCGGCAGGGAGAAGCCGCGGCGGACGTCGCGCTCGCGGCGGCCGAAGACGGCGGTGTCGACGGTGAGCACGATCGCCTCGTACCGGGCCGCGGCGGCCCGGTCGATCATCTCCTTGACCAGGCCGCGGTCACGCCACGCGTAGACCTGGAACCACAGCCGCCCGTCGCTGACCGCGCGGACCTCCTCGATCGAACGGGTGCTCAACGTCGACAGCGTGTAGGGCAGGCCGGCGCGGGCGGCGGCGCGGGCCACGGCCAGCTCCCCCTGGGGATCGGCGATGCGGGTGAATCCGGTGGGCGCGAGCACGAGCGGGTACGCCGCCGGCGCACCGAGGATCTCCGTGCCGACCGAGACCTCGGGCAGGCCGCGCAGCACCCGCGGGCGGAAGGTCGTGGCGGCGTAGGCCCGCTCGTTCGCGGCGAGGGTGCGTTCGTCCTCCGCGGCGCCGTCGATGTAGTCGAAGACCCCACCGGGCAGCCGCCGGCGGGCCAGCCGCCGCAGATCGTGCACCGAGGCCGCCCGGGCCAGCCGCCGCTCGGTCCGGTTGGTCTCGACCGGGCCGAACCGCATGACGGAACGCAGTGTCGCCAGGGGCCTCATGACGGCTCGTACCTCCGGAGGGTCGATGCACGCGCGAGCTGCGCGCGCAGGTCTTCCAGGGTGGCCGGCGCGGCGCCGTGGGCCCGAGCCTGGACGAGGACGTTGCCGAGCGCGGTCGCCTCGACCGGCCCGGCGACGACCGGCACCCCCGCCGCGGTCGCGGTGAGTCGGCACAGTAGCTCGCCGCGGGAGCCGCCACCGACGAGATGGATGACCTCGACCTGCCGCCCGGTCAGGTCCGCGGCCCGCCGCAGGGTCTGCGCGTAGGCGAGGGCGAGGGAGTCGACGACGCAGCGCGCGAGCGCGGCCGGCGTCCGGGGCACCCGGCCGTCGCCGTCGCCGTCACGCACGGCCGCCGCGATCCGGGCCGGCATGTTTCCCGGCGCGATGAGTGCGGGGTCGTCGACGTCGATCACCGGGCCGCCGGGTGGCAGCGCCGCGGCGGCGGCGAGGAGGTCATCGAGGTCGGGGTTGTTCCACTCCCGCAGACATTCCTGCAGCAGCCACAGCCCGCCGACGTTGCGCAGGAACCGTACCCGGCCGTCGACGCCGATCTCGTTGGTGAAGTTCGCCGCGCGGGCGTCCGGGGTGAGTACCGGCGCCGGCAGCTCCAGGCCCACCAGCGACCAGGTGCCGCACGAGACGTAGCCGAAGCTGTCGGTCGTCGCGGGGACCCCGACGACGGCGGAGGCGGTGTCGTGCGAGCCCACCGTCGTCACCGGGACCGGCGGGCCGAGCGCGTGCGTGACGCCGCGGACGGTACCCGGCGCCTCGAGGTCCGGCAGGAGCCGGCGCGGGATGTCGAGCCGCCGCAGCAGCTCCTCGGACCACTGGCGCGTCCGGACGTCGAGCAGGCCGGTCGTCGAGGCGTTCGTGAGCTCGGTGCGCAGTCGCCCGGTCAGCCGGTAGGCCAGCAGGTCGGGCACCAGGACGACGTGCGCGGCCCGGTCCCACAGGGAGCCGCGCCGCTGCGCGGCAAGCTGGTACAGCGTCGTGAACGGCAGGAACTGCAGCCCGTTGACGGCGAACAGCTCCTCCGGTCTCACCGTGGCGTGCACGTCGTCGACGAACTCCGCGGCGTGGCCGTCCCGGTAGGCGACGGGCGGCGCGAGGAGCTCACCGGCGCCGTCGAGCAGGCCGAAGTCGACCGCCCAGGTGTCGATGCCGATCGACTCCAGTGCGGGCCACTCCCGGGCCAATCTGCGCAGCCCGCGGAGCATCTCGCCGTGCAGGTGGTCGAAGTCCCAGCGCAGCGATCCCGCGGTCTCGACGAGCGGGTTGGCGAACCGGTGCACCGGCCGCAGGGACACTGACACACCCTCGACCAGCCCGGCCATCACCCGCCCGCCGGACGCCCCGATGTCGACGGCGGCGAACACCCTGGCGGTCATGGGCAGCCCGACGTCATCGTCGGCGCGGACGCCACAGTCAGCACAGCGTCGCCGTCAGCGCAGGAAGGCGGCCGCGACGCCGGCGTCGACGGGGACGAGCAGGCCGGTCGTGTGGCTGAGCTCGGTCGAGCACACGGCCGCGACCGCGTTGGCCACGTGCTCGGGCAGCACCTCCCGGCCGAGCAGCGTCCGCCGGGCGTAGAAGGCGCCGAGCTCCTCCTCGGGGATGCCGTAGACCGCCGCACGCTGGGCTCCCCACCCGCCGGCGAAGATGCCGCTACCACGCACGACGCCATCCGGGTTGACGCCGTTGACCCGGATCCCGTGCTCGCCGAGCTCGGCCGCCAGCAGCCTGACCTGGTGCGCCTGGTCGGCCTTCGCGGCGCCGTAGGCGACGTTGTTCGGCCCGGCGAACAGCGCGTTCTTGGAGACGATGTAGACGATGTCACCGCCGAGCCGTTGGTCGATCATGGCTCGCGCCGCGGCCCGCGCGACGAGGAAGCTTCCCTTCGCCATGACGTCGTGCTGCAGGTCCCAGTCCCGCTCGGTGGTCTCCAGCAGCGGTTTGGAGATGGACAGGCCCGCGTTGTTGACGACGAGGTCGATCCCGCCGAAGGCGAGCAGTGCCGCCGCGACGGCGGCCGCGACCTCGGCCTCCTTCGTCACGTCGGCGCCGACGCCGACCGCGACGTCGGCGCCGCCGAGCTCGCCCGCCGCCGACACGGCGCTGGTCGCGTCGAGGTCGGCGACGACCACACAGGCGCCGTCGGCGGCGAGCCGGGACGCGGTGGCCCGGCCGATGCCGCTGGCCGCGCCGGTGACCAGCGCGACCCGGCCCGCGTGCCGCTTGGGCGGCGGTAGGCGGCGCAGCTTCGCCTCCTCCAACGCCCAGTACTCGATCCGGAACTTCTCGCGCTCCGGGATCGGCGCGTAGGACGAGACCGCCTCGGCACCGCGCATCACGTTGATCGCGTTGACGTAGAACTCGCCGGCCACCCGTGCCGTCTGTTTGTCCCGGCCGTAGGAGAACATGCCCACGCCCGGCACGAGGATGATCGCCGGGTCCGCGCCGCGCATCGGCGGCGAGTCGGCGGTGGCATGCCGCTCGTAGTACGCGCGGTAGTCGGCGCGGTAGGCCTCGTGCAGCTCCGCGAGCCGCCGGACGCACTCCTCGGGTGACGCCGCGGCCGGCAGGTCGAGCACCAGCGGGCGGACCTTCGTCCGCAGGAAGTGGTCGGGGCAGGACGTCCCGAGCCGGGCCAGGGCGAACAGCTTCTCGCTGGCCAGGAACTCCAGGACGGCGTCGCTGTCGGTGAAGTGGCCGACCATGCGGTGGTCGCGGGACGCGACCGCACGCAGGTGGGGCGCGAGCACGGCGGCCCTGGCCCGCCGTTGCCCGGCTGGCAGCGCGCGCCGGCCGTCGGCCACGGCGCCGAAGGGCCGCGGCCGCCCGTGCCGCTCGAGGTGGAGCCGCGCCTGCTCGATGATCCAGGTGGAGTTGCGCTCGGACTCCTCGCTCGTGTCGCCCCACGCGGTGATGCCGTGCCCGCCGAGGATGCAGCCGACGGCGCCGGGGTTGTCCCGCCGCACGGCCGCGATGTCGAGGCCGAGCTGGAAGCCCGGCCGCCGCCACGGCACCCACGCGACCTTCGTGCCGAAGACGTCCTTCGTGAGCTGTTCGCCGTCGGCGGCGGTCGCGAGGGCGATGCCGCTGTCCGGGTGCAGGTGGTCGACGTGCGAGGCGTCGACGAGCCCGTGCATGGCGGTGTCGATCGAGGGCGCGGCACCGCCCCGGCCGTGCAGGCAGAAGTCGAAGGCGGCGACCATCTCGTCCTCGCGGCCCTCGCCGGGGTAGACGTCCACGAGCGCGCGCAGCCGGTCCAGCCGGAGGACGGCGAGGCCGGGCTCGGTCAGCGTGCCGAGGTCGCCGCCCGACCCCTTGACCCACAGCAGCTCGACGTCGCGGCCCGTGACGGGATCGATCTCGACGCCCTTGGCGGAGGTGTTGCCGCCCGCGTAGTTGGTGTTGCGCGGGTCGGCGCCGAGCCGGTTCGACCGGGCGAGGAGCTCGGCGACGGTCTGGTTCCCGCTCACGCGCCCCACCCGGCCTGGGTGCCACCGACCCGCTCGGCCGCGACGCGCTCGGCGTAACCGCTGGACTGGAAGGCCGCCAGGGGGTCGGCGGGCAGCCCGCGCGACTCACGCCAGGCGGCGAGGTCTGCGCGCACGTCGGTGTAGAAGGCGTCCATGAGGACCGCGTTCGCGGCCAGCACGTCCCCGGCGCGCTCAGCCTCGGCGAGCGCCGCCCGGTCGACGAGCAGCGCGCGGGCCGTCATCTCCTGCACGTTGAGCACGGACCGGATCTGGCCCGGGATCTTCGCCTCGATGTTGTGGCACTGGTCGAGCATGAAGGTCACCTCGCTGCCCTCGTCGTAGCCACCGCCCCGGACGACCTCGGTCATGATCCGGAACAGCTGGAAGGGGTCAGCGGCGCCGACGATCAGGTCGTCGTCGGCGTAGAAGCGGGAGTTGAAGTCGAACGCCCCCAGCCGCCCCAGCCGGAGCAGCTGCATCACGATGAACTCGATGTTGGTGTGCGGGGCGTGGTGGCCGGTGTCCAGACACACCACGGCACGTTCCCCGAGCGCGAGGCAGTGGACGTAGGCCGTGCCCCAGTCGGGGACGTCGGTGGCGTAGAAGGCCGGCTCGAACAGCTTGTACTCGAGCACGAGCCGCTGGTGCGCCGCCAGCCGGGCGTAGATCTGGCCCAGGGCGTCGGCGAGCCGCTCCTGCCGGTCGCGCAGGTCGGCCTGGCCGGGGTAGTTCAGCCCGTCGGGCAGCCAGATCTTCAGGTCGCGGCTGCCCGTCGCGTCCATGATGTCGACGCAGTCGAGGGCGTGCCTGACCGCCTTCGCCCGGACGCGCTCGTCGACGTGACAGAGGCTGCCGAGCAGGTAGTCGTCGTCCTGGAACGTGTTCGTGTTGATCGTCCCGAGCCGGACGCCGTTGGCCCGCGCGTGTTCGCCCAGCTTGTCGAAGTCGTCGACGACGTCCCAGGGGATGTGCAGCGCGACCGACGGCGCGAGCCCGGTCAACCGGTGCACCTGCGCCGCGTCGGCGACCTTCTCGAACGGATCACGCGGGATGCCACGCTGCGTGAACACCTTGAAGCGCGTCCCGGAGTTCCCGAACGCCCACGAGGGCAGCTCGATCTCCTGCCGAGCGAGGTCCTCTGTCGTCTGGCTGAATGCCCGCATCGTCGCCAGCCCTTCCAGCTGCCAGCCCTTCCGGCTTCTGTGAGATCTTGTAAATTGTCACACAATCTCGCACGGTCGGCAATCGCGAACCGAGAAGGCAGTCGTGAGCCGAGAAGGAGAGGCACCCAGCCGCACGCAGGCAGACGCGGCGGCGTCGGAGCCGCGTCAGAGGAGCCGCGTCACCCGCCGGTAGGGCGCCAGCCGGTCGTCCTGCGGGTCGAGCTCGGTCACCAGCCAGTCGACGCGGTCCCAGTCGAGCCAGCGCGCGACGGCTCGCGTACCGATTTTCGAGGAGTCGACGGCTAGGACGATCTGCTCGGCGCCGGCGGCCAGCGCGCGCTTGACGTCGGCCTCCTCCGGGGTCTCCTCCAGCGGACCCGCCCGCTCGTCGAGGGCCGCCGCCGAGGCGAACAGCCGCCGCACGGTGATGTCCGCCGCCGCCCGGCTCGCCAGCGGGCCGACCAGGCTGCCGGTCCGGGGATCGAGCCGCCCGCCGGTCAGCAGCACCGAGATACCTGGCCTGTCCCGCAGCACGCCGAACGTGTCGGGCCCGTTCGTGACAACGAGCAGATCGTCCGCGCTGGTCAGAGCGCCGGCGAGCCGCATGACCGTCGAGGACGCGTCGAACGCGACCGCGCCCCCGTCCGGGACGAGCTCGGCGAGCTTCGCCGCGATGCGCGACTTCGCCGCCGCCATCCGGTCCCGGCGCTGAGCGAAGCTGCGCGGGCCGACGGAGCGCGCCCCGCCGCGCACCCGGCGGGCCACCCCGCGTTCCTCCAGCTGGGCCAGGTCCCGCCGGATCGTCATCTCGCTGACGTTGAGCGCCGCCGCCGCGGCGGTGATGGTGACCGCCCCCTGATCCCTGAGCTGGTCGCTCAGCCAGGTCAGGCGGTCCTCTCCGGGACCATTCCGCAGGGGCAGTGACACAGGCACCTCGCCGGACGCGGCGTTACGTGTGAGAACGGTGTTCGAAGCAACGTCAGACTAACAGCCCGTTGCACGGAGATTGATCAGCTGCGATGTGCCGTGCCCTGATCGAGTGTTCCGCGGGACACCAGAGCGGAAGCGAGTCACGCGGATCTAGCCCGTGAACGGTTGCACCGGCTGGCCACGGACTCCCGGGGCGAGGGCGAACACAGCACCCGCCGCCGGATACCGGGTGAGATCGGTGCCGACCTGGGAGGTGGTGATGTAGAGCGTGTCGAGGCGGTCGCCGCCGAAGGTGCACGCCGTCACCCTGGGCACGGGCAGCGGGACGATCCCGTCGAGCCGGCCGGCGGGTGAGTAGCGGCGGACCGCGCCGCCGCCCCACAGCGCCACCCACAGGTAGCCGTCGGCGTCGACGGTGAGCCCGTCAGGCGCGCCCCCGTCGGCAGAGACGGTGAGCAGGGTCCGACGGTTACTCAGTCCCCGTTCCGAGTCGTAGTCGAAGACGTCCACCCGTGACGTCGGCGAGTCGACGTAGTACGCCCTCGCGCCGTCGGGGCTCCAGGCCAGCCCGTTGGAGACGGTGACGCCGGTCAGCACGACGCTGACGGTGCCGTCGGGTGCGAGCCGGTAGAGCGAACCGGCGCCGGCCGTCTCGGCGTAGGCCATGGATCCGCAGTAGAAGCGGCCGTCCGGGTCACAGCCGCCGTCGTTCATCCGGACCCCCGCGTCGGCGTCCCACAGATCCCCGAGGTACCGGCGGACGCCGGCGGTGAGGCCGGCAGGGTCTTCAGAGCCAGCAGAGTCTTCCGGGCCGGCCTGGCCGTCCGAGCCGGCGGGGTCGGTGGGGCCGTCCGGGTCGGCGGGGTCGATGAGCGCGAAGCCGCGTTCCAGTGCGAGCACCGTCCCACCCGCGGCTCGTGGTCGCAGCGCCGCAGCCACGGCGCCGACATGGTCGCGGCGGACCGCGCCGCTCGTGGTGTCGACGGCGAGGACGTCACCGGCCAGCAGGTCGACGCAGCGCAGGCCGCCCCAGTCGGGGCTCCAGACCGGGCCTTCGCCATGGAAGGCCACCGGGTCGGTGATCTGCCCGGGGCGGTCGGCGGCCACCGGTCAGCCGCCGTGGCGGTCCTGGGGGATCCCCCAGGGATTGCCGTCACGCAGCGGCTCGGGCAGCAGGCGCTCGGGCAGCGACTGGTACGTGACGGGCCGCAGGAACCGAGAGATCGACGTCGTCCCGACCGAGGTGTGTAGCGACGTCGTCGCCGGGTACGGGCCGCCGTGGGTCATGGCCGGGCTGACCGACACGCCGGTCGGCCACCCGTTCCACAGCACCCGACCGGCCCGTTCCCGCAGCTCGGCGAGCAGGTCCGCGGTGAGGACGTCGTCGGTGTCCTCGCCGTGCACGGTGGCGGTGAGCTGCCCGCCGAGGGCGCGGGCCACCGCGAGCAGGTCGGCCGGATCGTCGTAGGCGACGAGCAGCGACGTCGGGCCGAAGCACTCGACCGCCAGCGCGCCCGGGTCGCGCAGCCAGTCGGCGGCACTGGTGGTCAGCAGAGTCGGCGTCACGCCGGTCGCCGGCCCGGCGTCGCTCACCGTCCCGGTACCGGCGGCCAGCACCCGAACCGCGGGATGGCCCGTGAGCCCGCCGAGGGTGTCCCGGTAGCCGGTCGCGATCCGCTCCCCCAGCATCGGGGTGGCCGGCCGCGCGGACACCAGCCGGACGAGGTCCGCTTCGGCTGATCCCGCTGGGGCGAACAGGAGGCCGGGCTTGGTGCAGAACTGGCCGGTGCCCAGTGTGTAGGACTCGATGTAGCCGGCCCAGATCTCCGGCCCGCGCCGGGCGGCGGCGGCCTCGGTCACGAAGACCGGGTTGACACTGCCCATCTCGGCGTAGAACGGGATCGGCTCGTCGCGGGCGGCGGCGAGGTTGAAAAGGAGCCGGCCGGCGTGCTCCGAGCCGGTGAAGGCGCCGGCTCGCACACGCGGGTCGACGAGAGCGGCCCGTGCCGGCTCGTCACCTTCGATCAGGGCCAGTGTCCCCGCGGGTGCCCCGGCGGCGGCCAGCGCGTCCGTGACGACGGCGGCGGTGAGACGGGACAGCTCCGGATGGCCGGGGTGGGCCTTGAGCAGCACCGGACAGCCCGCGGCGAGCGCGGCGGCGGTGTCCCCACCGGCGACGCTGAACGCGAAGGGGAAGTTCGAGGCGGCGAAGACGAGCACCGGCCCGACCGGGATCAGCATCCGGCGCAGGTCGGGACGCGGCCCGGTGGGCCAGGCCGGGTCGGGCGGGTCGATCGTCGCCTCGAGGTAGCCGCCGTCGTCGAGGAGCCCGGCGAACAGGCGGAGCTGGAACGTCGTGCGGACCAGCTCACCGCGCAGGCGCGGTTCGGGCAGCCGTGTCTCGCGCATCGCGACCGGGACCAGGGTCTCGGCCGCGGCGTCCAGGGCGTCGGCCACCGCGCGCAGCATCGACGCGCGCGCGGCCGGCGCGAGCGCGCCGAACGGCCGGGCCGCCGTCGCCGCGGCGGCGAGCAGCGCTTCGGTGTCGGTCGTGACGGTGGGCACGGCCATCCTTCCGTTGACGAGGCGGGGTGTCACGAGGCGGTGCCGCTCCGGGACGCGGGACGCAGCAGGATCTTCACGGCGGTGCCGGCGGCGTCGTCGAGGAGCCGGAACGCCTCGCCGACGTCGTCGAGGAGCAGCTCGTGCGTGACCAGCGCCGCCGGGTCGAGCTGGCCGGCGGCGAACGCGCGTACCGCGTGGGTCCAGGCTCGCGACGGCGCGCCGAACACGGTGTGCACGGTGAGCTGGGGAAGCACGAGGTCGAGGGCGCGCAGCGGGTGGTCGCCGTCCGCGGCGAGACCGGCGAGCACCACCCGCCCGCCACGGCGGGCGAGCCCGCAGGCCAGCGCCGCGCTGCCGGGCGCGCCGGCGGCCTCGACCACCACGTCGAAGCGCCGTGACCACCGGCCGCCGGCGGCCTCGTCCGGTGACAGCAACGTCGTGGCGCCGCACCGGGCGGCGAGCTCGGCGCGGCCCGCGCGGGGGTCCACGGCGACCAGCTCGGCCGGGCCGCCCGCCGCCAGCAGCTGTGTGGCCAGCAGGCCGAGCGTGCCCGCCCCGACCACGGCGACCCGCTCGCCGGGAACGGCACCGGCGCGCAGGCACATGGCCGCCGCGCAGGCTGCCGGTTCCAGGCCGGCGGCCGCGCGCAGGTCGGCGCCGGCCGGTAGGACGTGCAGGAGATGGCTCGGCACGACCAGGTGGTCGGACCACGCGCCGGGGCAGGTGAAGCCGGTCTCGTCGTAGGGGGCGGTGCACAGGTTGGTGTCGCCGCGCCGGCAGGCGGGACAGACCCGGCAGGAGCGGAAGCCCTCGGCGACCACCGGCCGGCCCACGAGCGCCGCGTCCCCCGCCGGGCCGACCGCCGCCACCGTCCCGGACCACTCGTGCCCCGGGACGACCGGGTACCGGACGAAGCCGGCGGGCCGAGTGCCGCGCAGCACCTCGCGGTCGGAGCCGCAGATACCCGCCCGGGCCACCCGGACCAGCACCTCACCCGGCCCGGGAGCGACCGGTTCGGCCGGGCGGATCTCCAGCCGGCCCGGCGCGTCGATCCACACCGCGCGTCCGGTCACGGTCAGCCGCGGCCGGGCGGGCGGGAGCCGCGCAGCTCCCAGCCGTCGGCGTAGAGGTCGAAGTGGGCGCCGCGGGACGGGTGGGCGGCCACGACGTCGACGTCCAGCTCGACGCCGAGGCCGGGTGCGGTCGGCAGGGCGAAGTAGCCGTCGACGACCGGCGGCAGGCCCGGCGCCGCGAGCTTGACCTCCTCGTCGGCGAAGTCGTTGAAGTGTTCCTGGATCATGAAGTTGGGGGTGCAGGCGGCCAGGTGCAGGTTGGCGGCGGTGAGAACCGCGCCGCCGACGTTGTGCGGGGCGACCAGCGTGAAGTGGGTCTCTGCGGTCGCGGCGAGCTTGCGGGTCTCGCTGATGCCACCGAGATGGCCGATGTCGGGCTGGATGATGTCGGCCGCGCCGAGGTCGAACAGCTCCCGGAACTCGGTGCGGTCGTGGATGCGCTCCCCGGTCGCCACCGGGGCGTCGATCCCGGCGGCGGCCTTGGCCAGCGCCCGCAGGTTCTCCGGTGGTACCGGCTCCTCGACCCAGCCCGGCTCGAACTCGGTCAGTGAGGCGGCAATCCGGATCGCCTCGTGTGGGGCGAACCGCCCGTGCATCTCGACGAGGATCTCCACGTCCGGCCCGACCGCGTCGCGCACCGCCTCGACCAGGGAGATGGAGTGGCGACGTTCGGCCCGGTCCAGCTCCCACCGGCCGGCCCCGAACGGGTCGAGCTTGAGCGCCCGGTAGCCCCGGTCCACCACCGCCCGCGCCGCCGCGTGGAACTCCTCGGGGGTGCGCTCGACGGTGTACCAGCCGTTGGCGTACGCCTTGATCCGGTCGCGGACCTTGCCGCCCAGCAGCCGCCACACCGGCTGCCCCAGCGCCTTGCCGACGATGTCCCAGCAGGCCATCTCGACGCACGCGATACCGGACATGACGATCTCGCCGGCCCGCCCGTAGTCGCCGCGCTTCATCCGGTCGACCAGTGACTCGATGTCGAACGGATCGGAGCCGAGCACATGGTTGCGGGTCGCCTCGGCCAGGTAGCCCAGCAGCGCCTGGGTGTGGCCGAGCATCCGGGTCTCTCCTACGCCGACCAGACCGTCGTCCGTGAAGACCTGGACGTAGGTCAGATCCCGCCACGGGGTCCCGTACACGTGCGTCCGCACGTCGGCGATCTTCATGACACTGCCCCCGGTGTTCCCTCTACAGCGGCGGACGGCGGAGTCGCCGGTGGGGCCGGCGAGGCCGGTGCGTCGCCGGGTGGCGCCGGGACGGCCAGCCCGGCCGGGCGCCGTCCTGACCCGACAGCGTCCGGGTAATAACGGCGCAGCAGCTCCAGGCCGATCTCGGCCCGCCGGACCCGCTCCCGCCCCAGGGCCACGGCGGTGCCGGTCAGGTGGGTGCCGCTGGGATAGATGTTCGGCGCGTTGCGCAGCCCGAACTTCAGGTACACCGGCGCGGCGACCCGGACGATCTCGGCGATCTCGAAGTGGCGCACGAAGCCCCCGAGGTCGTCCGGCGCCTCGACGTAGAGGTCGATGGGGATGTCCACGGCCGCCCGGACCGCCGCGAGCTGGGCGAGCGACAGGTCGGTCGGCACGTTGTAGGTGTCGGCGCCGAGCTGCTCGACCAGGCGGATCGACGCGGGGTTGGCGCAGCCCATCTGCACACTCACCTTGAAGATCAGCTCCGGTGGCAGCTCGCCGGCCGCCCGCATCCGGGCCGCGACCGACAGCACCCCGACGTCGGCGACCAGGACGCTGCGGATCCCGGCCTCGGTGGCCCGGCGGATGTCCTCCAGCACGTGCACGAGCTGTTCGGTCCCCCGCGCCTGCGCGGCCAGGCCGGCACCGCCGGGGGCCAGGGCGGCGGCCCCGGTGTCCCAGCCGGCCAGCGGCCGGGCGAACAGGCTGACCTCGACGTCCGCCGCCGCCCCGGCGGCCGCCATCGCCGCCAGCTCCCCGGCGGTCAGCAGCAGCCCGCCGCTGCCCTGCGAGACCCGGTGGACCGGGACGCGCCGGTGGTCCGCCTCGGCCAGCACCGCCGCCAGCGCCTCCGGCCCCTCCGCGCTCGGGATCTCCACCCGGTACTGGGCTCCGTCCGGGAACCGCTTCCCGCTGGACGGCAGGTCGGCGGGATCGGCGCCCGGCAGCCCGAGCGAGCGGAGGAAATCACGCGTCTGTCGCACCCGCGCCTCCCGTTCTTGTGCATGGCCAGGTTGGCCGGCGGAGCCGACGTGATCCGGTGTCGGCGCGCGGCCGCCCGGGCGTGACAACGGCCGCGAGGACAAATGTTAGCGCTAACATTTTGCCGGTCAAGCCCGGCGGCGCGACGCGTCCAGCCCGGCGCCCACCGGCCAGCAGGTGCAGGCCGGCTATAACGGAGCGAGCGGACCGGGGCGGCGCGGCTGACGAGGACGCCGTCCTCCCGGTGACGCGACACGAGGAGCGGCACGTCAAGAGCGACGAAGGTGGACCGAATTGGACGGAGCGGACCGGGGCGGCGAGTCGGCGTCGCAGGTGTTCCCCGGCGCGTCCGAGCCAGGCGAGCTGGCAGGGCCGGGTGGGCCGGGCGAGGTGGGGAGCACGATGCCCGCGTCCGGTCGGCCGCCGGCCCTGACCGACGTGGCCCGCCTCGTCGGCGTCTCCCACCAGACCGTGTCCCGCGTCGTCAACAACCACCCGGGTGTCCGGCCACGGACCCGGGAGCGGGTCCTGGCGGGCCTGCGCGAGCTCGGCTACCGGCCGAACCCGGCCGCCCGGGCGCTCGCCACCGGCCGCTCCCGGACCCTCGGTGTCCTGGCCCTGACCGGCACGCTCTACGGGCCGACGTCCACCCTGTACGCCGTCGAACAGGCGGCGCGGGCGGCGGACTACCAGGTCACGGTGGTCAGCCTGCACTCCCTCGATCCGGGCGCGGTCCGGCAGGCCATCAGGCGCCTCCTCGCCGGCGGCATCGACGGGATCGTGGCGATCGCACCGCTCCTGGACGCGGCCGACTCGCTGAGCGCGGTCGCGAGCCGGCTGCCCCTTGTCGCCGTCGAAGGACGCCCCGACGGGGACTTCGCCACCGTCTCGGTGGACCAGGAGCACGGCGCCCGGGCCGCCACCGAGCACCTGCTCGCCGCCGGACACCCAACCGTCCGGCACGTGGCCGGACCACCCGACTGGTACGAGGGTGCCGGACGGATCGCCGGCTGGCGGACCGCGCTCGATGCGGCCGGCGCGGCCGTCCACCCGCCGCTGGCCGGTGACTGGACCGCCCGCGCCGGCTTCGCCGCCGGCCGCCGGCTCGCCCGCGAACCCGACCTGACCGCCGTCTTCGTCGCCAACGACCAGATGGCCCTCGGTATCCTGCGCGCCCTGCGTGAAGGCGGCCGCCGGATACCCGAGGACGTCAGCGTCGTCGGGTTCGACGACATCCCCGAAGCCGAGTACTTCTCACCACCGCTGACCACACTCCGGCAGGACTTCACCGAGGTCGGTCGCCAGAGCCTGCGCTCGCTGCTGGAGCAGGTCGAGACCGGCACGGCCGGCCGGACCCATGTCGTCATCCCGCCGGAGCTGGTCCTGCGCCGCAGCACGGCACCGCCGTCCTGACGTTCGCCTAGCCCTGGGGCGCGGCGGCATCCAAGGCCAGGTATTCGAATCGTGACAGGGTGGCGTCGGTGCCGATCGCCTCGACTCCGACGACGCGCCCGGTGAAGCCGCCGGCGACCTCGGTCGAGAGGTAGCGCCCGTCGACCGTGGCGAGCAGCCGGAACTCGCCGTCGGTGAGGTGGCCCAGCTCGAGCTGGTCGGGGCCGGCACGGAAGCTGGCGGCCTCGGCATGCGTCACGGCGCGGACGGCGAGCGCGTCGCCCGGGCCGATCCCGGCGGCGGTGGCGAGGGTCTGGTCAAGTGGGCCGAGCACCATCCTGGCCGCCAGCATCTCCCCACGGCGTTCGACGGCGACCCAGTGGGCGTCGTCCATCCGGACGGTCAGGCAGGCGTCGCCGTCGGGGATGACCGCGGTTACCTGCCATTGCGGGTCCTGGGCGCGCACAGCGAGCAGGCGCCTGGCCTCGCCCGCGTCGGGTGCCCGGCCGGCGGCCAGGACGACTCCGCCGGGTCGGTGGCGGGTGAAAGTCCGTGGGTCGGTCCCCGGGGAGACCCACCGGGGATGCAGTGTCGGCGTGCGGAACTCGTCGACGAAGGAGTTGTCCCGGACTGGCACCGTGAACCGGTCCTCCACCACGATCGGCCAGCCGTCGGCCCAGGTAATGCCGGTCAGGAAGGTCTCCCGGCCGTTGACGTGGAACTTGGGGAACGTGCCGCGCGGGCGGACCCCCAGGTGAACCATCGCCCACTCACCCCCGGGAAGTTCGACGAAGTCGGCGTGGCCGGTGCTCTGGACCGGGTGTTCGGTGCCGCTCCTGGTGAGGATCGGATTGGCGGGGTTGCCGGTGAAGGGTCCGGTGATCGAGCGGGAACGCGCGATCGACACGGCGTGGCCACCGTCGGTGCCGCCCTCGGCGATGACCAGGTACCACCAGCCTTCCCGGCTGAACAGGTGCGGGCCTTCAGGGTGGGCACGCCCCGTCCCGCTCCACAGCCCACGGGGCTCGGAGAGCAGCCTCCCGCTCTCCGGGTCGACGGCGGCCTGCATGATCTGCCCGGGAAAGCACCACGTCAGATGACAGGTACCGTTCTCGTCCCACGCCAGGTCGGGGTCAATCCCGACCGTTCCCCCGCCTGTGTGGACCGGGTCGGTCCATGCGCCGGCCGGGTCGGCCGCCTGGACGATGAGGTGACCCTTACGGACGTCGGTGAAGTTCGTCGTGGCGAGCCAGAATCTGCCGTCATGGTGGCGCAGGGTCGGCGCGAAGATCCCTGTGCTGGCCGACTCCAGGCCCGGGGTCACGTTCAGCTGGGTGGGGCGGTCGAGCACGTTGCCGATCTGTTCCCAGCCGGTGAGGTCCGTGCTGCGGAAGATCGGCACCCCGGGGAAGTACTCGAAGCTCGAGGTCACCAGGTAGTAATCGTCGCCCACCCGGCAGATCGACGGGTCCGGGTGAAAACCGGGCAGGATCGGGTTGGCGTTCATGAGTCCTTCTCATCCGTTGCCCCCCGTCTGTGGGGCTGTCGATGGTGTCCGCCGCGCAGGCCGGCTGACCCGTCATCAGGGCGCGTCCACCAGCGAGGTGCCGTCGACCGGCGCGCACAGATGGACCACCGCCTCGTTCCCAGTTCTCGCGCGGTAGGCACCGACCACCGCCGCGGCGAAGGCAGCCGCCGAGTCCGCGTCGACCAGGGCGACGACGCAGCCGGCGAAACCGCCGCCGGTCATCCGCGCACCGTGGCAGCCGGGAGCGTTCAGGCAGGCCTCGACCGCAGCTTCCAGTTCGGGACCGGACACCTCGAAGTCATCCCGGATCGACCGGTGGCCGTCGAGGAGCACGGTGCCGGCCCGCGGCAGGTCCACGCGGCGCAGTGCGTCGGCGAGCTCCCGTACCCGCGTGTTCTCGGTGACGATGTGGCGCGCCCGGCGCAACGCCACCGGGTCGAGCCGGCGGGCCGCGTCGGCGGGCAACCGGTCGCCGAGGTCGCGCAGGCTCGCGACGCCCAACCCGGCCGCCGCCCGCTCACATTCGGCCCGGCGCTGGGCGTAGGCGCTGGTGACCAGCTCCCGGCGGGTGCCGGTGTCCACGACCGCGACGACGACCGAATCCGGGACGGCGACCGCGGTCACCGTCAGATCACGAAAGTCGATCTCCAGAGCGTGGCCGGCCGTCGCCGCGGCGCAGGCGATCTGGTCAAGCAGGCCGGTGGCGGCGCCCACCCAGCCGTTCTCGGCCCGCTGGGCGAGCCGGGCCGCCTCGATCGGATCCCAGCCGGTCTTCCACACCACCGCGCAGGCCCGGGCCACGGCAAGCTCCAGCGCGGCCGACGACGACAGCCCCGCGCCGAGCGGCAGGTCGCTGGCCAGCGTCCCGTACCAGCCTCGCGACGCGGCGGCGCCGGCGACCGACGCCGCCATCACGACGACACCTTCGACGTACCCGGCCCATCCGGATTGCGCGGCCCCGGCCCGGCCCGGTGACCCGGGCTCAGGCGGCGGAGGCGGCGGCAGGTCGATCCGGGCCGGTGCCGCGCGATGCTCGGAAAGCACCTCGACAAACCCGTGGCCCGCAGTCGCGCGCGGGGACGGGGAGAACGCGAGACACAGCTCGAGGTCGATCGCCACCGGCAGGCAGAGGCCACCGTTGTAGTCGGTGTGCTCGCCGATCAGATTCACCCGACCAGGCGAGCGGACCAGGTAGGCCGGCCGGGCCCCGTGGCACCGGACGAAAGCCGCGACGGCCCGCTCCGCCGCGCCCGGGGTGCCCGGGCTGCCCGGGGCGGGGGTTGCGCCGACGCCCCCGGCCGTCGCGGAAACCTCACCACGCTGGCTCATCGGACCCGGTCCGGTCCGGCGGCCGGGACGTGGGCCCGCAGCATCGCCGCGGCTTGCTCCGGGGTGATGTCGCGCTGCGCGCCGGCCAGCATCTCGTAGCCGACGAGGAACTTGCGGACGGTCGGCGAACGCAGCAACGGCGGGTAGAAGTGGGCGTGCAGCTGCCAGTGCCCGGCTCTGCCCGGCGCGGCCACGGCGGCACCGTCCGGTCCGGCGCCGTCCGGTCCCGGTGCGCCGTGCCAGCCCATCGAGTAGGGAAACGGGACGCCGAACAGGGCGTCATAGGCCGTCAACAGGGTCCGCAGCATCCCGACCAGGCTCTCCCGAAGGGGTCCGTCCAGCTCGGGGAGGCTGGCAACCGGGCGCACGGGCATCAGCATCGTCTCGAACGGCCACACCGCCCAGTAGGGCACGACCGCGAGCCACTCGCCGTTGTCCGCCACCACCCGCTCCCCGGCGGTGCGCTCGATTCCGGCATAGTCGACCAGCAACCGGCGGCCGTGCCTACTCAGGTAGTCACGCTGGCGGACGTCCTCCGCAGCCGGCTCGTCCGGCAGCGAGGCGCTCGCCCACACCTGGCCGTGCGGATGCGGGCTGGAGGCACCCATCGCGGCCCCCCGGTTCTCGAAGATCTGCACCCACCGCCACACCCGGCCCAGCTCGGCGGCCTGGCCGATCCAGAGATCGACAACGGCCGCCAGCTCCCCGTCGCCCATCGCCGCGAGGTGCCGGTCGTGCCACGGCCCGAAGCACAGCACCCGGCAGACACCGGTCTCGGGCTCCGCGCGCAGCAACTCCTCGGCGCCTCCGGCCCGGCCGGGCGGGATTCCTGACTCGGCCCGCACCTCCAGGCGCTCGTCAGACAAGGGGGGTCGCAGCGCCGGGAAGTCGTTGGCGAACACGTACGGCCCGGCATAGTCGGGATTTCGGATCCGGTCGAGGCCGGCGGCCGCCCTGAGGTTGCCGGGACACAGCCCGCACTCCGGGTCGTGCCGCGCCACCGCGACCGGGCTGACCGCCTGGCTCTCACCCGACCACGGCCGCCGGTCCCGACCAGCCGACACCAGAACCCACCGCCCCCGCAGCGGATCGAAACGGCGGTGTGGAGTGGACGGGACGCCACTCCCCCGGGCTGTTCCACTCATCGAGGTCCACTCATCGAGGTCGAATGTTAGCGCTAACATCCTGATGGTCAAGGATGCCCGCCATCCGTTCACGGGAACAGACGGCCACCCGAGCTCACCGGCCCCGAACCGGCACGGGTCAATTCCTGCTGGGGGCCTCGGCGAGCCCGGTCTGGTAGGCGATCACGACGAGCTGGGCGCGGTCGCGGGCCGCTACCTTGGTCATCGCGCGGTTCGCGTGTGTCTTGACGGTCAGCGGCGACAGGTACAGCTGTTCGGCGATCTCGTCGTTCGTCAGCCCGTAGGCGATGAGCCTGACGATCTCGTTCTCCCGCTTGGTGAGCAGATCCAGCCCCGCGGTGACCGCGGGTGCCGGTGTGGCCGGCTGCCGCAGGTACTGCTCGATGAGGTGACGGGTCGCCTGCGGGGACAGGAGCGCGTCGCCGCGGGCGACGACCCGGATCGCGGCGACCAGCTCGTCGGGTTCCACCCCTTTGCCGAGGAAGCCGCTGGCCCCGACCCGCAGAGCCTCGAAGACGTGCTCGTCGAGCTCGAAGGTGGTCAGGACAAGCACCTTCACCTCGTTGAGCGTCGGGTCGCCGGTCAGTTCGCGGGTGGCGGACAGGCCGTCGGTGCCCGGCATCCTGATGTCCATCAGGATGACGTCGGGACGGGTCTCACGTGCCAGGCGGACCGCTTCGGCGCCGTCGGCCGCTTCGGCGACCACGGTGATGTCGGCGGCGGCCTCGACGAGGACACGGAAACCGGCGCGGATGAGCGCCTGGTCGTCGGCCAAAAGGACACGGATCACTGGGGTGTCACCTTCACAAGTGCGGTGCGGGGGGTGGCGGTAGCCGTCTGCAGCGTGGCACTCCCCCGTCTGCCATTGAATGTGGAGGCGGCCGGGGGCGGTGGGGGCGCCTCCGGGACCGGCAGCGTCGCGGTGACCACGAAGCCACCCTCGCCGTCGGAACCGGCCTGCATGTGGCCGCCGACCGCGGCGGCCCGCTCGCGCATGCCGAGCAGGCCGTGCCCGCCGCGGCCGCGCTGCGCCGCCGGGTCCTGCGTAGGGCCGGTGGCGGGCTGTTTCCGGGTGGGGCCGGTGCCGGGGAACCTGCGGCCAGGACCGGTGCCGGGCGGCTGGCCGGTACCGCCGGATGCGGGAAGAGACATGCCCGCGGTGTTGTGGATGCGAAGGCGCAACTCGCCGGAACCGTAGCCGACCGCGACCGAGGTCCGGGCGCCCCGGGAGTGCTTGTGAGCGTTCGTCAGTGACTCCTGCACGATCCGGTAGGCGGCCAGGTCGGTGAGCGCCGGCAGCTCGCGGGACTGCCCGGTCACGTCGAGTGCGACGGACATCCCGCCTGCCGCGAAGCCGGACAGCAGCGTGGGGAGTTGGGACAGGCCCGCGGGCGGCTGGGTCGACACCGGCTCGGAGGTGTCCCGCAGCGCGTAGACCAACAGTTTCAGCTCGTCCAGGACGGTGGCGCTGGCGCGGCGGATGTGGCCGAGCGCCTCGTCGGCGCCGGCCGGCTGCTCGTAGAGCATGTGGGAGGCGACGGCTGCCTGCACCTTGACAAGAGTGATGTGGTGGGCGACCACGTCATGCAGCTCCCGGGCGATGCGTAACCGTTCCTCGGCGACCTGCCGCCGGGCCTCCTCCTCACGGCTCTGCTCCGCCCGCCGGGCCCGGTCCTCGACCGCGGCGATGTAGGCACGCCGGCTGCGGACCGCGTCCCCGGTGGCGGTCGCGGAGACAACCCAGGTGGACAGACCCAGGACCACAGCCACAACCCCCTGCTTCTGCAACAGCGCCGGCGGGATCAGAACGATCATGGAGGCGAGAGCCGAGATCCATGCTGCCTCGCGGGACCGGTAGACCGCCAGGCTGTACAGGGCGACCCCGGTGGCGAAGGTGAGCGGCGGGCTGTCGTCGGGCGTCAGGTTCAGGATGAACACGAGCACGGTGCAGCCGAGGACGACGGCAAGGACCGCGCCCGGCCACGATCGGCGCACCACCAGGGCGGCACAGCCGATCATGCTCATGACCAGACTGGGCCCGGTCGGCCTGATGTGGCTGGGAGCGCTCTGCGCGGCCAGCCACAGACCCAGGGCCAGAACCACGACAGCGAGCAGGCCGTCGGCCAGCCAGGGGTACCGCCGAGCCGTACGCCGGCACACATTCCAGAACTGCGCGATCTCTGGTGCCACCGCAACCACGGTACCCAGCGGATGCCGATTGTCGACCTGCGGCGATGGTAGTTCCTCGTCTACTGCGTCCGTAGTAGACGAGGCGACGCCGATCGGTCGCGGACGGCATCCGCCGACGGATCGGCGACACGGCGTGTCGATTCCGACCGGACAACGCGCCGGAGAACATCCGCCAGATCGGGAGGTGAGTACTTTCGCCGCTCCTGCGGAGTGGCGATCGCCGATGCGGTGAACAGGGAGTTGTGGATCGGACGGGCACTTACGTGACAGTCCTCGGCCTTCGGCGGACCGGTAAAGCAGCTGGCTACTACCGGCGCGGTAGTCAGAAATGACTTCCCCTGGCCGATGGAAAGACCTGACCGACGGTGCACAGTGGTCCGAATCCCAGGTGCAGCCCAAGACCGGAGGTCTGAGTGACAACAGCCGGGCGGTCAGCTCTCACAAGGCGGTGCAATGCCGGGGACCTTCCACAGTGACCGCGCAAACCGGAAACATCCAGTGGACGATCAACGTCCAGCGCGGCGACGCGCTCCCCCGTCCGGTCCGCCAGTGGACCTGAGCACGCTGAGCGTGGTCAGCCCGGCGGGCCGGACCACGCTGGCAGGCAACGCGTCGTACCTGGTCGGCCGGGCGCGCGGCGCCGACATCGTGGTCGGCGACGGGAGGGTCTCCCGGCACCACCTCGTGCTCGAACCGATCGCTGACGGCTGGCACGTGCGGGACATCAGCGCGAACGGTCTGTGGCAGGACGGGCGCCGGATCAGAGGCACCACCCTGCGTCTGGGTGAGGTGCGGCTCAGGCTCGGAGCCGTCGACGGTCCGGAGGTGGTCCTTTCTCCATGGCAGGTCGAGCCTCCGTGGCAGGTCGAGCCTCCGCGGCCGAGCGAGGCGGTTACCGGCGCGACGGCAACCCGGCCGGCGGCCGGCGCCGTGGCACATGCCTGCCGCCGACGGCACCCGCTGCGTCCCGGGACGCTGCGCCTGGGCCGCTCCTACGACAACGACATCTCCGTCGCCGATCTGCTCGCCTCGCGCCATCACGCCGAGCTGCTGGTCGACGCCGACGCGGTGGAGGTCATCGATCTCGGTTCGGCCAACGGGACGTTCGTCAACGGCCAGCGGGTCGAGCGCGCTCCGATCGGACAGCGCGATGTCATCGCGATCGGGCACCATCTCTACCAGCTCGAGGACGACGCCCTCGTCGAGTACGTCGACTCCGGCGATGTGGCGCTCGAGGCACAGGATCTGTCCGTGTGGGCCGGCGCCAAGCAGCTGATGCACGACCTGACCTTCCGGCTGCCTGGCCGGTCGCTGCTCGGAGTGGTCGGTCCCAGCGGGGCGGGCAAGTCGACCCTGCTCAACGCGCTGACCGGCTTCCGCCCCGCCGACACCGGCTCCGTCCTGTACAACGGGCTGGATCTCTACGCCGAGTACGACGAGCTGCGCCGGCGCATCGGCTACGTCCCGCAGGCCGATCCGCTGCACGCCCAGCTCACCGTGCGTGAGGCGCTCGAGTACGGCGCCGAGCTGCGATTCCCCGCGGACACCACGGCGCAGGAACGGCGCGCCCGCGTCCAGGAGGTCATCGGCGAGCTCGGCCTGACCGCGCACGCCGGCACGCCGGTGAGCCGGCTCTCCGGTGGGCAGAAGAAGCGGACGTCGGTGGCCCTCGAGCTGCTCACCCGGCCGTCGTTGCTGTTCCTGGACGAGCCGACGTCGGGGCTGGACCCGGCGAACGACCAGTCCGTGATGGAGACCCTGAAAGGGCTCGCCCACGGCGGCGGTCCGGGCTCGGCGGACGAGAGCGGCCGCACGGTCATCGTCGTCACGCACAGCGTGCTGTTCCTGGACCTGTGTGACTACATCCTGGTGCTCGCCCCGGGTGGGCACGTGGCCTACTTCGGCCCGTCGGACGGGGCGCTGAGCTTCTTCGGGAAGAAGGACTTCCGGGAGTTCGCGGCCGTCTTCCGGGAGCTGGAGAACACGCCGGGCACCGAGATGGCGGCCCGTTTCCGCGCGTCCGAGTACTTCGTGCCCTCCGCCGTCGTGGCGCCGGTCGCGCGCAAGGCGCCAGCCGAACTCCCCGGCGTCCGCCAGCAACCAGTAGTCGCGCAGCTCGTCACGCTCACCCGGCGATATCTGCGAGTGGTGCTCGCCGATCCTTCCTACCTGAGGATGATTATCGCGTTCCCGTTTCTGCTGGGAATCATCCCCCGGGTGATCCCAGCTCCGGACGGACTGAAATCACTGCCGGACGCGCCTAATCCGGACGCGATGAAGGTGCTCGTCGTCCTGGTGCTGTGCGCTTGTTTCATGGGCATGGCGAACTCGGTCCGCGAGATCGTCAAGGAACGCGACATCTACCGGCGGGAACGAACGATCGGCCTGTCCCGGACGGCCTACCTCGGCTCGAAGATCATCGTCCTCACCGGCATCACCGCCCTCCAGTGCGCGATCTTCACCCTGATCGGTCTCGCCGGCCGCACGCCGCCCGATGCGTCCCTGCTGGGCTCACCACTGATCGAGTGCCTCGTCGCCGTCATCGTCGCGGCGCTGGCATCCATGATGATCGGTCTGTTGGTCTCGACTCTCGCCGACAACGTCGACAAGATCATGCCCATCCTGGTGCTGGTCACCATGGCCCAGCTCGTGCTCTCCGGCGGCCTGGTGTCGCTGTCCGGCCGTCTGGTGATGGAGCAGGTCGCCTGGATCGCCCCCGCCCGGTGGGGCTTCGCGGCGCTGGCCTCCACCGACGACCTCAACGAGGTCTCCAAGCTCGGCAACGAGGTGCTGCGCACCGACCCCGCGGACAGGCTCTGGGAGCACAGCGCGGATGCCTGGCTGCTCGACATCGTGCTGGGCGTCGGACTTGCCGGCGCGGCGCTCGCGCTGACGTCGGTCCTGCTGCGTCGCCTCGACCCCAGGATGTCCCGTCCGACCACACGTCCGGTGTCCGCCGTCTCCACATCAGTTCCTGTGGAGCCGCGCCCGGATCCTCCAGTCCGCGGCACTGCGGGCCGGTAGTAGTCACCGCCGGCCCGCAGTGCCGGCCAGGGCCCGATGCCGGCCGGTCTCGTGTCACCCCGCGGTCGAAGCAGTCGTCCTCCAGGCCCTCAGACCTTCAGAGCTCCCGGGCCGCATGGCGTTTCGGCAGTATCAGGGCCAGCGCTGTCCCGGTCGCGGCGACACCGGCGGTGAACAGAAGACCGTTGGAGTACCCGGCGTCCCGGTAGAACCGGATTCCGTGGACGACCTGGCTGTCCCGGGCGAGGATGATGAACGCCAGCTGGCTGAGGACGGTCTGGGTGACCCCTTGCGCCATTGACTGGGCACCGTTGGCCAGTGCCTGTTCGGCCGGGTGCACCGCCTGGATGACCAGGATGGGAATTGTGGCCACCACGAGACCCATGCCCACCGCGGTCACGGCACCGAGGAGCATCAGCTGCGGCACAGTGTGGTGGTACACGGAGATCAGTCCATATCCACCGGCGACGAGTAGGCCGCCGGCGGCCAGGAGGAACCAGGCATCGAATCTACGGGCCAGCATTCCGGCCGCGCCCGCACCCGTGAGGATCAGTACGCTGCTGGGTGCGCCGACCAGCGCATTCCTGGTTGCGGAGAATCCCAGGCCGTCGGAGACGCCCGGAATGGTCGGCATGAGGGCGAGCAGGAACATCACCGTGCCGACGGCGTACGCCGCGCCTCCGACCAGGGACGTCGTCAGCAGCATGGTCCAGACCGGCCGTCGCCTCAGCAGGGGCAGTGGGATCATCGGGTGCGGGACCCGGCTTTCGGTGAAGACGAAGCCCACCACGGCGGCCAGACCGCCTCCGATGAAGAAAAGAGTGCGAGCACTGGTCCAGCCCCAGCCGGCGCCTTCACCGATCCCGTAGACGACCGCGGTCAGGCCACCGCCGAGCAGGAGCCCGCCCAGCCAGTCGATGCTGGTGCGTTCCTCGCGCACGGGACTCTCGGGCACGAGGACCACGAGCGCCACGAGGCTGAGCGCGCTGGCTGCGGCCATGAACCACAGCGCGCCACGGAAGCCGGAACCGTCCACGAGCCACGCGGACAGGAACGGGCCCCCCAGCGCAACCAGCCCGACGCCGCCGCCCAGCAGGCCGCTGGCGGGACCGATGAGCCGGCGCGGGAGGACGTCACGGACCATCGAGTAGGCCAGTGCCCCGATCGGGCCATAGCACCCGGCGATGCCGCGTCCGATCAGCAGCATGGAGTAGTTCGTCGCAAGGGCGGCGATCAGGTCTCCCACCAACCCGAGGACGGTGATGACCACCATGACTCGCTTCTTGCCGTACATCGCCGCGGCCTTGATCGCGAAGGGCGTGGCGAAGGTGCCGACCAGGCCCGTGATCAGCGTGAACCACGAGATCCTGGCGGTGTGAAAGTGTACGGCGATCTCCGCCTGAACATTGCCGGAAAGCAGGCCGACCAGCCCCAGAAGCTGTGCAGCCCACATCAGCACTATCAGGATCAGCGCATTCCGCGCGGTGAAGCTGGACCGTCCTGGTTCCGTCTGGGACGGCACCGCGGTTACTGTCATGAACGGCTCCTGCCCTTTAGAATGGCCGAACCCCGGTTACACGGGGCACGTCGACAGCGCCGCAAAACATCAAAAAAAGACGACAGAAGTGCCGTTCGGGACGGGAGCGAGTTCCGGCTACAACGGAATGAGAACGCCGCTGCCGGTCGGGCTGTCATGGAGCTCCAGCCGCTGCAACGCGGCGCCCCGCGGGATATCGAAAACCAGCGTGCCGTGGATGGAGGCACCCGGTCCGGCGGGATTCCAGATCGTCTCGCCGGGCAGGTAGAAACGCGACAGGTAGTCGGCGGTGCGCCGGGCGCCGGTGCTGTCGTACGCGTACTGGTAGGCGTTCTCCAGGGCGCCCGAGGATGCACCGGTGTTACGAACCGTCATGGTGACCAGGCAGAACTGACCGTCCGGATGGCGGGCCAGGAACCCGAGGCCGAGCTGCTCGACCCCACATTCGACATCGTCCACGGCGAACAGCAGCGGCCCGTCCCGGAAGCCGCCGGGACTCGGTGGGGTGCCGGGGCCGGAGACCGGCGCGGACGAGGATTCCACGGACCTGGCCGTGGATGCCCCCGACCTGGCTGTGGGCGCGGCCGGTCGCGTCGACGTCCCGTCATCACGGTTCGCCGCCACCGACCCGATCACGGTGAGGGCCGCCAGTACCAGCGTCAGGCTGGCGGTCAGCAGAACACGGCCACGACCCCAGCCCCGCCGCCGCGCAGGTGCGGACCCGTCCGGGGAGTGCGCGAGCTCCGCGGTGAGCCCGAGCAGTCGGACAGCCGGATCGGCGGACCGCTCCCCCGGCCGGCGCTCGACCAGGCGCAGCAGCAGGCCCCGGGCATCAGGCCGGCTGGCCGGCTCTTTCGTCAGAGCATCGCGGACGAGATCCTCCACCTGCGGAGGAAGGCCAGTCAGGTCCGGTTCGGCCGTGGTGATCCGGTGGGCGAGACCGACATCGTGGCCGTCCCCGAAGGGATGCCGTCCGGTGCCCGCGTACGCGACGAGGACACCCCAGGCGAACACGTCAGCCGCCGCACTGATCGGCTGGCCGTTGATCTGTTCGGGTGCCATCCACCCGGCCGAGCCGAACCCCCAGTCGGTCGGCCTACCGCCGGTGCTGTCCAAGGCCAGGGCGATACCGAAGTCGATGACCCGTGGACCGGACAGCGACAGGATCACGTTGCCGGGCTTGAGATCCCGATGCACAAGCCCGGCGTGGTGGATCGCGGTCAACGCCGTCGCGACCCCGACCGCCAGCCCGGTAAGGGTGGACGAGTCGAGCGGACCCCTGTCGGCGACAGCCTGATCCAGCCGGAGGCCGTCGATGTACTCCGTCACCAGGTACGGCGCGAACGCGTCCGGGTCGGCGTCGAGAACCTCGGCGGTGCAGAACGAGGCGACGCTGCGAGCTGCCTCGACCTCTCGACGGAAACGGCGGCGGAACTCCTGGTCCCTGGCCCGATCCGACCTGATCACCTTGACCGCGACCGGCCGCCCCCGCTGGTCGCGCGCGTAGTAGACGGCGCCCATCCCACCCACGCCCAGCCGGCTCAACAGGACGTACGGACCGATGGCGGTCGGCTCGTGCGGCAACAGGGGTTCACCGGGGACGAACGTCTCGGCCGCGGGAACCGTGCGCCCCTCCGGGTACGACACCATGCCAGAAGGCAGCGTCAGCCCTTGATCCATCCGACAGGTGAGCCGGCGGGCGGGAAGTCACGTGGCGGTGCTGGCGCGAGGTCGAACTCCAGGTGCAGGGCGGTCAGCCCACGCAGGATGAAGGTGGGCATGTACTCGTAGCGGCGGTTGCCGGCCGGGCCGTGCACCCGCTCGTTGACGCGGATGTCGGTGGTGCGGTCCAACAGCCGTTCAAGACTCGCCCGTGCCTCGGCCCGTGCCAACGGCGCGCCGGGGCAGCTGTGGATCCCACGCCCGAAGGCCAGGTGCTGGCGGGCGTTGGAACGGGCGACGTCGAACGTCTCCGGGTTCTCGAAGCGGCGTGGGTCGCGGTTGGCCGCCCCGTTGACCACCATCACCGTGGTGCCGGCGGGCAGCTGCACCCCACCCACGGTGACCGGCACACGGGAGAGCCGGAAGTCGCCCTTGACCGGGCTCTCCCAGCGCAGGGTCTCCTCGATGAAGGCCGGGATGCGCTCCCGCTCGACACGAAGCTGCCGCTGGAGGTCGGGCCGCTCGGCGAGGATCTTCAGCGCCGAGCTGAGCAGGCGCACCGTGGTTTCCTGACCGGCGGAGAAGAGGTTCGCGGCCACCCGCACCACGTCGATAACCTCGGGTGTCGATCCGTCCGGGAACGTCGCGCCGGCCAGACCGGTCAGCACGTCGGCGCGGGGGTTGCGGCGACGGTCCTCGATGTAGCCGGTGAACTTCCCGTAGAGAAACTCCAGCGGGCTGTGGGCCAGGGTCTCCGCTCCGGTGCCGCCGACGCCGCCGGTCTGTGCCGGCTGGCGCTGCAGTTTGTCGAGAAACTCGTCCTGGTCCTCCTCGGGGACGCCCAGAAGGTCCGCGATGACGAGCAGTGTGAACGGTCCGGCGAATCCGCTGATGAACTCTCCCTCACCAGGAGTGAGGAACGGGTCGAGCATGCGGTCGGCAAGGTCCCACATCAGCGCCTCGTTCTCCTTGAGGCGCTTAGGGGTGATCAGCCGCATCAGCAGCGCGCGATGATCGGTGTGGGTGGGCGGGTCCATCGTCGGGAGCTGGTCGTTCATCGGCAGCTCATGGCGATGCCGTTCGATCAGCGCGGAGACGTCGTCACCGTCGAGCGGGACCGGGAAGCCGGGGAACGGGCCTGTCACCGAGACGCAGGACGAGAACGCCTCGGAGTCGTGGAAGACCTCCACCGCCTCCTCGTAGCCGGTCACCATCACCACGTCGTGGTGGCGTTCCCGTTGTACGGGGCATTTCCGCCGCAGGGCGTCGAGGTAAGGGTACGGGTCCGCGACGAGAGTCTCGTCGCGGAAGAAGTCCATTGCCTCGAATTCGCGCACAGTCTCTACAGATCCCTTCATACGAGCCGGAGCCGGTGGTCGTTCTGTCTGGTGGACGACCGTGCCCGCAGATCTGACTTCCCCGCACAAGCGTGTCCGAACAAGCCCTGCCCGTCGTCGTCCCCCCGCAGGCAATACTCGCTACGTATGGCGCAGTACATGCTGCCCGCCGTACTCCAGCCGGAGTAGATGACGTCCCGCTAGCCTTCGACGTCCTTGTCCGGCGTGAACTTTCCCGCCATCCACTCAGTCCTCACCCGATGTCGGCGCCGACCAGGGTGAGGCGGCGCGCGCCCGGTAACCCGCATCCGCGGCGGCAGCCGCGTCCAACGTCAGCACCATCGGCACATACACCTTCACCGACGGATCATCCGTGACCGGCTCCAGGTCACCGACCACCACGAACCCGTGCCGCTCATACACCCGCCGGGCCGGCCCGTTCGACGGCACCACCCACAGCCGGACCCCGGCCGCGCCAGCCGCCCGGGCCCAGTCCAGCACCGCCAGCAGCAAAGCGTCCGCCGCGCCCGAGCCTCGAGCCACCGGCGCCACCCACATCGCCGCCAGCTCCCGCAGGTCCCGCGCCACCGACGGGGTGTGCGCCGACACCGAACCGACCACCGCGCCATCCCGCTCGGCCAGGAACGTCACGTCCGCGTCTCCGGACGCGCCCACCCGGGCCCGCTCCACCCAGTCCGTTCCCGGCCGGGTCGCTTCATCGGCATAGGTACGCCAGAACGCCCCCGGCGCGTCGGTTAGGGCCGCCAGCCGCACCGCCCGCAGAACCTCGGCGTCACCGAGCCCGATCCGCCGCACCCGCGCGCCACCACACTCACTGCCCCCACGATCCATCACCGCAAGTCTGCCAGCCCAGACCATCGGACGGGAATCCGGCGAACCGGCCGGACCTGGTGCGGCATGGCGCCCGCGCCAGGTCATCCAGGGTCGCGTCGTCTCCGAAAACGAATCCCGTCTCCTCGCCGCCGGAATTCAACGGCGCTGCTTTCGCGCGTCGAGGACTCCGGACACTGCACCCGTGGCGCGGCGCCCTGATCGGATGCTGGCGCGGCCGGGGAGCTGGCCCCGTCGACGCGGACACACACAAGTTCCGTCGCAGCAATAAGTCCGGTATGTTCTCGCCGAGCATTCCCCGCCGGAGAGGACCCAGGTGCCCGAGGTCCCCTGTACGCCGGTTCGCCGCGGCGCGGTCCCGGTCCGATGACCGCCCTCGAGCTGGCGGTCGTGCCCCGCGACGTCCGCGCCGCCTCCCTCGGCCTGCTGCTCGGCGCGCCGAGCCCCGCGTCGCTGGCCAGCGTCGACCTGCACGCGCCGCACGGCATGCTGACCCTGGCCGTCCTGGGCGCCTCGCACGCGGTGAGCGCCTCCTCGGGCACACGTCGGCTGACCGAGGAGGTTTCCTGTGACGCCGTTGCGGCCGGTGGCTGCCCGCTGCCGTCGCGGGCGGAGCAGGACGGCTACACCCTGAGGGCGCAGGTGCGCACCGTCGATCGCCGCGAACTCGACGCGCTCGCGGCGAGTCTGCGGACCCGGGCGGCCGGAAGATCCGACTGGTTGTGCGCCGCCTTCCCCGGCGACGAGCGGGCGGTGACCGCCCTGACCGGCGCGCGGATGCCGCGCGGCTGGCAGTGGCGCACCTGGCACCTCTACCCGGGCTCCCGCACGCACGAGATCGTGACCACCCACAGCCGCTGGGAGCCGCGATGACCACCGCCCACGTTGCCCGCGCCGCCCGCAGCGCCCGCGTCGCGTTGGCTGTCCCGCTCGCCCTCGCCGTCGCGGTGCTATCCGCCTGCGGTGGCGACAGCAACGTCCGGGGCTGGCTCGCCGACAGCTACCGTCGTACCGACACCCGGGGCGACACCGAGAGCTACATGTCGACCGAGCCGGTCGACCGGACCGCCGCGGCCATCGCCGGCGGGGTCGCGCCGGCCGCCCGGGCCAGCGACGGAGGCAGCCAGTACCTCCGCTTCGCGGACGACATCGTGATCGTCAGCCCGGCGGCCGTCGGGGCCGGCAGCACTGTGCGGGTAGAGGATCTCGACGACGGGTTCAGCCATGGCCAGTACGCGCGCCTCGGCAGCGGGTTCACCCCCGGCTCTCCAGCCGGGAAGGACGGTGGTCCCGGCGATGGGAAGTGATCCGGGCCGGGGCCGCCGGGGCCCGGCCGCGCAGCACCGTCCCCCCGTCCCCCCGCACACCACCGGGAGAGCCTCGTGACCTTCGGCAGCCTGGACGCCGGCGACCTCGGCGAGGGCATCGCCGCCACCCTGCTCTACTTCCTGGTCGGCGTCGGTGTCCTCGCCCTGGGTTTTCTGGTCCTCGACCTGCTCACGCCCGGCAACCTGCGCCGGCAGGTCTACGTCGACCGCCGGCCGAACGCCGCCATCCTGCTCGCGGGCAACCACCTGTCGCTGACGGTCATCGTCGTCACGGCCATCCTGACCAGCTCGGACTCGCTGACTCAGGGCCTTGTCGACTCGGCGGTCTACGGCCTCGTCGGGGTCGCGCTGCAGGCGCTCGCGCTCCGCGTGCTCGACACCGTCGTGCCCGGGCACCTGCGCGCGATCGTCGACGAGCCGACACTCAGCCCGGCGGCGTGGGCGGTCGCCACCAGCCTGCTCGCGATCGGCGCGGTCAACGCGGCCGCGCTGTCCTGACGCCATCAGCTTCCTGACGCCATCAGCCGTGGCGACGGACACCCCCAGGGCCACATCGGCGGACAGCCCGCTGCCCGCCCGTACCCGCCCACTCCTGCTCGCCGCGGTCGCGGTCTGCGCCGCCTGCGGCCTGGTGTACGAGCTGGTCCTGCTCACCCTGTCGACCAGCCTCGCCGGCGGCGGCATCACCCAGACCTCACTGATCGTCGCCGGATTCGTCGCTGCCCTCGGCGCCGGGGCGCTGCTGGTCAAGCCCTTCCTCGGGCACGCGGCCGCCGCCTTCGTCGCCGTCGAGACCCTGCTCGGAATCCTCGGCGGGCTCAGCGCCGTCACTCTCTACGTCACCTTCAGTTTCTACGCGACGAGCGGACCGGTGCTCGTCCTCGGCACCGCGCTGCTCGGCACGCTGGTAGGCGCCGAGCTGCCGCTGCTTGTCACGCTCCTGCAGACCGGCCGGACCGACGTGGACGCCCGGGCCAGCGGCCGGCTGCTCGCCGACCTCAACGCAGCCGACTACGCCGGCGCCCTCGTCGGCGGGCTGGTCTGGCCGTTCGTCCTGCTCCCCACGGCCGGCATGATCCGCGGAGCCGCGCTGACGGGGCTGGTCAACCTGACAGCCGCGACCGTGGTCGCCACGTTGCTGCTGCGGCGGTGGCTGACCAGGCGTGCCCTCGTCACCGCGCTCGGCGCGCTCCTGGCCGCCGCCACCCTGCTCGGCACGCTGCTGCTCCGCGCACGTGACATCGAGACCGACGCCCGCCAGCGGCTGTACGCGGACCCGATCGTGGTCGCCACCCGGTCCGCATACCAGGAGATCGTCGTGACCCGCCGAGTCGGCGACATGCGCCTCTACCTGGACGGCGACCTGCAGTTCTCCAGCGCCGACGAACACCGGTACACCGAGGCGCTCGTCGCCCCCGCACTCGCCCGTGATCCCGCCCGTGTCCTGGTCCTCGGCGGCGGCGACGGGTTGGCCGCGCGCGAGCTGCTGCGCCACCCCACAGTCCGGCAGGTGGTGCAGGTGGAGCTGGACCCGCGGATGATCGAACTCGCCCGGACGACCTTCGCCCGGCTCAACCGTGCCGCGCTCAACGACCCGCGGGTGCGGGTGGTGGTGGCCGACGCCTTCCGCTGGCTGCGCGACCCGCCGCCGGAGCCGTTCGACGCCGTGGTCGTGGACATGCCCGATCCGGACACGCCGACGCTCGGCCGGCTCTACTCGCAGGAGTTCTACGGCCTGGTGCGGGCGGTCCTCGCGCCCGGAGGCCTGCTCACCGTGCAGGCCGGCAGCCCGTACGCGACACCGAGTGCCTACTGGCGCACGGTGAGCACGGTCAGGGCCGCGGGCCTGGCCACCACGCCGTACCACGTCGACGTCCCGAGCTTCGGGGACTGGGGCTTCGTGCTGGCAACCACCGGGGGCACGCCTCCGCCGCTCGTGCTTTCCGAGCGGGCCACCCCGGCCCGGTTTCTCGACCAGGCCGTGCTCACCGCCGCCGGGGTCTTCCCGCTGGACCGGCCTCCGCGCACCCTCGAGCCCTCCACGCTCGACCGCCCACGGATCGTCGACGACCTGCGGACCGGCTACCAGCGTTAGGACTTCACCCCGGAGAAGGCGGTGGAGTCATGGAAGACCTCCACCGCCTCGTCGTCCTCAGCGTGGCCGGAGGCCGTTGAGCAGCAGGCGCACGGAGAACTGGATCCTCTCGTCCAGTTCGTTCTGCGTCGGCATGTGGCCACTCACGATCGTCCTCACCGGGCCGCTGACCAACATGCTCATAAAGACGGATGCGGCGAGTCTGGGGTTGGTGGGCGCGATCGTGCCGTCGGCGACCGCACGCTCGAGCACGCCGGCGACGAACTCGATCACCGGCCTGCCGCTCTGCTCGAAGCTGATGGTGAAGATCTCGGGGAAGCGGTAGCTCTCGGTGTTGATGATCCGCTGCAGGCGCAGGCCGTTGGGTGTCGCCACCTGAGTGATCCGTAGTCGGGCGATCGCCTCGAGCGTCTCGCCCAGGTCGCCGTTGTCCAGGCCCTCCAGCACGGCCTGGGGCACGATCTGGCGCTCGATGGCGCGCTGGACCGCCGCACGGAACAGCGCGGCCTTGTCGGGGTAGCGGGCGTAGACCGTTCGCTTGGTCATGTTGACCCGGGCGGCGATCATCTCGATCGTCGCCAGCTCGAAGCCGCGCTCCAGGAACAGGTCGAGCGCGGTGTCGAGCAGCTCCTCGTGGCGTGCTTCGGCCTGCTCGCGGGTGGGGCGCCCCGCCCCGCGCCGGGTGGGTGCGACTCCGTTCTGCATGTCGCCTCGCTCGACTTCCCTCTTGCGCCGCCGCCAGGTTCGATTAATGATACGCATCAGGTGCCGTTAGCCGGACCCGGCCACCAACACGAACAGTAAGGATGCCCTGTGAGCTCAGCCATCGAGACACTGACCCGGCTGGTCGATGCCGAGGATCGGTTCGATCACTCCCCCGCCGAGCTGTGCGAGACGCAGTTAGCCGCTCTGAACGAGCGGTTCCAGGAGCGCAGGGAGCGCATCCGGCTGCTCGCGCACCGGGCCCGCGAGGCCGGCACCACCGAGATCCGCAGCCGCGAGGACATGGTCCCGCTCCTCTTCCCGCACAGCGTCTACAAGAGCTATCCGGAGAGCTTCCTGATCGAGGAGAAGTGGGACCGGCTCGGCAAGTGGCTGGGCACCGTCTCGCCCTACCCGATCAGCCCGATCGAGACCTCCGACATCGCCGGCATCGACGACTGGATCGGACGTCTGCAGGCCAGGGGTCACTTCGTCTCCTGCTCCAGCGGCACGACGGGCAAGTCGGCGATGCTGCTCGCGTCGGAGCGGGACATGGCCTGGTCGCGCGTCGACACAGTCAACGTGTTCTCCTGGGGCTCCGGAGTGAAGCCGGCGCGGGACCGGCGGATGATCGGTGTGGGGGCGACCGCCGCCGTGCCGAAGAACATGGTCATCGCGGAGGCGCAGCAGGCGGCGTTCAGCGATCCCGCCAGGGAGCGTTTCAGCCTGCCGCTCCCGCCGATCACGGTCGGGTCGCTTACCAGGATGGTCGTGCTCCGTAAGAAGATCGCCGACGGCACCGCACTGCCCGGCGAGCTGGCCGACTTCGAGCGGACCTCCAGGGAGCGGCAGGAAGCCCTCGACAAGGCGATGATCACCGGCGCCGAGGCGCTCATCAGGTACCGCGACGAGAAGCTCTACATCGCCGGCATGTGGAACTCGCTGTACCAGGCGGCGAAGATCGTGCGCGACCTGGGCTACTCGGCGAAGGACTTCCACCCCGACAACTGTCTCTACGTCGGCGGCGGGCTCAAGCGCGCGCAGCTGCCGCCGGACTACCAGGAGTTCGTCCACGAGACGTTCAACATCCCGGCCAGCCGGGATTTCCAGAACTACTCGATGCAGGAGCTCAACTCCGGCATGCCCAAGTGCCAGAAGGGCAACCGTTACCACGTGCCGCCGTGGATCGTTCCGTTCATCCTCGACGAGGCGGGCGAGACGCTGCTGCCGCACGAGAGCGGCGAGGTCGAGGGCCGGGCCGCCTTCTTCGACCTCTCGCTCGACGGACGCTGGGGCGGGATCATCACCGGCGACAAGATCTCGCTCGACCTGAGCCCCTGCGCGTGCGGCCAGAAGGGGCCCTCGGTGCGGAACAACATCACCCGTTACGCCGACCTCAAGGGCGGCGATGACAAGATCGGCTGTGCCGGCACCGTCGACGCGTACGTGCGAGGCCTTTCATGAGCGTCACCGACATTCGGCCCCAGTCCGCCGACCCCGCGGGCTCCGCCAACCCAGTCGTCGCCGCGCCGTTCTTCCTTCGCGGCGAGCTTTCCGAGGGCCAGGACGTCACGCACCGCTCGCGCGACCTGGGCGTCACCTTCGCCACGCCGCGGATCGCCATGGACAAGGCGGTGCACCCGCGCACCGAGGTGCCGCCGCTGCTGAACGTCCCGCTCAAGGAGATCATCGACTTCCTCGTCGAGACGGGCGAGCGGATCCGCGATCCCCGCAACACCTTTATGCAGGACTGCATCGATCGCATGGCCGGCACCCACGTGCTGCCCCGTGCGGTGCTGGAAGGGCAGGTCAAGGGCGCCGCCGCCTATCTCGACAAGCGCCTGCTCGAGACTGTGGTGGAGCAGAACTTCCCCGACCCCAGGGCCCTGGACGAATGGGTGCCCAAGCAGGACTTCACCGGCCGGAAGAGCTACATCCGTGCCTTCGCGCCCCGACTGATCCACGTCCTGCCGGGCAACTCGCCGGGCGTCGCGGTGAAGTCCATCGCCCAGGGCGCGCTGGTGAAGGCCGTCAACCTGTTCAAGATGTCCTCCAGCGACCCCTTCACCACGGTGGCGGTCCTGCGCACGATGGCGGACATCGACCCCGGTCACCCCATCGTGCGGTCGATGTCGGCGGTCTACTGGCGCGGCGGCGACAACACGGTGGAGCAGGTCCTCTACCGCCCGCAGTACTTCGACAAGATCGTGGCCTGGGGCGGCGGCGACGCGATCAACAACGTGATCAAGTATCTCGGGCCGGGCTTTCAGCTCGTCTCGTTCGACCCCAAGACCTCGATCTCGATGGTCGGCCGGGAGGCCTTCGCCTCCGAGGAGGCGCTCGACACCGCCGCCGAGCTCGCCGCCGGCGACGTCATGGTCCTCAACCAGGAGGCCTGCGTCGCCAGCCGGTTCGTCTTCGTCGAGGCGGACCAGGCCGAGGCGGACCGCTTCAGCGAGCGGCTCCACGCGCGCATCGTCGAGAAGGCGGCCGCCTCGGGTGACGCCCGTCCGCTCGACGCCGACCTGCGCGAGCAGATCGACGTGCTGATGATGCTCGACGACGAGTTCGGCGTCTGGGGAAAGACCGACGGCCACGGGCTGGTGATCCGTTCCGACGAACCCGTCGACTTCCACCCGATCAACAAGACCGCGAACGTGGTCCGGGTGAACTCCCTCGACGAGGCGATGCGGTACGTCAACGTGGCGACCCAGACGGTCGGCTTCTATCCCTTCGCGCGGATGGCCGACTACCGCGACCGGCTGGCCAGTGGCGGCGCGCAGCGCATCGTCCGGCTGGGCGAGGCGGGGCCTAGCACGATCGGCAACCCGCACGACGCCATGTATCCGCTGCACCGCTTCGTCCACTGGATGGCGCATGAGGACGGCGCCGGACCACAGTAGGAACACGTTCCCGCCACCGGTGACCGGCAGTCCCGGCCGGCAGGACAGCAGAAGCTCCCGGCCCACAATCCGATGCGGCTGTACTGGACCAAGGCATGATCAGCCTCTGCCGGCGAGGTTGATGGAGCGTAGTGCCAGTTCCGGTGCCGTCTTCTCGGCCCGCTCGGGAGGCTCGCCGCAGACGAGGACGGGAACGTCGCGGATGACGTCGATCCTCGCAGTCGCCGTAGCGGGACCGGTCGGTCCGCCCCAGGCCAGCTCCACGGTTGCCGACCGTCCCCCGGCCGCGATCTCGGTGCGAGAGGAGGTGAGCTGGTGGTCCAGCCAGGCCCAGCCGAACCGCTCGAACAGCTCCCGTTCGGCCACCTGTCCCCAGGCGTCCAGCGCGGTGTTACCGCGGTAGTGGCCCCGCAGCGGCGGCGGCCCGGATCGACGCATGATCACCTCGAGGCTCTCGACGTCGAGGAACCCCCAGGCCCGCCCGTCCGGCAGCGTGAACCCGGTCGGAGCGAAGCGGTGACCGCCGGTGTGGCTGCACCGGCGGACGCGGACACCTGGCCAGGCCGCGGCCACGTCCAGTGCCAGGCGAGTCCCCAGGCGCGCGCAGCAGCGGTCCCGCGCGCCGTGCCCACACAGCAGCACCTCGGCGGGTGCGGTCCGGCTCGTCGGGTCCGCCTGCGGCGCCTCGAGCAGCCGGGCGACCTCGTCGGCGATGCCTTCGGCGGGCACGAGGTGGTCGGTACCCACGAAACGGCCGGAGTCCACCCGGCGCCAGATCGTCACCCGCACACCGCACCCGACGCTTGGTCCCGGCTGATCGCTGGCGACCGCGGAGCCCACCGGGACGGCGGCCTTCCCGATCGGGTCGTTGAAATCGTCCGCAGGGGGTCTGACCGCCAGCACCCTGGTTCGGCGAAGGTCACGCCGCTGGAGGTCGGCGAAGGCCGGTATCTCGCCGACGTCCCGGGGCCAGGGCGGTGGCACCTCGATGAGCACGAGCGTGTCGCAGGTCAGGGCGGACCCGACCGGGTCGACGCCCTGCGCGTGCGTCCAGGGCGCGCAACGGTAGGACAGTGCCGGGGACGTGGTACGGAGGCTCACGAAGGCCACCTTCCGCTATGGCTGCGGACTGTTTCGGGCAACTGGTGGACGAGTGTCAGGCAGAGATCACGCCCGCGAGCTCGAGGATCTTCGCTGGGGGAAGGTACTGGTCGACCACCCGGGCTCCGAAGGGCAGCAGAGCGTCCGCCACGGCGTTGGTCAGCGTCGCCGGGGCGGCCAGCGCCCCGCCTTCGCCGACACCGTGGAAGTCGAAGTCGCCGAGGCCTGCGGAATCGATGTGTTCGATCTCGATGTGCGGGATCTCGGCGGCGGTCGGGAGCAGGTAGTCCATGAACGTGGCGGCGAGGAAGTTGCCGTCGGCGTCGTAGGCGGCGTTCTCGTACAGCACCTCGCCGATGCCCTGCGCGATACCGCCGCAGATCTGGCCCTCGACGATCGCCGGGTTGACCACCCGTCCGCAGTCCTCGACGACGACGTAACGAAGTATCCGGACCTGCCCCGTGGCGATGTCCACCTCGACGGTGCAGACATGTGCGCCGCCCGACCAACCGCTGCTGGTGACGGCGGACCCGTCGAAGCGCTCCTGCGCCGTCAAGGACACGTCGGTGCCCGGCGGGAGGAACATGGGCGCCATCATCGCCAGCTTCGCCACGTCGGCCAGCGGGATCGCCTTGTCCGGCGCCCCCTTCGGCGTCACCATCCCGTCGACGATGTCGAGGTCGCCAGGATCGATCTGCAGCCGGTGGGCCGCGATGTCCAGCACCTTTTCCTTCAGCCGCCTGGTCGTCACGATCACGGCACCCGTCGCCCACGTGCCGGCCCGGCTGCCGCCGGTGCCGATGAGGTTGAACGGGGTCTGACGCGTGTCGCCGTGGACCACCCGCACGTGGTCCAGCGGAATACCCATCTGGTCGGCCGCGACCTGGGCGAGCGTCGTCTCGTGGCCCTGGCCGTGCGGGGCCTGACCGGTGGTCACGAGGAGATGGCCGTCGGCCTGGAGCGCCGCCTTCGCCTGTTCGCCGCCGAAGGGCGCACCTTTGCCCCGCAACTCCGGCGGCCCGGGCGCCGCTTCCATGAAGATGGCGAACCCGATGCCGAGGTAGCGGCCCGCGGCACGCGCGGCTACCTGCTCCTTCCGGAACCCGTCGTAATCGACGAGGTCCAGGGCCTGCTCAAGGGAGCGGCGTGATGTGATGCCCTCCAGGCCTCGGCCAGTGATGATCTGGTCGCCGGGCTCGCCGGCCACCAGGTTCCGGCGCCGGATGTCGGCGGGGTCGAGCCCCAGCTCGTGGGCCGCGATGTCAAGCAGCCGTTCCCGCGTCCACACCTCCATCTCCCACGGGCCCCGGTAGGCGACGTACGTAGCCTTGTTGCTGGCGACGACAGCGCTTTCATATTTGTAGGCTTTGATGTGGTAAGGGCCAGGCAGCGACGTACAGATCATCTCAGGGTAGATCGTGCAGCTGAACGGCACCGCCGGGTAGGCGCCGCCGTCCAGGACGAGCTTCACCTTCAACCCGAGCAGCGTGCCGTCGGCCTTCAGCGCGAGTTCCGCGTCGATCTTCTCTTCGCGGGCGTGGCCGGACGCGAGAAGGTGCTCGTTGCGGTCCTCCACCCATTTGACCGGACGGCCGAGCCGCTTGCTGGCCAGCGCGATGCAGAAGTCCTCGCGCCCCACCACACCCTTGAGGCCGAAGCCACCACCCACGTCGCCCGCAAGCACCCGCAGCCGTTCCAGGGGATGGTCGAGAGCCTGGGCCAGTGCCTGCCGCAGGCCATGCGGGGTCTGGGTCGAGGCGATGAAGGTCAGCTCCCCCGAGGCCGGGTCGTAGTCGGCGATCCCGCCCCTCGTTTCCAGGGGGACGTTGGCGACACGGTGTTGGCGCAAGGTCGCCCGCACCACCTGGTCGGCCTCGGCGAAGGCGGCATCGATGTCACCCAGGGTGACGGGTGGGCTCGTCGCCACGATGTTGTCGCCGAGTTCGTCGAAGATGGCCGGTGATGCGGGGTCGAGGGCAGCTTCGTAACCGGTCACCGCCGGAAGCGGCTCGTAGTCGATGTCGACCAGCTCGCACGCGTCCTCGGCTATGTACCGGCTGTCGGCCACGACCATCACGAGCGGATCGCCGACGAACCTTGCCTTGTCCGTGGGCAAGGCGCGGAACGTCGGCCAGTTCGGTCCGTTGCGCAATCCCGTGAGGGGATTGCAGCCGGCTACCAGGTCGGCGCCGGTGAACACCGCCACGACGCCGGGCACCGCTCGCGCCGCCGTGGTGTCGATGCTGTTGATCCGAGCGTGGGCCATGGGGCTGCGTACGAAAGCGACATGGAGCATGCGCGGCAACGTCACGTCGTCGACGAATTTTCCACGGCCCGTCAACAACCGCGGGTCCTCGACTCTTGCCACCCGCTCGCCGACGAATCTCATCGGTACAACACCGGCTCAGGTACCGCCGCGCCACCGAACGCCGGCGCCGACCTTTTGCCTCGCTCTACGAGTCCGCAGCCGCAGCCGGGGACCAGAACGGGTGAGCTCCGATCTTCACGTGCGCCTACGCATAAGAACTGTGACAAGGCTCGTGACCTCCTCCGCGCGATTAGCTAAGGGGACTTGCTCGCGGCTTCGAACCGTGCCTCGACGACACGCCGCCAGCCTTGGGAGGCGTAGGTCGCGTCGATGATGGCCGCCGCCGCCGTCGCCGCCCGGGCAGGATCGCGGTCAGCCATGGCATCGACCATGTCGCGAACGAGCTTCGCCCGGAGGTTTCGCGTCTCCTCCGGAATCTGCTCGATGAGCTCGATTGAGGTGGCCCATTCAATCTTGAAGCGCACGACACGCATCAGTGCGATCAGCGTGCTGTTCCCGGACGCCAGTGCCAGATGCTCGTAAAGCTGCCCCTTCACCGTGCGGGTGTCCTCGGGCCGCCGCTCCCGGAACGCTCGGTCACCCTCGTCGAGGAGCCGACGGAACGTCTCGAGGTGCTCGGGGGTGCACCGCATCGCCGCCTGCGCCGCGGCCAGCGGCTCCAGGACCGCCCGCACATCGAGCAGGTCATGGGCGGCCTCGGCGTCCAGGGTGGCGACGAAGGTGCCGCCGTAGCGTTCGGACCGGACGAATCCCTCGGACGCCAGCGCCCGCAGCGCCTCCCGCATCGGGATCCGTGACACGCCGAACTCGGCGGCGAGCCACTCCTCCTTCAGACGCTGGCCGGGCGCGAACTGGCCGCGGATGATCCGTCCGCGGATGGTATCGACGAGTGCCTGCACGTTGCTGCGAGCAGGCGAACTCTGTGTCGGCGTCGGCTGTGTCACCGCTCTTACTCTGCCCTACCGGAACGCTGATCCAGGAGTTCGAACCGCAGCCCGTTGTGCAGATGGTAGGTGAACCTCTTCGGGGTCTTCCCGTCCGCGCCGACGCCATAGATCTCGATCGGGCACGGCCCGGCCACCCGGCTGCTGTCCGCCGCGAGGTCGCCCGCGTAGTAGGCGAGGTGGTGCAGGAGCATGCGGCTCTCGGCAAGCGCCCACGGCGAGTCCGGAATCATCTGGATCAACTCCAGGCGCGGGTACTGCGTCGTGACGGCAATCTTGAGCTGGACGTCACGGGTGCCGTGCTCGGCGTCGCGCATCGCCAGCGTGGGCTCGAAGATCCCCATCCACTCCAGGCCGAGCTGGGCGGACAGCGCCGCCATCGCCGGCTCGAGCTCCGGCACCACGAGGCCGACGTGGTCGAGGTTCGGATCGATCATGCGAGGTTGAACACCCGCACAGCGTTCCCCGCGAGGATGGCGTGCTTGCGGTCGTCGTCGAGGCCTGGGGTCAGCTCGGCGATGTACTGCTGGGTCTTCGGGAACAGCGTCCCGCTGTGCGGGTAGTCGATGGAGAACATGGCGGCCGACGCCACGAGCGGGTCGCGCTTGGCGTCTTCGAAGCCGACGAAGTCGTCGAGCACGCTGACGAAAAGGTTCTTGCCGATGAACTCGTGGGGCGGGGTGTGCAGCGGCGGGTTGGCCCAGTGCTTCTGGCGCTCGAACTCCTGGTCCATCATCAGGGCCCAGAACCGCAGCCACCCGAAGTTGACCTCGGCGTCGACGAACTTCAGGCCGGGGTGCCGTTCGAACACACCGGTGAAGGTCAGCTGGGAGAACGGCGCGACGCCGGTGAAGAACCGCTGGACGATACCGGCGAGGTTGACACCCGCGGCGGCCTCCGGCCTTGGGGTGGCCTGCCCCGCCGGTTCCTTCCCGCCCATGGTTCGGTGGATGCACAGCGTCAGTGGTGCCTGCTCGGCCGCCGTCCAGAGCGGCTCGTAGTAGCTGTCGTAGTACGGGCGCTCGCTCCAGTAGGGGAGGAAGGCGCCCTTGGCACCCTTGGCAGCCACCCGCTCGAGTTCGGCGAGCAGGACGTCCATGCCGTCGTCGACCGGCAGGAGCGGCAGACCGATGAGCCGCTGCGGGTTGACGGCGCAGAACTCGTCGAGCAGCCAGTCGTTGTAGGCCCGCAGGATGGCGAGGGCGAAGGGTCGATCGTCGAGCGTGTACGACGTGAGAGAGGCCATCGGGTAGATGGTGGCGGCGTCCACGCCGTCGGCGTCCATGTCCTTCAGGTGGGCGGCGCCGTCGTAGTTGCCCGGGAGGATCTCATCGACGGTCAGGCCGCTGGCCTTGTAGTCCTCGAACGGGCGGCCGGCTACGGCGTTCAGCCCGAACGTCTTGCTCGGCGGCTTGCCGTCGAAGCTCCAGCCGTCGCCGCCGTCCGCGCCGCGCAGGATGCGCGGCGCCCGGTCCCGGTACTCCTTCGGCAGATAGGTGGTGAACGTGTGCGGCGCCTCGATGATGTGGTTGTCCGCCGAGATGACCTTGTAATCCATGGTGCGTTCCCCTCTCAGATGATGGCGCCCTGCTCCTTGAGGGCGGTGATGTCGTCCCACGAATAGCCAGATGCCAGGAGGATCTCCTCCGTGTGCTGGCCGTGCTCGGGCGCCCGCCGCACCGCGGTGAGTGGCCGCCCGTCAAACTGCGCCGGCGACGCCACAACCGACAGTGGCGGGCCGGGATCCTCCCCCGGGATGAGGTAGCCGTTGGCTAACACCTGCGGGTCGTGCACGACCTCGGCAGGCGTCTGGAGCACGTCCCACACCCCGGAGAACGTGCGCAACGCCTCGCGCCACTCGGCCATGGCGCGGGACGCGAATACCTCGTCGAGCAGGCCGACAAGCTCGGTGTTGTTCGTCATGCGAGCGTGGAAGTCCACGAAACGCGGGTCGTCGGCCAGTTCTGGCCGGCCGATGTGCTCGCAGAAGCTGCGCCAGTGGGGGTCTGGTTGGATGACGACCATCGACAGCCAGCGGCCGTCCTTTGTCTGGTAGCTGTTGGACAGCGGGTTGCGGACCGTCCGGCGGTCGACCCGCTGCATCAGCGAGCCCTCCGGCCCGGCGTTGGCCTCCGTCATCAGGACGGTGGCGTTCATCCACATGCCGCTGGCGAGCAGCGAGACGTCGATCTCCGATGGGACGCCCGTGCGCTCCCGCTTGAACAGGGCGGCGGCGACAGCGCCGGCCCCGCCGAGCCCCCCGACGCAGTCACCGATGCCGCCCGGCGGATGGATCGGTTGGCGCGCGTCCGGCGGGGTGAGGAACTGGGCGACGCCGACGCGGGCCCACGCCACCGCGGCGTCGAAGCCGGGTGTCTCGGCATCCGAGCCACGAGGGCCGTAGCCGCTGGCCCGGACGTAGATGATCGAGGGATTGGCCCCGCGGATGTCGGCGATCTCGACGCCGAGCCGTCCCCGCGGATCGGGCAGCAGGTTGGTGACGAACACGTCAGCGTCCGCAACCAGCTGTAACAGTACGTCGTGACCGGCGGGTGTCGACAGGTCGACGGCCGCGCTGCGTTTGCCCCGGTTGGCGAGCTCGATCGTCGGGTTCACCGCGCCGGTGTGGAAGAACCCCCGATAAGGATCACCGCCGTTCCGCGTCGGCTCGATCTTGATGACGTCGGCGCCCCAGTCAGCGAGGATCGCCCCACACGACGGCGCGAACAGCCACGCCGCCACCTCGACCACCTTTACGCCCGCCAGCAGGTCGTACCTGAGCTGATCCGGCACGGGCTCGTCCTCCCGTCTTCGGTGTCGCCCCATCCGGTCTTCGGCATGAGACTTGTATACAACATTGCCTCAGTAGTTGTATACACCTGTGACGATGCCCGGCCGCTTCCTCACGCTTGGCCCCGCTCCGTCCCGACTTCCCGAGGATGCTCCGGACGTCACCCAGCCGTCACGGACGGCCACCAGTGACGCGGGCGAAAACTCCATACCGGTCCGTGGTCTCATCGCCGCCTGGGCAGCGGCGCGTAAATCCGCACATACCACGTCAGAGAGGAAGACGAGATGCCGACAACGACTCTGGACGTACAACCGGTGACGCCGGTGGTGGGAGCAACCACCAGTGGCGTTGATCTCCGCGAGCCGCTCGACCTGGACACGGTGCAGGCCATACGGCAGGCACTGCTCGACCACGGCGTGATCTTCTTCCACGACCAGGAGCTCACCCGGGACCAGATGCGGGCGTTAGTCGCGCATTTCGGCACGCCCATCCCCGAACCGTTCTCGGCCGGCAACGAACCAGACCCGCTGACCGAAGGTGACTTCCAGACCGCCAAGCGGGCGACCTCGGTCTGGCATACGGATACGACATACGTCACCGAGCCGCCGAGCCTGACCGCGCTGCGGGCGATCAGCCTCCCGCCGGTCGGCGGCGACACCTGCTGGAGCAACATGTACGCGGCTTACAACACGCTGTCGGCACCGCTACGGGGCATGCTCGACGGCCTCACCGCGGTGCATTCGGTCTACCCGGTCATCCAGCGCATGGGTACGGCTGGCAAGGCGCACGCCGACCACTCCGCACCGGCCCACGGCTTCGAGAACGTCCACCCAGTGATCCGGGTACACCCCGAGACCGAACGGAAGGCCCTGTTCGTCAACGAGGCATGGACCACCCGCATCGTGGAGCTGCAACCCGCCGAAAGCGCCCACCTGCTCGCACTCCTGTTCGAGCACGTGAAATCGCCCGACTTCACCATGCGATACCGGTGGGCCCCCAACGACCTGGCGATCTGGGACAACCGCGCCGTCCAGCACTACGCCGTGCCCGACTACGACACCCCCCGGGTAATGCAGCGCGTCGTCCTCGCTGGCGACCGGCCGTATGGCCCGACGGCCCGACCTTCGGTGTAGGCAGGGAGAACAGCGACCGCTACTCCCGCAGTGGGCGTTGCGCCTGGAGTTCAATGAGCTGCCCGAACGGGAAGAAACCCAGACCGACGACATCGGTGTAGACGAAAACCTGGAGGACCTCGGTGGCGAGCGCTCGAAGCTCGATCGGAAAGGGCGGGTAGACGGTCACGCGACCGGCGAGTTCGGCGGGAAGCTCGTGCGTGAGGCGGTGGATGACCGTCTCGAGCTCCTCGAAGCCCGGGTACCGCAACCCGAAATGCATAACATGGCCAGGTTTCGTCCGCGCCAGGTCGTACTGCTCGAGTGCGGCGCGGAGCTCGTCGTCGTCCTGCATCCGGCGCCCGAGGACGTCTTCGAGCTGGTGTTGAGGTTCGCGGATCTCGGAGACGTACAGGACGTTGTTGAGTGAATCGTGCTGGCTCGCTCCCGGGAAGATACCTAGGTACGTCGAACTCGACCCAAGATCTCTTGTGATGTCTACGACGGTGCAATCCAGCGTCTCGAATAACGTGACCGCGAGCTGGCTCTCGCCAGGCCGGTGCAGCAGCTCGACATGGTTAAGGAAGAGACCATCGTGCTCGGTGAACGTCCCCATGGCTTGCGATCCTCCCATGTTTCTCGTCGGATCTGATCCCCCAGGGTCAGCGCATTGGCTGGGGAGAGATCAGGGTGCACCAGGTGTGGAGGGCGCGTCCCACGCGACTCGGAGGGTCTTGGGGCCGCGGATGCCTATGCCGGTGATTTGGGGTTGCTCGAGAAGTCGGAGGTTGGGCAACCGCTGCAGCAGCACGTCGAGTGCCACCTGCAGTTCGACGCGCGCCAGGTGGGCGCCGAGGCAGAAGTGGCGGCCGAGCCCGAACGTGATGTGGTTTGTCGGTCTGCGGTCCAGGTTCCAGCGATCGGGGTCCGGGAAGACGTCGGGGTCTCGGTTGGCCACGGATAGGCCAAGTCGCACAAGTTCTCCGGCGGCGATCTCGACGCCTGAGACGACGACGTCTTGCAGGGTCAGCCGCGAATCAGCTGCTACGGGTGACTCCCAGCGGAGCGTTTCCTCGACTGCCCAGGCCCTTTCCTCCTCGTCGCGGCGGAGCCTCTGGTGGACCTCGGGATGCTCGAGGACCGCGTGCACGAGACTGCCGAGCGCCTGCCAGGTCGTGTCGACGCCGGCAGGGAACAGCAGGCGAAGGAAGCCGAGAACCTCGTCGTGGTCGAGGTGTTGGCCTTCGACCTCCTCGGTCAGCAGCGCCGAAAGAAGATCGTCACGGGGGTGGGCGCGCCGGGTGTCGATAAGCGGTCCGACGTACTCGGTGAACTCTGCATTGGCCTTCATGGCGCCGTCGGGGTCGCCTGCGATATGGAGCATGGAGAAGGCCCAGCTCGCCAGCTTGTCCTCCTCGTCGGACGGGATACCGAGGAGGCGGCTGGTGATCCGCATAGGGTACTTCTTGGCGAACGTGGCCATGAGGTCGGCCTCGCCGAGTGTTGCGAGGTCGGCGACGAGCTCCTCAGCGATCGGCCGGATGACGGGTTGGATGTAACGCGGGATCATTGTCCGGCGGAACGTCGGCGACACCAGGGCACGCTTCACATTGTGTTCGTGACCGTCATAGCCGGTGATATTGGGGCCTAGGAACGGGAACGTGATCGGCCGGAACGCCCCGGATTTCGAGAAGCGGGTCTCATCTCGTAGAGCGACGACCACATCGGCGTGGCGGAGCAGCATGAGGCCGGTGTCGGGGCCGAACCGAAGGCGGGCGACGCCCTTCTCGGCACGAAGCGCGGCTAAGCGTGCGTGGAAGTCCGTGATTTGGCCGTCGACGTAGTCGACGTCGTCGTCCACGTCGCCGACGATCCTGTCAGCAGGTTGTACTGGTTTCAACATCTACACTCCTCGATCGGCGAGCTGTTCAGGGCCCGAGACGGCTCGAGACCGTAGCCGCAGCTGCGCCACCGGAGCTGTCACGCGACGGCACCGCCATTGACACCGAACAGCTGCCCCGTGATGTAGCTGGCCTCCTCAGAGCACAGGTACAGACAGGCAGCGGCGATGTCGTCGCCTGTGCCCAGCCGGCCGACGGGGATGTGGCTGGCACCTCCGTCGCCCGTCGGATCCCCGAGCTCCGCGCGGGCCTGGCGGAGCATCGGGGTGTCGATGATGTGGGGCGCAATGGTGTTCACCGTGATCCCCTGCCGCGCATATTCGAAGGACACCGCTCTCGTCAACGCGACCACGCCGCCCTTCGACGCGACGTAGTGCGCGTGGTTAGAGGTCATGATCTGGGCAGCCGACGACGTGATCGTGACGATGCGGCCCCAGCCGGCCGCGACCATGTCGGGGATGGCCGCCTGCAGGCAGTGGAACGTGCCGGTGAGATTAACGGCAAGGACACGCTCCCACGAGTCAAGGGAAATCTCGGTGAAGGGATCAAACGGTGCGATCGCCGCGGAGGTCACCATGATCTCGATGGGTCCGAGTTCGCCGCGCACCTGGGCCAGCGCATCTTCGACCGCCGCTCGATCGGAGACATCCACGGCACACGCCATGGCCTGCGCGCCACGTCCCCGCAGCTTCTTGACCGCCTGCTGCGCCGCGTCCCCGTTCACGTCGAGCACCGCCACGCGGTCCCCGCGCCGAGCAAGGTGCTCGCAGATGGAAAACCCCATCCCCGATGCGCTCCCTGTCACGACTGCCACTCGGCCCACGTACACCACCGCTTCCTTGCACTTGGAGAATTCGGCACTCTTAGAACGGCACTCTTGGAACTCAGCGCGTCAGCGCCGCGGCGGTGCGCGCCAGCTCCAGGAGATGGGCACCGCCGGCGCCGCCGGTGATCTCGGGGACCTTCGCGGCAGGCTCGACGAGCAGGACGTCGCCCTTGACGAACTCCGTGTCGCCGACGGTCATCGAGCCGTCGAGGACGAGCGCGCCGCGCCAGTCGTCGACGGACCCGGAGGGGAGCGTCTCGCCCGCCGCCAGCTTCCGGTCGAAGACGATCCCCCGCTCGGGATCACCCGGGTCGCCCAGGTCCCACCAGGCGTTGCCGTCGAGGTGGCCCTTCTGCAGACCAGGCGTTGCGTCGACCGGAACGACCTGCCGGCTCCCGTTCTCCACCCGGGCCGGCGGCCGCGGGACGAAGCCGATCGTCTCGAGACCCTTGAGATACGTGAGGGTGGGATGGTCGCGGTACTCCTCGCCGTAGCCGCCGGGCGAGAGGATGTCACGGGCGAAGATCTCGAGCAGCTCGCAGCCCTTGGGACCGTTCAGCAGAAGCCCGTACTCGACGCCCGGCGCGGCGATGAGCACGTCGCCCCGCTTCATCCACCAGTCCCCCATCAAGACGGTGCCGTCCAGCACCACCACCGCGGTCCAGCAGTCGTGCCAGTGCAGCGGCCAGAGCTGGTTCGGCGCCATCCGAATGTCGGGCAGCATCATGCGCCAGGAATCCTCGGGTCGCCCTAAGAACCACATCTGGGTCCACGTGCAGCCCCCGGGCTGATCCGAGTCCCGCACGATGCCGCCCGGGCCGTCCTTGCCTCCCGGCTCCAGCCGCGAACGCGTCACACCCGGCGCCACCTCGTCGGACGGCGCATCGTTGAAGACAGTCACTGGCATCTGGAACTCCCCATCGTCGATGCGGTCTGAACCCTCGCTCTACCGTTGCGGGACGTGCCGGGCCCCGGCGACCGGTCACCGGGGCGCCGTCAGGTGCGCCGCCTCCAGAGGAGCAGGAGGGCTACCAGCAGAACTGTTCCGGCGACCGAAGGGCCTACGCGCTTGAGAACCCCGCCACCGGCCGTCCCGAGCAGGTCGATCGGCTCGGCTGCCCGGTGGGAGGCGCCCTTTTCGCGGGAGTCGGCCGCCCGCACCCGCGGTGGGGTCGCGGGCGAGAACGGGATGCAGTCGTTTGCGGGCGCGGGTACGGGTGTCGCCCCGTTGACCGCGGACTTACCACCGGCCGTCTCACCCAGTACGGGCGCGGCGGCACCGGTGATCTCGCTGGCCAGGTTCGCCGCGAACTGGCCGATGAGGATGGCCGTGACGTCGGCGAGAGCAGCGCGGCCGAACTGGGCGGGTTTGCCAGTGATGGCGAGGTCCGTCTCGACGAGGACGTCGGTCACGCCCCCGGTGTCCACGAGCCGGCAGGTGACGACCGCCTTGGCGGTTCCGCCGCCGCGGGTCTCCCGACCACTGGCCTCGATGACCGCGACCTTGGCCGCCTCGTCCAGAGAAAGGAACGTCGCTGTGCCGCCGTAGGTGAGACCGATCGGCCCGAGCTTGACCTTGACCTTGCCGCTGAAGCTGTCGCCGTCGCGCGAGGTGAGGGTCGCTCCGGGCACACAGGGCGCGACCCGCTCGATGTCGAGCAGGACCCGCCACGTGTCGTCGACGGGCACGGGGACACTGAAGGTGTTCTCCAGTTTCATCCGATCTCCTTCAAACTCGCGGTGCCATGAATCGATGCGGTCCCGGCGGAAACTGCGGTCGGCGTGCCACCATCCCGGCTGACCGCCATCCGCGCACCTGCTCAGCGAGCTCCCGCACACCTACCCCGAGGTTTCGGCGCGTTCCTCGCGGCGCAGCCGCGCCGCAAGCCGGACGGCGTGCACAATGCCCTGGTAGCCGGTGCAGCGGCAGAGGTTCCCGCTCAGGCCGTCCCGGATCTGCTCGTCGGTCGGATCCGGCACATCCTCCAGGAAAGCCGTGACCGATATGACGAACCCGGGGGTGCAGAAACCGCACTGCAACCCATGTGTCTCCTGGAAGGCGCGCTGCACCAGGCTGAGCGATTCCGGATCGCCCGCCAGCCCCTCGACGCTGGTCACCTCGCTTCCGTCCGCCTGCACCCCGAACATCAGGCAGGACCGGACAGCCAGGCCGTCGAGCAGCACTGTGCACGACCCGCAGACCCCGTGCTCGCACCCCAGGTGGGTGCCGGTCAGCCCGAGGTCCTCCCGCAGCAGGTCGGCGAGAGTCTTGCGCGGCTCGACCCGGGCGCGACAGCGTTCGCCGTTCACGATCAGGTTCACATCCATCTCGGTCATGCGGTGCCTCCCGCCTCGGCCTGGGCCTGGCTCTGGCCTGGGTTCCGTTCCTGTCCCTGGGCCTCCGCGAGGGCCCGGCCAAGTGCTCGCGCAGTCATCTGAGCGCCGAGGTGGCGCCGGTAAGCGGCGGAGCCGTGGGTGTCCGAGGGCGGGTCGAGTGCCGCGACCGCGTCGCGCCCGATCGAGGCGAGGTCCACCTCGTGGGCGTCCGCACCGGTCAGGGTCTGCTCGGCCAGCCGGGCCCGCACCGGAACGCTGCCCATCCCGATCAGCCCGACCGCCGCCCGTACGATGCGCCCGCCATCGACCTGCACCCCACACGCGGCACCGGCCAGCGCGAAGTCGCCGTGCCGACGCGCAAACTCCGCCACGGCGAAGCCGCAGCCACGCCCCCACACCGGAAGGTGCACCGCGGTCACCAACTCGTCGGGCTCCAGCGCCGTCATGAAGATCGACACGAAGAAGTCGGCGGCCCGGATGCGCCGGCTCCCCCGGGTGCTTTGCACCTCGATCTCGGCGTCGAGCGCGACGGCGACCGCGGGCAGCTCCGCGGCCGAGTCGGCGTGGGCGAGCGAGCCGCCCACGGTGCCACGGTTGCGGATCTGGAAATGGCCGATGTGGGGCGCGGCACGGGCCAACAACGGCACCGAGTCTCGAATGAGCACGTCGGTCTCCAGAGCGCGGTGCCGCGTCAGCGCTCCCACCCGCAGCATGCCGTTCGACCGGGTGGCGCCGGCAAGCGCCTCGATGCGGTTGACGTCGACGATGTGCTCGGGCCGCCCGAGCCGCATCGCCATCACCGGAACAAGGCTCTGGCCGCCGGCGAGGACCTTCGCCTCGTCTCCGAGCTCGGCCAGCAGGGCCACCGCCGCGTCAACAGACTCCGGCACGTGGTAGTCGAATGCAGCGGCTTTCAACGGCGGTTCTCCGTCTCGTCCAACCCGGCGGACGCCGGCGCGGCGTCCCCCAGGGGATCAGGGCCAGCGACACGGGAGTCCCGCCGTCGCACCGGTTGTCGATCATCCCGTGCTGGTAGGTGGATGCACGCAGCCGCCGGGTCGCGGTCGTCAGGCAAGGCGCGCCGACCAGCCGCCGTCGACCGCGATGATCACCCCGGTGACGAACGAGGCGCGGTCGGAGGCGAGGAACGCCGTCACCTCGGCCTGCTCGCGCGCCTCCCCCGCCCGGCCGAGCGCCGCCTTCGCGCACAGAGAGCGCATCGCGTCCGCCGGCGCCTCCCGGTTCTTCTCCGTGAGCGTGAACCCCGGCGCGATCACGTTGGCCCGGATACCCCGTGGCCCGTACTCGACCGCGACCGCCTTGGTAAGGGCATGAACGCCGGCCTTCGCCGTCTGATACGGCACCGGCGACCGCTCCTCGACGTTGAGCCCGGCCACCGACGACACGCTGACGATCGAACCGCCCCCGGTCTCGAGCATCGCCCGAATCGCATACTTGGTACACAGGAGCACGCCACGCAGGTTCACGGCGGTCTGCACCTCGTACTCCTCGGCGCTGAGGAACTCCGGCGACCGGCCCGCGGGCGTGCCGGCCACGTTCACCAAGGCATCCACCCGGCCGAACTCTGCCACCGCGGCGTCGATCATGGCGGCGATCTCGACCTCCTGACGGAGGTCGACGTGGAAGGGCACCACCGCCGGCCCGAGGTCGGCCGCGGTCGCCTTCTCCTCCCCGCTGATGTCCGCGGCGAGCACCCTGGCGCCCTCGCGCACGAACACCGCCGCCGAGGCCTTGCCGATACCCTGCCCCGCACCCGTGATCACGGCGACCTTGCCGTCGAGGATGCCCATCAGTCACCTTCGACGATGCCGTGCTGGAGGAAGACGTGCCGGGCGACGTTCATGGCGTTGTGCCACCCCGACCCACCGTCGTAGATGCCGGCCTGGGTGATCGCCTCGCCGACCGCCTCGGGCGTGATCCCCAGGTTCAGTGCATTGTTGACGTGGATGTGCAGCTGGTCGTTCTGATACTGGACCTGCAGGACGCTCACGGTGATGAAGCTCCTGGTGTGCAGATCGAGCCCGGGCCGGCCCCACACCTCGCCGTAACCGTAGTCGGCGGTGATCCCGGCCAGTTCCTGCTCGAAGGCCAGCCGGCCTGGTTTGGCGGCCGGGAAGGGGCTGCCGGGCAGCGGCTCGAGCAGGGGGGCGTCGGGACCGAGGCCGATACGCCCGACGCCCAGGGCGGCGACCACCCGGTTCCTGGCCGCGCGCCGCTCCTCGTGGTCCATCGCGGGCTTCGGCTCCACCGGGGCACCCGAGCCCGCCGGCACCAGCCCCCGAGCGACGAACACCTCACCCGCGACACCGGCCGCGTTCTCCCAGGCCGGCAGGCCGCTGTACACACCGGCGTGCAGCAACGTCTCGTGGATCTCCTCCGGAGTGATCCCGATGTTCAGCGCGCTGTTGACGTACCGGTAGAGCTGGTCTTCCCGGCCCAGGGCCGTCAGGACGGCCACAGTGATGAAACTCCGCGTCCGGAGGTCGAGCCCCGACCGGCCCCAGATCTCGTACTCGTACAACTGGGCGCCGTGGATCTCGGCCTCCACGGGTAAGGCATACGCCGGCCGCGCGGGCGCACCGCCCTGGCGGGACCGCAGCACCGGTGCGTCGGGCGCGGTACCGACCCGGTCGATGCCGAGCTCTCGGCGGACCCGTTCATAGGCCGCCTCGCGCTGCGCCTGGGTCATCATCCCGACGTACCTCCCTGGGTGAACGGAGCTTCGAATGGTTGGACCCCCGTGCCTGCGGACTCCCTTGTCTGGAGCACGGCGATCTCGGCGGTCGGCAGCACGTTTGCGATCCGCCACAGCCCGATCCAGCTCTGCGGGAAGACAGCCGTGTCGACGAGCGCGGCGTGCGCCTCCGGTTCGGGGTCGTCGCAAGCGTCCGAGCAGACAATGACCTGGTAGCCGACGTCGAACGCCCACCTGGCGGTGGACAGGACGGTCCCCGCGGTCGCCACACCCGCGATGACGATCTGCCTGATCCCCGCTCGCTGTAGCAGGTCGTGCAGACCGGTGGTGGCGAAAGCGCCGATGGTCGTCTTGCTCAGGACGGGCTCGCCGTCGATCGGCGCCAGCAACGGATGGATGTCGTCCACCATCGACTCCGGCACCACATGAAAGACCGGCACGCCGGCCCGGCGGGCCAATGTCATCGCATGGGAGGCCCGCTCCGCGACGGCCGGGTCGTGGCTGAAGCGCTCGACGATGTACCCGGTGAAGTCCAGGGCGACGAACGCGGTCAGCTGCGTCGTCGGTGCGCTGGCATCGGCCATCGACTCCCCTTTCACATTGCTTGTATACAACCTTCAGGTCAGGTTGTATACAAGTTTGCGGAAATGTGCAAGGGGTGAACTGTCGGCCCGCCGGCGGCTCCGGGCGTCGGGCGGCGCGCGCCAAACAGTGGCGGGCCGAGGTTCGCCTGCCGATGGACGCAGTGGCGGGGACCCATCGGCCGTCTCCTCTTTCCAACTCGGCCTAGGGCTGTGCCGGCAGGGGGCGTGTCCATCCGGTGTCAGGGCTCTCAAGCGCCGCATACGAAGGGTCATTCCGGTCGCGGGAACCGAGACCGGGCCGCGACGGCCGCATCAGGCCGCTCGCCGGGACGACATGTGTCAGGTCGACAATCACAAGCCGGTGCGCGATCTTCCATTCGCCCTCGCGGCGTTCGAAGCGGTCGATGTACCGCCCGATCGCGAGGAGGACGCGGTCCTCACCTTCGGTCTCGATGCTCCGCCACACCGTGAAGTACGTCTCGCAACCCGCCGTCCTATCATCGTGCAGCGTGATGAGCTGGTTCGTGACCTGGTTCATCGAGACCTTCGCCGAGCGCACGAGGTCGGCGACACCTCGGCCTACGGTTCTACCCGAGTAGCGCTGGTCGCCGTGATCGTCGATCGCATCAGGGTGGTACGCGGAGCTGATGAGGTCCGGATCGCAACGGTCCACACCCCGGCAGTACCGCATGGTCGCCTCGCGGATCGCCTGCTTGTCGAGCAGCTGCTGGATCGCCGCCTGCTCGGTACCCGCGATGTCCCTCATAGCGCAGCACCGTCCTCAGCGTGGTCAGGATGTTTTCTCGGCGGGCCGGTAGAAGCGATCCATGGGCTCATGGGAGGAGGCTCTCGCCGGCTCAGCGGTCGTTGGTGAAGAGGAATGCCTGGGCGAGCGGGCCGCCGCCGCCCGTGACGAGGCCGACCTCGGCGTCGGTGACCTGCCGGGTGCCGGCCTGGTTCCGTAACTGCAGGAAGGTCTCGTAGGCCAGACCGAAGCCGAGGTAGCGGCCCTCCGACAGTTGGCCGCCGGAGGTGTTGAGTGGCAGCTCACCGTCACGGGCGATGCGGGTGCCGCCTTCGACGAACGGCCCGGACTCGCCGCGGCCGCAGAACCCGAGCGCCTCCAGCCAGTACAGGACGAAGATGCTGAAGCCGTCGTAGAGACCGGCGACGTCGACGTCGCCGGGCCGCAGCGAGGTACGCGACCACAGCTGCTCGGCGGCCTTCATCGCGGCCATGACGTCAAGGTCCGGCCAGAACTCCCAGCTCGACGTCATCGGCCGCCCACCACCCAGGGCTTCGAAGAAGACGGGCCGGTCGACGTCACGGCGGTGGTCGGCGCGCGAGACAACGAAGGCGATCGACCCGTCCGCCGGCACGTCGCAGTCGAACAGACACAGCGGTTCGCTGATCATCCGCCCCGCGAGGTAGTCGTCGATCGTCATCGGGTCGCGGTAGATCGCGTCCGGGTTACCGGCGGCGTTACGCCGGTCGTTCACCGCGACCCAGCCGAGCTGCTCCCGGGTGGTGCCGTAACGATCGAAATGGTGCTGGGCCCACAGGGCCGCGAACTGCACCGGCGAACCGACCCCGTAGGTGGCCTTCCACGGCGCGGCCCCGGGGTCGGCCATCACCGCCGGGCGGCGGCCGGTGCCCTGGCTGGTCGCCTCGCCGACGGTCCGGTAGACCAGCACATGCCGGGCGAGGCCTGTGGCCACCGCGTGGGCGGCGATCCCGAGGATGCCGATGACGTTGGCGCCGTCCCCGCAGCCCAGGATCCACGACAGGTCCAGGCGCAGGAGCGTGTGCAGCTCACCGACCCGGGGCCCGCCGAAGCCGTGCGGGGCGGCGTGGTCGGGCCAGGAGGTGAGCCCGTCGACGTCGCGCGGGGTCAGACCGGCATCAGCGATGGCCGCCAGACAGGCGTCCAGAGTCAGATCCATTGCGGACCGGTTCAGCCGCCGCCCGGACGGTGACCGCCCGATGCCGGAGACGATCGACTGGCGCTCGACGTTCACGGGACCGGCGGAGTTCATACGACCGGCCGGAACATGGGTACGAACACGTCCCCTCGCTGTTCGAAGGTCACCTCGACCTCCATACCGGTGCTGACCGCCTCGACGTTGCAGTCGACCACATTGGTCAACAGGTGCAGGTCGGGCTGCTCGGCGAGCACCACCCGGGCCACGACATAGGGCGGCTCGTACCCGGGGACCCACGGACGGCGCACCACCGTGTACGACTCGACCGTCCCGCGGCCCGAGACCCGCCGGGACGCGATCGACCGGGAATAACAACCGGGGCAGATCCGCGCCGGCGGATGGAACAGCCGTTCACACACGGTGCACCCGCTGATCAGGAGCTGCCCGGCGGCCCCGCCGCACCAGAAATCGCGACTGTCGTCATCGACCACGGGTACGGGCTTGTCCTCACCGGTCACCCGACCGCCACCTGCATGAGGGTGCTCCATAGGTCAGCGCTCCTACTCGTCGACGACGTGCGGGAATGGGCCGGTCGGTACGGGCCGGCGGCGTCGCACGCCGTTCTTGCGCACGGTGACGTCGCCGGTTGCCTGCGCTCGGCAGGCGAGCCGGAGCCGGGTGAGGTCACGGCGGTGTGCGCCGGGGAGTCGGTGTTCGAGGGCGTCTTGTTCGTCGTCGTCGGGGGGTGTCAGGTGTTCGATGCCGCTGAGTACCTCGAGGTGGCAGACCGTGCAGGTTGCCTGGCCGTGGCAGACGGTGGGCCAGTGGTACCCGAGTCGCCACGCGGCCTCGATGATCGTCTCTCCGGGTTCGAGTTCGAGGTCGGCGCCGACGGGGTCGATGCGTACCACTGGCCCCCGGGGCCGTGCGCTCCGTTCTGCGGTCACGTGACCGCTCGGTCCCCGGAGGCGGCGTGTGCGGCGTGTTTCATGCCGATGTAGGAGAACACGAAGCTGTTGCCGATGCTGGCGCCCGCACCGAGATAGGTGCGGCCCATCACCGAGGCGGTGCAGTTCCCGGCGGCGTAGAGGCCGGGGATCGGGTCGTGGTTGGTGTCGAGCACACGAGCATGTTCGTCGCACAGGAGACCGCCGCTGGTGCCGACGTCGCCTGGATAGAGTTCGACGGCGTAGAATGGTGCCTTCTCGACGGGCGCGAGCGACGGGTTCGGTTTGTTGCCGTAGTCGCCCTGGTACTTTTCATGAGCGCCTTCGCCGCGGTGGAAGTCGGGGTCCGTGCCCTGCTCCGCGAACGTGTTGAACCGGGCCACCGTGGTGGCCAGCCCCGCGGGGTCGATGCCGCACGCCCGCGCGAGCTCGTCGAGCGTGTCGGCTTTCTTCATGTAGCCGCTGGTGAGCCATTCCTCGGGAGTGTTGGGACGGAACGCGAACAGGTAGCGGGCGCGGTGGCGGGAGTCCATGACGAGCCAGCTCGGGATGGATTCACCGTCGACGTTGTGGGCGTACATCTGCCGGCCGGCTTCCATGTAGGAGACCGCTTCGTTGAAGTACCGGCGGCCGGCCCGGTCGACGATGATCGAACCTGGTTTGCATCGTTCGCCGTTGTGCATGCTCGGACGTCCGCCGGGCTGGATGGAGGCCGGGATCCACAGGGCCTCGTCCATGAAGTCGACGGCGGCGCCCAGGCGCATGGCGGCCTCGATCGCCTCGCCGGTGTCACCCGGGTTGGCACTGGTCCACGTTCCGTCGTTCGGCTGCTTCGAGTACCGCTTGCGCATCTCGGGGTTGCAGCCGAAACCACCTGAGCTCAACAGCACGGCGTGGCGGGCGCGGATCCGGATGGTGTGGCCGTCCCGGTCGGCGACGACGCCGACGACCCGGCCGTCCTCGGTGATCAGGTCGACCAGTCCGGTGTTCGTCCAAATCGACGCCCCGGCGGCGAGTGCGGCCGTCAGGGTCTGGGCGATCAGTGCCCCGCCGTTGGCCAGGCGGGTCTGGCGCCGTAGCCGGCCGATGGCCGTGCGCACCCCGACGCGGGCGGCGGTGCGCATGGCTTTCGGTCGCCGCTTGACCATCTGCAGTCCGGACGCCTCGCGTGTCATCACGACGATCCCGAGCGCGATCGTCATGCCCGGCATCAGCTTGTCGAACCACGGCCCGAGCTGTTTGCCGTCGGTCACCGCGGGTTCGAGGGAGCGCCCGCGGGCGCTGCCGCCGCGGATACCCGCCACCCCGGCGTAGTAGTCGCTGTAGCCCTCGCACCGCTCGAACCGCATGCCCAGGTTCTGCAGGAAGCGGACCATGGTGGCGCCTTCGGTGACGTAGGCGACCCGACGCTGGTGCGACGACGCGGGACCGACGTCTCCGACAACGGAGTCGAAGTACGCCAGCGCGTCCTCAAGGGAGTCGGGAACGTCGTCGGCCTGCATGAGCGGGTTGTCCGGCAGCCACAGCACGCCGCCTGACATGGCCGTGGACCCGCCGATCATCGGCTGCTTCTCGATCACCAGCGTGTCCAGGCCGCTCGCCGCCGCGGCCACGGCGCCGCACAGACCACCGCCCGATCCCACGACAATGACGTCAACGGCATGGTCGTAGCTGGCATCCGACTTCGACACGGTGCCCCTCCATGGAGTGGATGGTTTCGGTGCGGTGCCTCAGCCGGCGAGGTACCGGTCGAGTTCGGAGTGCATGTTGCTGATGAGCTGCTCCATCTCGGTGGCGAGACGGTGCTCGCGGTAGCTGCGCGAATGCAGGCCGCGTTGCTGGCTTGCGATGTTGCTGAAGTCCTGGCGTGGGATCAGACCCCAGTTCTCGGTGTCGTCGGAGGCGAAGCGGCCCTTCAGCTTCGCCCGGCCGGGCTCCTCGCCCTCCGGGTACATGGTCAACGACCACACCTCGAAACGGCACCACTCGGGGTCGTCGTTGTAGGGGCGGACCCGGTACGACAGCGCGTTACCGAACTGGGGAAGCATGAGGAAGTTCGGGAACAGGAAAACCCCGCCACCCCACAGCCGCAGGCCCTCCGGTGTCGGATGCAGCGGGATACCGGCACCCTCGGCGTAGTCGAACAACGCCTTGATCGCCGCCGTCGGGAAGTCCTCACCGGGCGCGACCCGGTTACGCATCCCCCGGAAGACGTGCAGGTCACGTTCGAGGGTCATCGCGTCCTGCCCCTCCCACAGGATCCGCGACCGCTCCAGGAACGCCTCCCCACCACGCCCCTGGGAGACGCCGCCCGCGGTCGGGTCGAACCGGCCCTGGAAACGACCGTGGCCGTTCCCGAACGCGGTGTACTCGACATTCCCGAACGGATAGTCGTCACCCAGACCGAACGTGAGCTGCGGATGCGTGCCCATCACGTGATAGCCCTCGTGGAACGCCTCCTGAGCCACCTTCCAGTTCGCGTTGAGGATCGTCTCCTTCCACCACCACACCCGCATGTTCTCCACGCACACCGCGTCCAGCAACCCCGCTACCGGCGCCAGCGCCTCCCGCAACGGACGGGCATCCGGATCCATGTTGATCCACACGCAGGCACCCCACGTGTCGACCCTGCACTCCTGCAGCCGAATGTCCTCCGGACGCAGGATCTCCGGCGCGAACCCCTCCGCGCCGTACACGAACGAGTTACTGCCGTCGAGGTTCCACCGCCAGCCGTGGAACGGGCACACGATCTGCCCTCCGGGAAGCCGCCCGGAACCCGAACACAGCTGGGTAGCCCGATGACGGCACGCATTATGGAACGCCTTGACCGACCGGTCAGGCTGCCGCACCACCAGAATCGACTGGTCGCAGATCTCGTACTCGACGAAATCCCCAGGCTGCGGAATCTCCTCCAGGCGGCACGCCATCTGCCAGACCCTCGGCCACAGATACTCCTTCTCCAGCTCGTAGAACCCCCGGTCGTAATAACGCTCACGAGGCACATGTAACCGGTCACGCATCGCAAACGGAACATCGCGAGTGGCGACCGGGCGGCGGTCGTCGGTGAGAGCCATCAACATCAACCTCCTGCCACGTGGGCTTCCATACGGTGTCAGCCCGACGCCTGGATCGTCCCGATCTCGGCACCGATCTCATAGACCGTCTCGATGGCGCCGGTCCAGTGCACCGTGCCGGACGCGCCGGCTTCGACCTCGGTTTCGGCCTTGTCCGTCGCGATGATGAACAACGGGTCGCCTTCAGACACGTTCGCTCCCTCATCCACGAGAAGCTCGATCAGCTCCGCCTCCGAGATCGCGACCGATACACGCGGAATACGGATCGTGAAGTCAGCCACAGGCACCGTCCCTGGTCGTTTCCGACCGCAGCGTCTGCTGGACCGCCGCGACAATACGTTCGGTGCTCGGGTATATCTGCGATTCCAGTGCCGGCGGGGCCGGATTCGGCACGAACCGGGCACCCACCCGCTCCACCGGCGCCTCAAGAACACCGAAGAGCTCGCGCTGCAGAATCGCGGCGATCTCCGCCCCGGGCCCGGCGAACCGCACCGCGTCATGCACCACCACAGCACGCCTCGTTCGACGCACCGAATCAACCATCGCCGGCACATCGAGCGGAACCAGGGTGCGCAGATCAAGCACCTCGGCGCTGACCCCCTCCGCCTCGAGCACGGCCGCCGCGCCGAGCGACTCGACCACCCCCCGGCCATAGCCGATCAACGTGACATCAGTACCCGGCCGTTTCACGTCCGCCTGACCCAGCGGAATCGAGAATCCCGGATCCACCGGCACCAACCCGCGCTGGCCCTGCAGACGAATCGTCTCCAGGAAGACGCACGGGTCATCATCAAAAATCGCCGACGCGAGAAGACCCTTGGCGTCCCGCGGCGTCGAAGGCACGATCACCTTCAGCCCCGGAACATGCATGAACCACGCCTCCAACGACTGCGAGTGCGTCGCCCCGGTCCCCAACCCGCCATAGACCTGCGTCCGGACCGTGATCGGCGCGGTCGTCCGCCCCCCGGTCATGAACCGCAGCTTCGCCGCATGATTGACGATCTGATCGGCGGCGATACCAATAAAATCCATGATCATGATTTCGGCGACCGGGCGGAACCCCTCCATCGCGGCACCGATCGCGGCACCCACGATCGCCGCTTCGGAAATCGGCGTGTCAAGCACCCGATCCGCGCCGTATTTGGTCGACAGCCCCTTGGTCGGCCCACTGGAGCCGGGATCGGCAATATCCTCCCCCAGCAGGAAGACACGCTCATCACGCGCCAACGCCTGGTCCAAAGCGAGGTTCAACGCCTCGCGCATCGTCATCCGTTGCTCGTCCACGTCCACCTCTATGCAGGTCCAATGATCGAGAAGGCGAACAGTCATCACGAGGCCGGCATTGCCCGGAGCCGCTCTTACCGTGACGCCAGCGGGATATGGGTCTAGGCGGGGCAGTTCCGCGGGTCGGCGTACACGTCACGATCCAGCTCGTCGAGTGCCGCGACCGGCGCCGCCAGGACCGCGGTCAACGCCTCCTCGACCGCCGCGACGGCGGCCGCCTCGATCTCGTCGAGCTCGTGCTCATCGCAGACCCCCGTCTCCAGCAGGCGCGACCGGAACCGCGGGATCGGATCAGCCTCGACAGCGGCGGCCATCCGTTCGGCTGGGATGTACGCCATGGGATCCCCGAAGTAGTGACCACGGAACCGGAACGTCACGCACTCCACCAGCGTCGGGCCCCCTCCGCTCCTCGCCCGCTCCACGGCCTGCGTCAACACGGCAAGGACGGCGAGAGGGTCGTTGCCGTCGACGCGGACACCCGGCATCCCGTACCCGCCCGCCCGGTCCGCGACCTGGGCGATCTTCATCGTGTGCTCAGTTGGCGTCATCTCGCCGTACTGGTTGTTCTGGCACACCAGCACCAACGGCAGATCCCACAGCGCCGCCATGTTCGCCGCCTCGTGAAACGAGCCGGTGTTCGTCGCCCCGTCACCGAAACTCACGGCCGTCACCCGATCCAGGCCCTTGCGCCGCGCCGCCATGGCCATCCCCACCGCGACCGGCGGCCCGGATCCCACAATCCCCGTCGACAACATGACGCCTGAGTCGGGGCGGGCAATGTGCATCGTCCCGCCCTTACCCCGGCCCGATCCCACCTGCCGGCCCAGCATCTCTCCGTAGATCTCCACCAACGGCACACCCTTGCCGATCAGGTCATGCAACCCCCGATAGGTCGTGACCAACTGATCGTCCGACCGAAGACACACCCCCATCGCCGCGGCAATCGCCTCCTGACCACGAGGAGGCCAGTACACGCACTGCAGCTCACCCGACGCGATCCCCCTGCTCAGCCGGTCGTCGGCCGCCTTCATGAGCGTCATCAGCTCGTATAACCGGCGCCACACCTGTCCCGAGATGCCCGCCGTTCGATCCGTCGTCATGTTCCTCCTCCTACGACCGGTGCACCACCGCCAGACGGCGACACGCGAAGCGGCTGAGAGGCGGGAGCCTCGTGCATGTCTGTCGGGGTGACGAGCCGCGACATCGGGCATGACCGCACCGCAGCATCCGTGTGGCGATCGCCCCACCATCGGGTGCTCCACCCTCGATCATTCACGTATACAATCATCGACCCGCCGGCGTATACAAGTCCTTCTGACGAAGCGCTGTCGGGCGACGCCGAAGACGCGGCAGGAGGCCGCGCCGGATCGGTTCAGGTACGACCTCCTTCATGCCTTCTTGTCTGTCATCCACCGGCTGACAGCAGGTCGTTCCGCCGAAGCGTCCGGAAACCCGAACCCTCGAACCGAGAGGAAGACGGAGTCCTCCTCTCGGTTCACTAGGCCAGTCGCGCCGACCAGCCACCATCGACTGGAATGATGACTCCGGTCACGAAGGAGGCGCGGTCCGAGGCCAGAAAAGCCGCTACCTCGGCCAGCTCCCGCGGTTGACCGCCCCGTTTGAGTGCAGCCTTCGAGCTCATCTCGCGCAGCAACTCAGGCGGCCCTTTCATGATATCGGTGAGCGTAAATCCAGGTGCGATGACGTTTGCCCGGATGCCCATGGGACCGTACTCGACGGCCACCGCCTTGGTGAGGGCATGGGTGCCGGCTTTCGCGGCAGCATACATGATTGACGTCCGGCTCTGGACGTTGACCGCTGAGATCGAGGAGAAGTTGACGATGCTGCCGCCGCCTGAGCGGAGCATCGCTGGAATCGCATGTTCGGTCATAATGAGCACGCCACGCAGATTCACCTGGGTCATCTTCTCGAACTCGGCGACGGCGACGACCTCAGGTGGCCGGGTACCGTGGGTACCGGCCACGTTCAGCACGGCATCGACGCGTCCGAACTCCTTGATAGTGGCCTCGAACATCGCAGCAACGCCCGTCTCGTCGGAGACGTCGCAGTGGAAGGGAAGGACATTTTCGCCGACTTCGGCCGCAGTCTCCTTCTCCGCACCACTTATATCGACGGCCACCACCTTGGCACCCTCCTGCACGAAGAGCTTTGTAGACGCCTTCGCTATCCCCGATCCAGCGCCGGTTATCACCGCCACCTTCCCGTCAAGCATGCCCATTACTCACCTCCGTAGACCGGTGCATCGGGACCGGTACCCTCGTCACCAGCACACAACGACTCAAGTACGCGGCCATGAACGGCCCGTCGTTCTCCCTGACTCATCATGAACAAAACCTAATTCCCATACCTCGGCGGGCTCACAGGCAGCACCGCTGGCTGGCTGGCACGCGAAACGGGTCGGCGTCGCAGACGCTGGCTAAGCGCTCTGAACGCAGTCAGGCCTTCGGACGGTCGCCAGTGATGGTGATGCGGCGCAGGACCCGACGTTCCGCGTAGTCGGCGACCGCACGATGTTGCGTAACCCGCTCTTCCCACACTGCGATCATGTTCGGCTGCCAACGCAGACGGACGTGGAACTCCGGCGTATTGACGTGTTCGTACAGCATCCGCAGGAGCGTCTCGTTCTCCCGCTCGCTCATCCCGACGAGCCGCTCCGTGTAAACCGAGTTGACGTAAAGAGCCTTCCGCCGAGTCACCGGATCGGTGATCACGACAGGATGCGCGTGGCTTTCCCCCTGGCCGAAGGCGTCGTGGTACCGTGCCACCGTGGCGGTGCTGTGCACAGCCTCCATGCCTTCGAACAGCCGCTGGTATCGGGACGATAGGGCGTCGAATGCCGCGGTCATGCTTGCCCACATGGTGTCACCACCGAAGGCCGGGACCTCCACCGCACATAAGAGCGCGGCTTGGGGGGGCTTCTCCTGAGGACTCCCGTCCGTGTGCCAGTAGCTCGTCCGGAGTCGCACCGCGTCGGCGCCCTCCTCGGTTACGAATTGGCCAGGCCCTTTCCCATAGGGATAGACATATTGCTCACCAAAGACCGAGGAAAACCCCGAGAACTGCTCGCTGCTGATCGCCGTGTCCGAATGGAAGAACAGCACGCCGTGTTCATGCAACGATCGCAGCAGCACCGACGCCACCTCGTCGCCGTGGGCAACGTGGACGTCGACACCGTGGACGATCGCACCGATGTTCCCCGTCACCTTCTCGAATCTGATACTGCCGACTGTCGAGAGTCTCTGCGCCGGCGTAGTTTCTACACCCATGGATACCGACCTCCTTTAGCTGACGATGTCAGAACACGCGCACCCGTTCGCCAGGCGGACTCTGCTGACGCCGGGGCTCGGAGCGGATACGGCTCGCGCGGTACCCGGCCGCGCTGTACACGAAACTTGACGACAATGCCGAGGACTAACTCTCGTATCCGGGCAGTCCGAGCATCTCACGGGCCTCGGCCGGTGTGGCGACCTCCCGGCCCATGCTTCGAGCCATCTCGACGACACGCGCGACGAGCTCGGCGTTCGTGGGCACGCCAAGTTCCTGGTATGAATGGTCGGCGACGCCGATGGCGACGTGGCCGCCGGATTCGATCGCGCCTGCGAGCGCCGGAAACGCATTGCCGCCGATCACACTTAGGAACCAGGGCCAGTTCGCCTGCGCCGGAAAGAAGTCGAGGAGCGCGTGCAGCCCCCTGATCGTTGCCGGATGTCCGTAACTGACGAACGGGTCCGCGAACAACGTCAGCTCACAGAACAGCGGCTCCTTGTACAGTCCCATCTCGAGGAACGCCTCGGTGAGCCGAACCCCAGCGATGTTCCATATCATGGATACCGGCTGCACCCCGACAGCGCTCACGGTCTCGCAGACATGCGTGAGCATCTTCGTCGTGTTCAAATAGACTCGATCGTTGCTGATGAACGCTCTGCGCTGCGAGTCGTACCGGTCCAGGTTGGTGGTCAGCATGTCGACTGGGACGCAGTCGGGCCTGGTCGCCGGATCCTTCGCCATCTCGACGATGTGCCCCACACGCTCCTCAGCGGTCGGCAACATGCTCGCGCCCAACGTCGGAAACGTGATGAGATCACTCTCCTGCTTGATCCGCCGCACCACGTCCGCGTACAGATCCACATCAGCAGACTGCGCACCCGTCTCGGGATCCCGGGCGTGGTAATGCACGAGTGACGCACCCTGCTGCCAGCACTCGACTGCCTGGCTAGCGATCTCCTCAGGGCTGTAGGGAACGTGTGGACTGATGTCCCTAGTCGTTCCCTCGTTGATCCGGACCTCGATGATGAGCTTCTGCTTCGTCATACACACCTCACGTTCGCCACGCCGGCTTACGTCGAGTCAGTCGGCCTCGTAGTCGAGGCCGTAGAGGGAGCCCCGGGACCGGGGCAAGCCGCCCACAGGTGGGATCACTCGACCCCTTGGGAGTTGCCGATACGGGACCCTCGATCCACGACCGGCTGATCCGTGGATCTCGGCCCCGACGGGTGATGCGGACGCCGGCCGTGCGGGCGCTCGGCCCTGGCGAGACCGCCGCACCGGTGCGTCCGGCGCGGTACCGACCGGTTGATGCCGAGCTCACGGCGGCTGCTCATAGGCCGCCTCACCTTGAGCTTGGGTCATCATCCCGACGTACCTCCTGGGCGACCGACCTTCGGATGAACGGACCTGCGTGCCTGCGACCGCACCCTCCCCCTTGCCAACTGTTGTATACACCTCTCAGGCATGGTTGTATACAAACTGTCCGAGATCCGCAAGAGGTGGATTCGGTCACCGGACCGTCCGCGGAGCCGGGCATGTCCGTCTGGCTGGCCACGCCAGAGCCAAGATCGATAACAGGGTGGAGGTGGGGCTACATCATCGCGCCAGCGGTCCTCGAGAGATCATCCCCGCGGCGGGGCAGCAATGGCCAAGGCGGGGGTTCGGCGAGACGAGGCATGCCTGCTCGCCTGCGGTAACGGTCGACGCTCGACCTTGCCGTCAGTGCGCATAAATTCCTCTCACTCGCCAAGGGCTTGTGATAGTCAAGGAAGGCACTTCGCGCACGATCCAGCCGGGACGGATGTACGTTTTCGTCGGCCTGACGGGCGCAACACCCATGAAAGGCACGAACGCAAGACTGGGACCGCGGTCCTGCAGAAGAGGGGCCTACCCAGAACACTGGAGAAAATGCCGCCGGGGCGCCGCATGAATGTGTGGCCTCCTGGGCCGGCGTGACACAAGAGGCGGGCAGCTATGGACAAGCTAGATGGACGCGGCGCAGTGGTTGTCGGCGGCGGGAGCGGAATCGGTCGCGGGATTGCTTTAGGTCTCGCCGGTGAGGGCATGCGAGTCGTCGTCGCTGACATCGACTCCGGCAGCGCGGGAGCAGTACGCGACGAGATCGTGCGGCGCGGTGGCGACGCGTACGCTTCACGCGTGGACGCGACCGATCGCGACTCGTTAGCGGAACTCGCGGCCGGCGCAGCACGCGATCTGGGCGGCGTGCATGTGCTCGTGAACACGGTCGGCGTCCACACCAACGCTCCACTCACCACGGCCAGCGAGCAACTGTGGGCGTGGTTCGTCGAGTTCCACCTCATAGCAGCCGTGCGCGTAGTCCAGGCGTTTCTACCGCTTCTGCGTGGACACGACGACGAATCGCACATCGTGCTTACATCGTCAATGGCCGGCCTGCTGGCGTTACCCGCGGAGCAGACGGGCGGCACGGACACCGGCGTGTACACCACGTTGAAGCACGCTGTTCTCGGGTACGGCGAGATGCTGCGGTACGAGCTCGCGTCCGAAGATATCGGGGTGTCGGTGCTCTGTCCCGGAGCGGTGGCAACCAACTTGGTCTCGACGTCTGCCCGGCACCGCCCGGAGCGGTTCGGTGGACCGGCGCCCGATCCGATGGCGGGTCGTGAGCTGCCGTCGGACCTGCTGCTGAGCATGATGTCGGACGAGGCCGTGGGGCCGATTGTCGTGCGGGGCATCCGTGGTAACCGTACATACATCATCACACATCCGGAGATGGAGGGCATGGTGCGCGCCCGCCACCAGCATCTCCTGGAGGACTTCGCGTTCTTTTCGGCGACGTAACCGCCAGACCTGGTCGGGTGACCTGGGGGAATCGCACCCCAGTAGAATCCACGCACGTGGCGCGTGCTTCCGGGCGCGTCGCGGCAGAGGCGTCGAACCTACTGGGCCCGTGCGGAATTACTTGTAGGCGGCGTGGCGGTTCCGTCAGCCGAGGTGCCGAACCCGAATTTGGAGTCCCATAGGCGTGAAGCGCTTGGCGAACCGCTCCGGCCGGGATTCCGGTCAGGCGCGGTTCGATGCGCTACGTGGTACGTCGCGGAAGGGTCGGTCACGGTCGGGTGTGCGCTCGCGGGGCATGCCGAGCACCCGCTCACTGATCACGTTACGGGCCATCTCCGTGGTGCCGCCACCGATGCACGACGTCTGCCGCATCAGGAAGTCGTCGCCGCAGTTCGCCGCCGCACCGTCGTCCGCCGTCCAGGCCGCGCCCGCGGGGCCCGCGATCTCGAACGCGATGGTGGCCTTCCGCGCGGAGGAGACACCCGCGAACAGGCGGGTGATCGCGGCGGACTGCTCGGAGATCCGGCCCGCGGCGACACCGCGGCCGATCCGGCGCCGCAGCGTCTGGCCGACGAGCTCCAGCATGTGGGCCTCGCCGAGGAGGTCCCGGACGCAGCGGTCGTCGAACCGCCCGGCGTCCCGGGCGACGTTGACGATGGAGGCGGCACCGACCTCGCCGGGCGAGGTTCCCACCGGGATGCTGACGAACGGCGAGTTGAAGAGCATCCGCTCGTGGAACATCCACCGGGTGCCGACCGTCCAGCCGCCGTCGACGTCGCCGATACGGTCGCTGTCCGGGACCCGGACGTCGGTGAGGAACTCCTGGCAGAACTCGGTCGAGCCGTTCAGCATCTCGATGCGGTGCACCTCGATGCCCGGCTGGTGGATCGGCAGGATGAACACGGTCAGGCCGCGGTGCTTCGGGACGTCCCAGTTCGTCCGGGCCAGGCACAGGCCCCAGTCGGCGGTCGAGGCACCGGTCGTCCAGACCTTCGAGCCGTTCAGGATCCAGTCGTCGCCGTCACGGACGGCGCTGGTGAGGGCGGCCGCGACGTCCGACCCGCCGCTGGGCTCGGACAGCAGCTGCATCCAGATCTCCTCGCCCTTGAGAATGGCGGGGATGTGCCGGCGCTTCTGCTCCTCGGTGCCGAAGTCCAGCAGCACGGCACCGCAGGGCGAGAACGTCGGCGCCTGCAGCCGCGCCGGGTATTCGTAGCCCACGATCTCGGCGTTGAACGCGCGCTGATGGTCCGTCGTCAGGCCCTGCCCGCCGTACTCCCGGGGGAAGCCGATCCCGGCGAGGCCGGCGTCGAAGATCATGCGCTGGAGCTCACGCTCCCGGGCGAGCGCGGCGTGTTCCTCCTCCTCGGTCTGGACCGGTAACGCGAGGGTGGGCGCGAGTGTCTCGTGTGGCTCCAGCGGGCGGAGGTTCGCGCGGATCCAGGTGCGGGCACGCAGCCGGAAACTCTCGACGTCCTCGATGGCGTCGGTCATACCCGCTCCTTCCGGTTCTCGAGCACGGTGGCGATGCGTTGGCGATGGTCGGCCGGCGTGCCGTACAGGGCCCGGTTCACGGTTACCCGGCGCAGGTAGAGGTGCAGATCGTGCTCGAAGGTAACGCCGATCCCACCGTGGATCTGCACGCAGTCCTGGACCAGCTCGGAGCCGTAGTCACCGATGAACGCCTTTGCGGCGCTGACCAGCTCCTTCGCGTCGAGCGACCGGTCGTCGACCGCCGCCGCGGCGGCGTCGTTGACGGCGTGGCAGGCTTCCAGCCACGTCTTCTGGTCGGCGAAGCGGTGCTTGAGCTCCTGGTAGGAGGCCAGCGGGCGACCGAACGAGTAACGGTCGAACGCCCATTGCAGCGTCATGTCGAAGGCGGTCTGCAGGGCGCCCACCGCCTCGGCGTTGCCTATCACCACGGCGAGCTGGAGCTGGTACTCGAGGAGCTCGTCGGCGTCGCCCGACTCTCCCACGAGGGCCTCGACCGGGAGCCGGACGCCGTCGAACGTCACCGCCGCGAAACGGCGGGTCAGGTCCGCCGTGCGCATCGGCTCGATCGACACCCCGGCGGTGTCGGTCGGGACGAGGATCTGCGTGAGCCCACCCTCGGCCCGGGCCGTGACCAGGATGTGGTGCGCCTGGCCCGCCGCCTCGACGGGACGCTGGACGCCGTCGAGGACGACCTCGCCGTCGGCGATCCGGCAGCGCGGGCCCGCGGGGCCGCGGCCGTCGGTGTCGACGGCCGGGCCGAAGCACCACGCCGCGACCGATGTGCCGGCCAGCAGCGACTCGAGGACGGGACGGTGCGCCTCGCCACCGAAGGTGCTCAGCGTCCCGGCGACCACGTTCGTCGGGACCAGCGGTCCCGGCGCGGCGTGCACGCCGAACTCATGGGCGATCGTGGTGAGGTCCACCAGCCCCCCGCCGCCGACCGAGCCACCGCCGTGTTCCTCGCTGACCAGCAGCGACGTCCACCCGAGCTCGGCGCCCTCGCGCCAGTAGTCGGGATCGAAGCCGGCGGGGTGGTTCCGGAGACTCCGGACCTCGCTGATCGGCACCCGACTGGTCAGGAATCTCGCGGTGGTATCCCGAAAGATCTCCTGGTCGGAGCTCAGTTCCAACAGCATGTCGGGTTTTCCTCCAGGTCGCTGGCGGCACCGCCGGGGCCGGTCGGTCCTACCGGCCGAAGAAGAAGCGCACGTTCTGCTCCGCAGCCGGGTACGACCCCGTGATGCCGGCGCTGCAGTAGCCCGCGTCAGTGACGACGGTGATCCCGCTGATCGCCGCGGCGGCGTCACTGCAGAGGAACAGCAGCGGGTAGGCCTGCTCGAGCGACGTCGCCGCCTCGATGCCGATCTCGGCCCGGTAGTCGGCGCCGAAGCCGAGCCACATCTCCTTGTTGGCCTGCGCCAGGGGGGTGTCGGTCGGGCCGGGGCAGATGGCGTTGACGCGGATGCCCTGCTTCTGCAGCGCGAACGACTCGCGAGCCACGTAGGCGCAGACCGCCTGCTTGCTCCACATGTAGTCGGCCTTGCCATGCTCGTGGACCCACTGTGTCGCCGCGTCGAAGTCGGTGATATCGAGGAATTCCTTGAGCAGCGGGAGGTTGCCCTCCCAGCCGAGGCCGGCCGCCGACGAGATGAAGCCGATGGCCGAGCCGCGGGGCAGCAGTCCCCCGGCCAGCAGCCGGTCGATCAGGTACCGGTGGCCGATGAAGTTGATCCGCTCGATGCCGGCCGTGCCGTCGGCGACACCGGCGGCGGAGAACAGCGCGTGGACCGGCCCTCCGACCTGCTCGACGGCCGCGTCGATCGACGCCGCGTCCGCCAGGTTGACGTGGATGGACTTGGCGCCCGGCAGCGTGACCTCGGCGTAGTCCATAACCACGACCTCGGCGCCGGCGCTCTGCGCCAGCTCGGCGGTGGCCGCACCCATGCCGGTCGCGCCGCCGACGACGAGGACCCGCTTCCCGTCGTACCGGAAGGCGTCGAACAAGGTCATGTCAGTCTCTCCTAGTTACTCAGTCGGATGGTCGGTGCGCGGACGGCCCGGGTGGTCGCTACGCGACGACGCCGCGGACCTTGAGGTCCACGACCGTGTCCCAGTCGAGCCCGAGCTCCGCGAGGATCTCGTCACCGTGCTCGTTGAACTGCGGTGCCCGGCGGGTGGCCGATGGCCTCTCGTCGAACTGCACCGGCGCTGCGGCCAGCTGGAACGGCACGCCGGCCGCCGTCTCGAGGTCCTGGATGTAGCCGTTCGCGACGGACTGGGGGTCGACCGCGACCTCCTGCGTGTCCTGCACGACCGCCCACTGGCCGACGAAGCCGGCCAGCCGCGACCGCCACTCCTCGAGCGTGCGCTCCGCGAAGGCCTCACGCAGCAGGGCGATCGCCTCGGTGCTGTTGTCCCGCAGCGCCGCGTGGTCGGCGAACCGGGGGTCGACCGCCAGCTCCGGGCGCCCGATCCCCTCGCACATCGGCGGCCAGTACCTGCCCGCCTGCAGGCAGGAGAACGCCAGCCAGCGCCCGTCCTTGGTGAGGTAGTTGCCGACGAGCGGGTTGGCCATCGCGTTCAGCGGCAGCGGCTCCCACGGCATGTTCAGCACCAGCGAGAGCCCGAGTGCCTGGCCCATGGCCCACAGGCCGGTGCCGAGCAGGGACACGTCCACGATGCTGGCGACACCGGTCCGCTCCCGGTGGAACAGAGCGCCCATGATGCCGCCGGCGATCGTCATCGCGCCGATCGAGTCCCCGAAGCCCGGAGCCGGCGGGCTCGGCACATGGCCGTACTCCGGACGGGTCAGGCCCGACGCGATCCCGGCGCGGGCCCAGAACGCGAGCGAGTCGTAGGACCCCCGGTCGGCGTCGGGGCCACGCTCGCCCTGGCCGGTGCCGCGCACGTAGATGATGCGCGGGTTGTGCTCGCGGATCGACTCCACGTCGATCTGCAGCTTCGCCCGCACCTTCGGCAGCTTGTTGGTGAGGAACACGTCGGACGTCGCGGCCAGCCGGTAGAGCAGATCGCGACCCTCGGCGGAGGTCAGGTCGAGGCCCAGGCTGCGCTTCCCGCGGTTGGAGTGCTCCAGCAGCACGTGGACGTCCGCCGGCACCGCAGCCACCCCGGCCGAGGCGAGCCCGCGCATGGCGTCGCCGCGCTCGACGTGCTCGATCTTGATGACCTCCGCGCCCCAGTCGGCCAGCAGGGCCGACGCCGCCGGCACGAAGGTGTGCTCGGCGACCTCGAGGATGCGGACGCCCTCCATGACACCGGTCATCGAGGCCCGCCCACGTCCTGGAGCCCGTCGGCCTCCACCCGGCCCACTCCGGCGGCCTCGTTGCGCCGGCGCCATTCCGCGCGCGACATCCGCGTCACGTCCACGTCAGCCGCCTGCGCGCGCAGCGCCCCCACCGTCGCCTGCTCCTTCGGGACGTGACTGAAAGGGTCCCAGTTGAAGAAGCGGGCGCTGTTCTCCCAGGTGATCTGGTGAATCTCGGCATCCGGGACGCCGGCGGTCTGCAGCTCGTTCCACACGAACTCCGGCGACTCCGGCCAGGTCGTGTCGGTGTGCGGGTAGTCGCACTCCCAGGCGATCACGTCGACGCCGATATCGTGCCGCATCTTGAGGCCGGCGGGGTCGGTGATGAAACACGCCAGGAAGTGCTCGCGGAAGACCTCGGACGGAAGCTTCCCGCCGAAGTCGCCGTCGATCCAGGTCTGGTTCTGAAAATGCCGGTCGATACGGTCGAGATAGAACGGGATCCAGCCGATTCCACCCTCGGAGAGGGCGACCCGCAGCTTCGGGAACCGGCGCAGCGTGGGACCGAACAGCAGGTCCTGCGCGGTGAGCATCGTCAGCTGCGACGGTATCACGATGGAATGGTCGACTGGCGCCTCGGGAGCCAGCTGCACGATGTCCCAGGCGCCGCCGATGTGCAGGCAGAGCACCATGTCCTCGTCGACGATCGCCTTCAGCATCGGGTCCCAGTAGCCCGACAGGAAGCTCGGCCAGCCCTGCCCGTGCGGCGCCTCCAGGAAACTGATCGCGCGGCACCCCTTCCGAGCGATTCTCCGGACCTCCGCGACCGCCAGGTCGACGTCCCACATGGGGACGATTCCCAGCGGGATGAACCGGCCGGGGTAGGTGGCGCACCACTCGTCGATGTGCCAGTCGTTGTACGCCTGGAGCATGATGAAGGACAGCTGCTTGTCGGCGGCCTCGCTGAAGGTCCGGGCGTTGAAGCCGGCCATTGTCGGGAAGCACATCGACGCCAGCACGCCGTTCACGTTCATGTCACGGACGCGCTCGTGGACGTCGAAACAGCCCGGCCGCATCTCGGACATCGAGCCGGGATGGAATCCCCACTCCTCCCGAGGCCAGCCGACGGTCGCCGCCATGCCGAACGGCGTCGCGGTCGCCTGGCCCTGGAACACCCAGAGATCCGCGCCTTCCGAACCGCGCACGACCTTCGGAGCCTGATCCAGCCACTTCGCCGGAACATGCCGCTTGTACATGTCCGGAGGCTCGATCGAATGATCGTCAATGCTGATCAGGATCATGTCCGACTGCTGCATTTCTCCCTCTCCCCTGCTGCGGCGGCGAAACGGTACGAAGGGACTCTGACGCCGAAACGGTCGGTCAGCCGATGCGGACGGGCATCTTCTCCCAGCCCCGCACGGTCGAGGTGCGGGCCTGGACCGCGTTGTCCCAGTCGACCTCCCAGTCGGGGAAGCGCTGGAGCACCTCGTCCAGCGCCACCCGGCCCTCGAGGCGGGCCAGTGCGGCACCGAGGCAGTGATGGATGCCGTAGCCGAAACCGAGATGGCGACCCACGGAGCGGTGGATGTCGAAACGGTCGGGATCGGGGAAACGGCGCTCGTCCCGGTTGGCGGAACCGTTGAGAAGAAGAACGACGCTGCCCGCGGGTATCGTCCGGCCGTGCAGTTCCACCTCGCGTTCGATGTACCGTGCCTGTACCGGGGAGGGCGCTTCGTACCGCAGCACCTCCTCCACCGCGTTGGGAATCAGTGATCGATCCGCGGCGAGTTCGCGGCGCTGGTCCGCGTGTTCACCGAGGAGCTTCCCGACCCAACCGACGAGCCGTGCCGTCGTCTCGTTCCCGGCACCGGCCAGAAGGTTGATGTAGGCGATCACCTCATCCCGGGTCAGCGTGCGGACGGTCCCGGTCTCGTCCTCGAACTCCGCGTTCATGAGTTCCGTCATGAGGTCGTCCGAAGGATGTTCCGCCCGCCATTCGATGTAGTCGACGAACGCGCCGTCGATGCCGATGTCGGGTGGCCTCGGGTTATCCGGGTCCTCGATACGCAGATTGTCGTCGAAGAGGCTTCTGATCGCCTCCTGGTCCTCCTCCGGAATACCCAGGAGATAGCCGATCGTGCGCATCGCCATGTGCGTACCGAGGTCCCCGATGAAATCAAAGCCATCGGTACCGATAAAGGGGTCTAGTGCACGGCCGCAGAATTCTCGGACCTTCGACTCGACGGCGTTCATCTTCTTCGGTGTGAACACACGGGCCATGACACCGCGGTGGGCGTGGTGCACGGGAGGATCCTCGAAGAGGATGTTCCCGGAGGGTATGGGGACGTTCGCCTTGATGATCTCCAGGAGGGTGCCCCGCCCAGACAGGAAGGTGCCCCATTCGCTCAGGGCGCGTTCGACGTCCTCGAAGCGGCTCAGCGCGTAGAATTCGTACTTCTCATTGTAGTAGATCGGCGCCTCGTCGCGCATCCGCCGCCACACCGGGTAGGGGTCGGCGTCGATCCGGAAGTCGTAAGGGTCATAGTAGACGTCACCTAAATGGCTGGCGAGTGACACGGTTACTCCTGCACTGGGGCGAGCGGGTTTTCCGGAACGGCCCCGCGCCTCGGCGCCGGCATTCCCGGGGGTAGTCGTCACGGTGGTTGTCTGGGCACGCCGTCGGCGGCGGACTGCGCGGTTCCGCTGATTACGAGCGTGCCGCTGGGCCGCAGGTCGCGTATCGAAGCGGGAAGGACGGTCCGGCGGCTTTCGTCGCCGCCAGTGGCGCCACCGGCATCACTGGCACTTGCGGGATCTGCGGGATCTGGCGGCCGAGACTAGGCCTTCGGCCAGGCGAGGGACTTGGTCTCCAGGTACTGCTCGAATCCCGGCGTGCCGTTCTGCCGGCCGATCCCGCTGTGCTTGTAGCCCCCGAAGGGCAGGTCCGCACCGTAGGGCGTGCCGCCGTTGACGCACATTCCCCCGGTGCGCACCCGGCGGGCCACGGCGAACGACCGTTCCAGGGATCCGGAGAAGACACCGCCGCTGAGTCCGTACACACTCTCGTTGGCGATCCGGACGGCATCGTCGTCATCGTCGAACGGAATCACCACGAGAACCGGCCCGAAGATCTCCTCCTGGGCGATCGTCATCGAGTTGTCCACATCGATGAACAAGGTGGGCTCGACATACCAGCCGGCGGGCAGGTGCTCGGGCCGACCGCCACCGAGCGCGAGCGTGGCGCCCTCCGCCACCCCCTTCTCGATGTAGCCGAGCACGCGAGCCCGCTGCTTGGCCGAGATCAGCGGGCCCATCATCACGTCCGGGCGCTGCGGGTCGCCGTAGGGCACCGCCGCGAAGGCGGCCTTCAGCACCTCGACGCCCTCGGCATAGCGCGACCGCGGCAACAGCATCCGGGTCTGGACGGCGCAGCCCTGACCGGCGTGGTAGCACACGCCCAGGCCGGCCATGAGCGCGCTCGGGAAATCCGCGTCGTCGAGGACGATCGTCGCGGACTTGCCGCCGAGCTCGAGGAACACCCGCTTCAGCGTCGCGGCGCCCTTCGCCATGATGCGCTGCCCGACGGTGGTCGATCCGGTGAAGGAGATCAGGTCGACCTGCGGGGAGAGCGTCAGTTCCTCGCCCACCAGGTGGTCCGAGGAGGTGACGACATTGACCACGCCGGGCGGGATGTCCGTGCGCTCGGCGACCAGGCGGCCGATGCGGGTGGCGTTCCACGGCGTGTCCGGAGCGGGCTTGAGCACCACCGTGTTGCCGGTGGCGAGGATCTGGCCGAGCTTGTTGAGGGCCACCTCGAAGGGGAAGTTCCACGGCACGATGGCGCCGACCACACCGGCCGGCTCCTTGCGGACCCGCCGCCGGTTGAGCACGCCCATCGCCATGCCGTCCGGGAGATCCGACTCCCAGGGGAACTCGTCGATCAGCTTCGCCGGGTAACGAAGCGCGCTCTCCAGGGGATCATCGAGCTGCGGGCCGCTGGTCACCATCCGCGGGCAGCCGACTTCGAGGATGAGCTCCTCGCGCAGCTCCTCCCGCTCGCTTTCCAGCGCGTCCTGCAGCTGTTCGAGGCAAAGCTTGCGGAAGGCATGGTTCGTCGACCAGTCGGTTGTGTCGAACGCGCGGCGGGCGGCCGTGATCGCCCGCCGCATCTCCACCGTGGAGGCGTCCGCCACCTGGCCTAATAACTGTTCGGTCGCGGGGTTGATGTTGTCGAACCGCTTACCCGAGTCGGCTTCGACGAGCTCGCCGTCCACAAGCATCCTGGACTCGGACCTGACATCGGTCACCGCGGTCACGGTGATCTCCTCTCGCCCGCAGGCAGAAGTACGCCCTGGTGTAGCAGTAGTACGCCGGTAAGTGGTGGTGGGTGGTAGGCGTGACGGTGGAGTCCGCATCCCGCGCCCCGCCTCTCCCACGCTCTTCACAACAGGAGCTGGACGACGTTCCGTCCGACACCGGGAGCAGCGCTCACGCCTGGTCAGACCGCCACGTCAGGTTCTCGGCGACGCCGCCCGAGGAGATACCTGCGCGGGCGTGACGTCGCGGGTGGGTTGTGGGTCCGTATCCGCCCGGGGACGCGAGGCGGGTGCCGTCTGGTGGTGCGGGAGAGCGGGTGATCTGGTCTCGACACCGAGTCGCGTGCGGTGTCGACATCGGATCGCGGGAACGGTCCCCCGCTGGTGTCGTTGGTTGGAGTCCGCTGATCAGCCGGGACGCCGGTCGCGCCGGGACAGGGCGTACTAGCCGCTGTCGTCGCGCCGGCGGCGCTTCTTGGGGTCACGAAGTTGCAGCGCATTGATGAAGATCTTGGTGATCTGGTCGACGGCGGCGTCGAAGTCGTATCTCGAGCCGTCCTGCACGAGTGACTGTTCGGCGAACCGCAGTGTCATCGTGGCGAGTGCGTCGGTCGCGATAACCGGGTCCAGGGTCGCGTCCGCCAGGCCGCGTCGCTGGAGCTGTTTGATCGAGGCGGCCATCTCCTCGCAGTGCCGCTGGTAGAGCTCGCTCCAGAGCGCGTTGATCGGCTCGTTGTACCGCGCCACCTGCTCGATGACGTTCATGATCCGCGCTTCTTTGCGGTGTGCCTCGAAACGGATCCGGATCGCCTTCGTGAGGCGCTCCCGCGGTGTGGCGGTGGAAGAAGGATCAAGGATGACGTCCATCCCCGAATTGAGAGCATGATCTATCGCAGTGACCACCTCCCGGAGGATGTCCTCCTTCGAGTCGAAGTAGTGGTAGAAGGCGCTGTGGGTCAGGCCGGCACGCTCGCCGATGTCGGAGACCCGCGCGTCATGGAAGCCTTTCTCCTCAAAGACGGTCTTCGCGGCCTCCACCAGTCGGGCCCTTGTCTCGGCCCCGCGGCGTGAGCGCGGCAGGTCGTCGTCCCAGCGCTGTGTCCTGAGCTGACTGTCGGCGCCGGAGCTCCAGACCGGTTCCGCCGCCGGCTTCGGCTGGGGAACTGCTGTCATCGGTACTCCTCCAGGGCCATCGGGTTGGTGCACCGCGAGTGCCAGGTCCGGCGACGTAGTCGAACCCCACGCCCGCATCCGCCTCGAGCCAGGGTGTGCGGGCGGGCTTCGGTCGGCGCCCGCCGGCACCCGCTCACCTTCGGCATCTCCATCACCGCTCACCTGTTCACGGGGTCCCGGTCTGCCGCCGCTGCGCGCGGTCGTCGGGCCGGTGCCCCTCGCCGGCCTGCCGACGAGCCCGTTCACCAAAACTGACATGATCCTGAAAAAAAATCGACGATCATGTCTGGAAAGTTGACGATAATGTAGACGCTCTCCGGGCGGACAGCAAGCGCCTTCCGAACGGTCGCAGGCGGTCGACCGATGGCAACCGGCCCGCCTACCAGGCGCTGAACAGCAAGCCATGCCGACGGACGGACCGCGGGCGGGACGGACGGACCGGACCACGGGCGCCGGCACGGCGGGCCGCACCGACACTGCAGCTACCCCGCGGGGACCCCGGCGCCCGGATGCGCGGCCCCCGACGCAGCCGGCACATCTCCGGTACCCCCTCCGCGCCTGGGGACGGGAATGCGAGGAATAACCAACCGAAAGCGGCATTTCTGGAAGAAGCCGGCAAGGCGGGCGACGGGCGGAGATCAGCCGCGCACACATCTGCGCAAGGCGACCGATCGGCCGCCCAGAGTCACAGCCACCGGCCTCTTGACTTCCGGATCGGAAAATGTAAGCCTTCCCACACGTTCCGGCCGAACCGACAGGCAGTCGCGCCGGCGCGGCCCAGTAATTGTTCACCTGCCGGCTGACGCCGGCAGGTGGAACTGTCGCGTACTGGACCGCAGCCGACCTGTCGCGGCCACTTCAGCCACCACAGACCGCCGGCGGCCATATTCACGGTCGCCGCCACGGGACACTTCGCCGCACTGCGTTCTATTTGGCGTCACCGGCATTCCAACCGACCGGCGGGCAGTATCAGCCGCTCGTTCAACTTCACTTCCGCAGGCGCGGTCCGGCGCGCCGCGAATTTCGGCTGCGCCGAAGAGGCCGTCGTCGCGTAAAGCGCCGCGACGGCCGGGCCGCCCGCGCAGCGACTACCCAGAGGAAGGTCGTCCAAGAAATGAATCCGAGGAAAGGCCTCTTACCTGTGCTGGCGGCGGCGCTCGCCCTGGTGGCCGCCTGCGGGAGCGGCGGGGACGGCGGCGACAGCAGCGCGGCGGCACCAGGCACGGACGCCGGGACGACGGCTACACTCTCGCGCTCCTCCGCGACGCAGCCCGCCACCTGGAAGACCCTCCCGGTATCGGGCAGCCTGCCCTGCTCCGGCCCCTCGCCCGACCCGACCCGGGGGATCACCCCCACCAGCATCAAGGTTGGCGGGATCGGCACCCTCAGCGGCGGCGGCACCTCCACCTACCAGGAGGCGGACCTCGGCGCCCAGGCCCGGTTCGCCCGGGAGAACGCCGCGGGCGGCGTGTTCGGCCGCACGATCGATTACACCGGCATGGTGGACGACGCGCAGAACGCCCAGCAGAACGCCGACGCCGGGAAGAAGCTGGCCGAGAACGAGAAGGTCTTCGCCGCGGCCCCGGTGACGACCACGATGGCGGGCTACGTCGACGCGCTGTGCGAGAACGTGGTGCCGGCGTTCGGCTGGTCGTTCAACAGCGGGTTCTGCGGCCGGGCGAACACCTTCGGCTTCACCGGCTGCCTGCTGCCGGACAAGTACAACTCGATCCAGGTCGGCCCGTACGTCGAGCTGCTGTCCGGGAAGTCGGACAAGAGCGTCGTGCTGCTCGGCGTCGACAACTCCTCTGCCAAGCAGGGCGTCGCCGACACCAAGGACGCGCTGGAACGGGCCGGGCTGGACGTCGTCATGACCAACACCACCCTCCAGTACGGGCAGCCGCCCTCGGACCCGTCCTCCCTGGTCCGGCAGATCATGACCGCCAACCACGGCAAGCCGCCGGCGCTCATCTACCACGTCACCGACTTCGTGAACGTGACCGCGCTGGCTCAGACGCTGACCGCCGCCGGCTACCAGGGCATCCAGACCAGCTCGGTGGGCTACGACCCGCGGCTGACCGGCCTGGAGGCGCTGAACAAGACCTACACGAGCGTTCAGTGGCTGCCGTTCGAGGAGACCGCCAACCCGACGGTGCGCCAGATGACCGACGACATCAACAAGTACGGCAAGGGCGCCAAGCTGTCGCTGACCTCGGCGATGGGGTGGCTCTCCGCCGACATGCTGATCTCCGGTCTCAAGGCGACCGGCAAGGATCTCACCGTCGACAAGTTCCTGAGCACAATGAACAGCCCGGACTACCACTACGGTGACGGCATCTTCATCGCTCAGTCGACGTGGCCGGAGAATCATTTCTACGGCGCGCCCTGCAGCGCCTCCACCCAGTTGAAGGACGGCCACTACTCGCTCGCCGTTCCGCTCGTCTGCAACAACCCCTACGCCGAATAGACCGGCACCCGTGCGAAGCGGGCGGAGGGCAGAAATCAATCCCTCCGCCCGCGGAGCGATCCCAGTCCGCGCGGGGGCCGGGTCTGTCCCCCGCTTCCTGGACCGTTACGGGCCCGCAGGGGCGGAAAGGAGTGGGTGTGGTTGCGACCAGCACCGACAGCAGCGTCGCCGGGGTGACCACGGAACCGGCACTGGAGGTCCGTCACGTCACCAAGCGCTACGGCGGTCTTACCGCCATCAGTGATGTGTCCCTGCGGGTGGACCCCGGCGAGGTCTGTGGCTTCATCGGCCCGAACGGCGCCGGCAAGACCACCCTGTTCGACATCATCTCGGGCCTGACGCCGCCCACGTCGGGCGCAGTGTTCCTCGACGGAGTGGACGTCACCCGGCAGCTCCCAGAACGCCGGGCGCGTTCCGGCGTGCGTCGTACCTTCCAACGCGCGCAGCTGTACAGCCGCCTCTCGGTGGAGGACAACGTCCTGACCGCCATGGAATGGCGCGGCGGTGGGGGCGGGCTGCTCGCCGACCTGTTCGCCGCGCCCGGGCGGCGGCGGCGCGAGGCCGAGCGGCGGGAGTACGCGCTGTCGGTGCTCGCCGCCTGCGGGCTGGCCGACCTGCGGCACAAGCCCGCCGGTGCGCTGCCGATCGGCCAGGCCCGGCTGGTGGAGCTGGCGCGGGCGATCGCCGACCGACCCCGGCTGCTGCTGCTCGACGAGCCGACGTCGGGGCTGTCCGCGCACGAGACGGAGCTCTTCGGCGAGCAGATCCAGCGTCTGCGGACGACCGGCGTGGCGGTCGTCCTCGTCGAGCACGACGTCGGCTTCGTCATGGGCCAGTCGGACCGGGTCGTGGTGCTGAACCTCGGCTCCGTCCTGGCCGAGGGCACACCGGACGAGATTCAGGCCCACCCCGCCGTCCGAGCGGCCTACCTGGGCTGACCGCCAGACCGGATCTCCATCGAAGGGCCACACAATGGAGGAGTTCCTCAACCTCATCGTCGGCGGCGCCGTCGCCGGCGGTCTCTACGCCATCCTGGCGGCCGGCGTGGTCTTGACCTATCAGACGTCGGGCATCTTCAACTTCGCGCACGGTGCGGTCGCCTTCGCCACCGCCTATCTGTTCGTGCAACTCAATGTCACCGCCGGCGTGCCGGTCGTCCCCGCGGCGATCATTTCCATTCTTGTCTTCGCGCCGCTGCTGGGCCTGTTACTGGACAGGCTGGTCTACCGGCGGCTCGCACACGCCCCGTTGGCCGTGAAGATCGTGGTACCGATCGGGCTGCTGATCGCGGTGCCCGGGCTCTGCCTGTTCATCTCCAGCCGGCTGAACCTGTGGTTCCACCTGGACATCGCCGGCATCGAGGATCTGTTCCTGATCCCCGGTCTGGGGCCGACCCCGAAAAAGACGTGGACGCTCGGCGGGGTGCTGCTGGACAGCAACCAGATCGCCGTCTTCGGCGCCGCTGTGCTCACGGCCGTCGGTCTGTGGGTCCTGCTGCAGCGCACACGGCTCGGGCTCCAGATGCGGGCCGTGGTGGACCGGCGGAGCCTGGCCGCCCTGCGCGGCGTCGATCCCGACCGGACCTCCGCCGTGTCGTGGATGCTCGGCAGCTTCCTCGCCGGGCTCGCCGGCGTGCTGGTCGCCCCGATCTTCACGCTCAACACCCCGGTGTTCACCACGGTCGTGCTGATCTCGACGCCGGCCGTCGTGTTCGCCCGGTTCCGCTCGATGCCCCTCGCGCTCGCCGGCGGCCTGCTGATCGGCGTCCTGCAGAACCTCATCGTCGGCTACGCGGACTTCGCCCAGAACATCTCCGGGTTCAGCACGTCGGTGCCGTTCATCCTGCTACTCGGGCTGCTGTTCGTGTTCGCCGTGGACCGCAGCCGGCGGGCCGGCGCGCACGCCGACGACGACCCGCCCCCGCCGTCCTACGGGACGGAGTCGAAACGCCGCAAGGTCGTCACGTGGACGGTGTGGAGCGTCGTCGTCCTCGTCTTCGCGCTGTTCGTGGCGGACGAGTACTGGCAGTCACTCATCATCCGCGGGCTGGCGCTGTCGCTGGTGCTGCTCTCGTTCACGGTGGTGACCGGAGTCGGCGGGATGGTCAGCCTCGCGCAGGCTGCGTTCGTGACCGCCGCCGGCATCACGGCCGGCTGGGCGGTCAGCCACCACTGGCCGTTCGCGGTCGCGCTGCTCCTCGGCACCGCGGTCGCCACCGCGATGGGCGTGCTGGTGTCGCTGCCCGCCCGGCGGCTCGGCGGACTGCCCCTGGCGCTGGCGACCCTGGCCCTGGCGTACCTCTGCCAGAACCTGTTCTTCCAGCTCAGCGGCGTGAGCCGGAACGACTTCGGTGGGTGGGTGCTCAGCCCGCCCGCCCTCGGGCCGGTGGACCTCGCCGACCCCCGCTCAATGATCATTTTCCTGTCGGTCGTGCTGGGTCTCGCCCTTCTCCTGGTCAGCAACCTGATCCGGTCGAGCTCCGGCCGGGCGATGGCCGCGCTGCGCTCCACCGAGCCGGGCGCGGTGACCATCGGCATCTCGGCGGGCCGCACGAAGACCGCGGTGTTCGCCCTGTCCGCGGCCATCGCCGGGTTCGGCGGTGTGCTGCTCGCGAGTTCGTCCGGGCGCATCACCCACCTCGACTATCCGGTCGAGACGGGCCTGTTCTGGCTCGCCACGGTCGTGCTGTTCGGGGTGCGCCGGCCGGCCGCGGCCGTGATCGCCGGGCTGAGCGCCGCCGTCAGCCCCGAGATCCTCAGCCACGTCGCGGAGACGTCCTACCTGCCGCAGGTGCTCTCCGGCCTGGCCGCGATCAACCTGGCGCAGAACTCCGACGGCATCCTGGCGCTCACCGCGCAGCAGCGGTTCGAGCGTCGCCGCAGGCGGCAGCAGCGGGCGCTGCGCCGGGAGGCCGCCGCCACGGCGGCGACCCCGGTCAGCGCGACCCCGAACAGCGCGGCTGCGGTCACCGCGCCGGGCACCGAGGCCTCGGAGGGTGCCTCGACCGTGCTCGAGCTGCGTGACGTGCACGCCGCCTACGGCGCCGTGGAGGTGCTGCACGGGGTCAGCCTGACGCTGCGGGCGGGCGAGGTGCTCGCCCTCATCGGGGCCAACGGGGCCGGCAAGTCGACGATCTGCGGGGTGGTCACCGGCGGCGTCCCGGTGACGCACGGCACCGTGCGGCTCGACGGCCAGGACGTCACGGGGCTGCCACCGCACCGCAGAGTCCGGCACGGCGCCTTCCTCATCCCCGAGGGCCGCGGCATCTTCCCCGCTCTGACCGTGGACGAGAACCTCTCCCTGTGGCTCCCGTCCGCCGATGACCGGGACTCCGCCTACCGCCGCTTCGCGGTGCTCGGCCGGCGCCGCGGCCAGCTCGCCGGATCCCTGTCCGGCGGCGAGCAGCAGATGCTGGCCCTGGCGCCGGCGCTGGTGAGGCCCCCCGCCGTCCTGATCGTGGACGAGCCCTCGCTCGGCCTGGCCCCCCTCGTCGTCGCCGAGGTCTACGCCGCCCTGGAGGAACTGCGGGCCACCGGGACCGCGATCCTGCTGGTCGAGGAGAAGGCCCACGACGTGGTCGCGCTCGCCGACACCATCGCCTTCATGGCCGTCGGCCGGGTGGCCTGGGCGCAGCGGACCGCGGACGTCGACGCGGACCTGCTGGTGCAGTCCTACCTCGGGATCAGCGACACGCCGGCCGGGCCCTCCGGGTCACCGGCAGCCCTGGCCGGCAGCACGACCGGCCCCAGCACGACCGGCCCCGCCGTCCCGCAACCCGCGAAGGAGCGTCCATGAAAGCCGTACGTGCAGCCGAAGGCGGCGTGCGGCTCGTCGACCTCGACGAGCCGCCCGGCACCGGCGAGCTCCTGCAGATCCGCTCGGCGAGCATCTGCAGCTCCGACCTGGGCTACATCAGCGGAGGCAGCCGCCACATCCTCGGCCATGAGCTGGCGGGTGTGCACGCCGACGGCAACGCCTACATCGTCGAGGCCCTCTTCGGCTGTGAGGAGTGCGAGCAGTGCCTCAGCGGCCTCTACAACCGCTGCCCCACGCACGGCGAGCGGGCGCTCGGCTTCAGCGCCGACGGCGGCATGGCCCAGCAGTTCCGCGTGCCCACGACCCGATTAGTCCCGTTGCCGGCCGGCCTCGACGTGCGCGACGCCTCCATCGTCGAGCCGGCGTCGGTGTCCTGGCACGGCGTCCGGATGGCCGAAGCCGCCCCCGGAGCCCGGGTCGCGGTCGTCGGCGCGGGCGCGCTGGGCCTGCTCGCCGTCGCCGCCGCCCGCCGGCAGGGCATCACCGACATCGCCATCGAGGCGCGCTACCCGCACCAGATCGAGGCCGCCGAACGCCTCGGCGCCATCGGCCCGCCCAAGGGCCAGTACGACGTCATCATCGAGGCGGCGGGCAGCCCGGCCAGTCTCGCCCGCGCCGTGGAGCTGCTGGCGCCCGGCGGTACCGTCGTCGCCATCGGGGTCTACATGGGCACCGTCGAGGTCGACTGGCTCACCGTCTTCCTCCGCGAGGGCCGTCTGCTGTCCTCTCTCGGCTACTGCCGCCACGAGAGCGGCCGCGAGATGGAGGACGCCGCGGCCATGCTCGCCGCGGACCCCGAGATCGCCCGCGCCCTCATCACCCACCGCTTCCCGCTCGAGGAGGCCGAGGAGGCGTTCCGGGTGGCGAGCGACCGGAAGTCGGGCGCGATCCGGGTCGTGCTGGAGCCGTGAGGGGGCACCCCCGGTCCCCCCGGCGCGCCGGGATCGGCCCGCCGCCGGTCCCCTGTCCTGCGGGCCCGTCCCGCACGTCCGTCTATGCAGAGGAGCACCGATGACCCCGACCTCGGAGGTGGCCGCCCGGCCGGCCGTCCTGCCCGGCGCCGCCCGCCAGATCGGCTACATCGTCCGCGACATCGATCAGGCCGTGCGCAGCTGGCTGGAGCTGGGAGTAGGCCCCTGGTACGTCCTGCGCGGACAGACGCAGACCGGCCTCTACCGGGGCCGGTCCTGCACGGCCCCGCTGTCCATCGCCTTCAGCAACACCGGTGACCTGCAGGTCGAACTGATCTGCCAGGAGGACGACACCCCGAGCATCTACACGGAGTTCCTGCGCTCGGGGCACGAGGGGTTCCATCAGCTGGCCTGGTGGACCGACGACTTCGACGCCACCATGCGGTCCGTGGCGGCCGCCGGGTGGCCCGTCGTGTGGTCCGGCGACGGCGACGGCGCGGCTCGCTACGCCTACGTCGAGCCGCCGGCCGGGCCCGCGACCATCGTCGAGATCATGGAGGTCACGGCCGCCACGGACGGCATCGCCACGCTGGTCCGCCAGGCCGCGCAGGACTGGGACGGCAGCGATCCGATCCGCACGCTCAGCGTGTAGGCCGCCCGCCGACGTGCGCGGGCCCGGTTCGGGAGCACCCGGCCGGCGCCCCGCCGTCGGCGGTCCTCGCCCCACGCTTCGAGCGGTCACACCACACAGGGAAGTGGAGGAGCCTTGACCAGGAATGGCACCCGGGCCGCCGGGACGGTGGGCATCGTGACCGGTGCCGGTCGCGGGATGGGCCTGGCCTGCGCGCAGCGCCTCGACGGCACGGTCGACGCGTTGCTGCTCGTCGACCGGGACGAGTCGGTGACCGCGCTGGCGAAGCGGTGGCCGGCGAGCACGACCACCGTCGAGGCGTTCGTCCTCGACGTCACCGACCGGGAGGGACTGGACCGGCTCGCGGCACGGGCCGGCGAGCTCGGCACGCTGCGCGCCGTCGCGCACGCCGCGGGCATCTCACCGACGATGGCCGACTGGCGCCGCATCTTCGCCGTCGACCTCGTCGGGACGGCGCTGCTCGCGGCGGCCCTGCGCCCGCTCACCACCGCCGGGACGGCGCTGGTGTGCTTCGCCTCCATGGCGCCGTACCTGCAGATCAGCGAGGCCAACCCGGCCGCCGACGCCGTGCTGGACGACCCGCTCGACGAGAACTTCCTCGACCGCCTGCACGAGGCCCTCGGGCCCCTCGTCGAGGACCCCGGCATGGCCTACTCGTGGGCCAAGCGCGGGGTGCAGCGCTTCGCCCGCCAGGAGGCGGTGCGGGTCGGTCCGCTCGGCGGGCGCGTCTGCTCCCTCTCCCCGGGGATCATCGACACTCCGCAGGGCCGGCAGGAGGCCGAGACCCACACGATCATGCAGACCCTGGTGGACCAGACTCCGCTCGGCCGCATCGGGCAGGCGCAGGACGTCGCCGATGTCGTCGCCTTCCTGCTGTCCGACAGCGCCCGCTTCGTGACCGGCGTCGACATCCTCGTGGACGGCGGCATCTGCGCCGCGCTGAGCGGGTCGGCGGCCGCCGCCACCCAGTAGGGCTTTGTCAGGTGCGACGCACCCTGGGTGGGGCCCACCGCTGGCGCGGCCACCAGCGACGGCCCGTTGCCCGCCGACGGCCTCACCGCACTTGTGGGCACCGATGCGGCGCACGGACCAGCTATGCTGGCTCCATCAGCTCGTCGAGCTCCTGCCGCGAGTTGTCCGCGCGTCGTAGCACCCGCTTCTCAGCATCGGGCCTCCGCTCCGCGCGTAACCGGCCGAGATCCTCGGATCCCCGGTTGTCGGCGGGACACCCGCACAGATAGAGATTCTTCTTGTCTTCGTTCACCGATCTTGGCGTGCCCGCGCGCCTGACCGATGTTCTCACCCGTCTCGCCATCGAGACCCCCACCCCCATCCAGCGGGCGACGCTGCCGGACGCGCTCGCCGGACGTGACGTCCTCGGCCGCGGCCGCACGGGGTCCGGCAAGACGCTCGCGTTCCTCCTGCCCGTGGTCGCGCGGCTGTCCGGCGGGCCCCGGGCCCAGGCCGGGGCTCCGCGCGCGCTGGTTCTGGCGCCCACCCGCGAGCTCGCCGCGCAGATCGACACGGCGCTGCGACCGCTGGCCGCCGCGGCCGGCCTCACCTCGTGCACCGTGTTCGGCGGCGTCGGTCAGGAACCGCAGGTGGCCGCGATCCGGCGGGGTGTCGACATCGTCGTGGCCTGCCCCGGCCGGCTGGAGGATCTCCTCGCGCAGGGGCGCTGCTCGCTGGCCCAGGTGAAGATCGTCGTGTTGGACGAGGCCGACCACATGGCCGATCTGGGGTTCCTGCCCGCGGTGCGCCGGCTGATCGGCCAGACCGCGGCCGGTGGGCAGCGCATGCTGTTCTCGGCGACCCTGGACAAGGCCATCGACACCCTGGTGCGCCAGTACCTCAGCAGGCCCGCGGTACACGAGGCCGACTCCGCCCAGTCCCCGGTGGGCACGATGGCGCACCATCTGCTGCACGTCGAGCGGGACAGCCGGCTTCCCGTGCTCGTCGACCTGTCCAGCGCCCCGGGCCGCGCGGTCGTGTTCACCCGCACGAAGCACGGCGCCAAGGCGCTGGCCCGCCAGCTCAACCGCGCCGGCGTGCGCGCGGTCGAGCTGCACGGCAACCTCAGCCAGAACGCCCGTACCCGCAACCTCGACGACTTCCACACCGGCCGGGCCTCGGCGCTGGTCGCCACGGACATCGCCGCCCGCGGCATCCATGTCGACAACGTGGCACTCGTGATCCACGCCGACCCACCGGCCGACCACAAGGCATACCTGCACCGTTCCGGGCGCACCGCGCGTGCCGGCAACAGTGGCACCGTCATCACCCTGGCGACCACGGAGCAGATCCGTGAGGTCACGCAACTGGCCCGCGCCGCCGGCATCAGGCCGACGACCACCCGGGTCGCCTCCGCCGCTCACCCGATACTCGCCACGCTCGCCCCCGGCGCCCGGTCGCTCAGCAGCCCCGTGGTCGCGGCACAGGCGGAGACCAGGAGCACTCCAGCCCAGCGCCGGCCGGTCGGTGAAGACCGCGGCACCGAGCCGACGCCTCGAACGGGCAGACGGCGTGGACGCCGCCCCGCCGGCAACCACGGCGGCCGCGCCGCCGACCACGGCCGCCGCGCCGGGCGGTCCACGGCGTCCCGATCGCCCGCGGTCACGGCTCGTACCAGCTCACCCGAGCACGAGGCCGGCCCGTCACCCGCGAAGCGGTCCAGCTCGCGACCGACCCACAGCGCCGCGGCGTTCAGCGCACGCCGCGCCCGCTGACCGGACCCGGTCACACCCACACACCCTGAGCCCGGGTCCGCTCGGGCGGCGTCCTCGCAGGGCGGCGCTCCCACCCCGGTGGGAGCGCCGCCCTGCGAGGTGTCCCGGGGACGGGTCCGTGATCCGTCCCCGGGGAGCCGGTCCGGCTAGGCCGGGACCGAGATGTTCATCAGCCGAGCGAGGTTGCCGCCCATGATCTTGCGGGTGGTCGCCTCGGGCAGGTGCTTGAGCTCGTCGAGGTAGGTCAGCGGGCTCGCAAGCCCCTCGGGATGCGGGTAGTCGGAGCCGAACAGCACCCGGTCCTCCCCGATGAGCTCGGCGAGCGCGCCCAGGTCCTCCTCCCAGAACGGGCTGATGTTGATGTTCCGCTTGATGACCTCGATCGGGTCCTCCGCGAAGTCCTGCGGCAGCTTCTTGTAGAGGTCCCTGATGGACAGCAGCAGCGGTGCGACCCAGCTGCTGCCGTTCTCGACCACGGCGATCTTCAGCCGGGGGAACCGGGACAGCGCGCCGTGGCAGACCAGCGCCGCCACCGCGTCCTCCACCGGGCGCCAGGCCTGCAGCATCCGGAACGCGCTGGGCTTGAACGGCAGCATCTCGGAGCTGGTGCCCGTCCAGTCGCTGTAGTACCGGTCGTAGCCGCTGTCCGACGAGTGCAGCGTGACCAGGATGTCGGCCTCCTGCACCCGCTCCCAGAACGGGTCGAACTCCGGCAGCCCGAACGAGCGCGCGCCGCGCAGGCCGGGTACCGGTGCCGGACGGATGAGGATCACCCGGGCACCCCGCTCCAGCACCCACTCCAGTTCCTCGATCGCCTTCTCCACGATCGGCAGGGAGATCACCGGGGTGGTGAAGATGCGGTCAAGGCCCTCGTAGTTGAACTGCCAGGTCTCGTACAGCCACTCGTTGAGCGAGTGGATGACGGCATGGACCAGGTCCGGGTCGTCCCGCATCCGCTCCTCGATGAGGCTGGCCAGCGTCGGGAACATCAGGGTGCGGTCCAGGCCCTGCTCGTCCATGAGCTTCAGCCGGGCGGCCGGCTCCCGCCAGGCGTCGATGCAGCGCACCGGCGCGCCGAAGATCTCCCGGTAGGACTTGCCCTCGGGGTTGCCGTGCCGGTAGTAGTCCTCCTGCGCGCCCGGGCGGGCGACCACGTCGAAGGTCGGATTCGGGATGTAGTCGCTGATCTGCCCCCGGACCACGATCTTCGTCCGGCCGTGGACGTCGACGTAGTCGACGGCGCCCTTGTAGCGGGCCGGGAGGAACTTCGTCAGCGCGTCCTTGGTCTCGTACAGGTGGTTGTCGGCGTCGAACACCGGGATGTCGTTGGTGGGCATCATGGCCTCCTCGGGCACACGAAAAGCAGCATGCGGGGGTATGACACAGAGAAAAGGAAACGCGGAAACGGCGGAGCGATGAACGCGCCCTGCGGGCATCCGCCCGTTGTCGCGGGCCTACTTGGGCTGTATCGCCAGGGCGATGTCGACGAGCATGTCCTCCTGGCCGCCGACCAGCTTTCGCCGGCCCGCCTCGATCAGGATGCTGCGGGCGTCCACGCCGTAGGTCTCGGCGGCGATCTCGGCGTGCCGGAGGAAACTGGAGTACACGCCCGCGAAGCCGAGCGTGAGCGTCTCGCGGTCGACCCGGACCGGACGGTCCTGCAACGGCCGGACCAGGTCCTCGGCCGCGTCCTCCAGCGCGAGCAGGTCGCAGTCGAGATCCCAGCCCAGCAGCAGCGCGACCGCGACGAACGGCTCGATCGGGCAGTTGCCGGCGCCGGCTCCCTGGCCGGCGAGCGACGCGTCGACGCGGTAGGCGCCCTCCTCGACCGCGGCGAACGAGTTGGCGACCGACAGCGAGAGGTTCTCGTGCGCGTGGATGCCGATCTGGGTGTCCGGGCGCAGGACGTCGCGGTAGGCACGGACCCGCTCGCGCACGCGGTCGGTGGTCAGCCGGCCGCCCGAGTCGGTGACGTAGACACAGTGCGCCCCGTACGACTCCATCAGCTTGGCCTGGGCGGCCAGCTCGGCCGGCTCGGCCATGTGGCTCATCATCAGGAAGCCGGAGACGTCCATGCCGAGCTCGCGCGCCGCGGCGATGTGCTGGGCGGCGACGTCCGCCTCGGTGCAGTGCGTCGCGACGCGGACCGAGCCGACCCCCATCGCGTGCGCGCGGCGCAGCTCGGCGATCGTGCCCACGCCCGGTAGCAGCAGCGTGGTGATCGTCGCCTGCGAGGCGTTGGTGACCGCCGCCTCGATCCACTCCCAGTTCGTGTGGCTGCCGGGGCCGTACGTCAGGCTGGAGCCGGCCAGCCCGTCGCCGTGGGTGACCTCGATCGCCCGGACGCCCGCCTTGTCGAGAGCGGCCACGATGGCGCCGACCCGCTCCGGGTCGACCCGGTGCCGGATGGCGTGCATGCCGTCCCGCAGGGTGACGTCCTGCAGATAGATGTTCGGCCCGCTCATGCCGTCACCTCGGCTCCAGCGATGCGCTCGGCGACCCGCACGGCCGCCGACGTCATGATGTCCAGGTTGCCGGCGTAGGCCGGCAGATAATGAGCGGCGCCCTCCACCTCGAGGAACACGCTCACCTTCCAGCGGACGTCGACCGTGTCGTCCGGCAGGAGAATGCGCATCTCGGCCGGGTCCACGGGAGTGAACTGCACGTCCTGCTTCAGGCGGTAGCCGGGCACGTAGGCGGCGACGTCCGCGATCATCCGGTGGATCGATTCGGTGACCGCGTCCCGGTCGACGTCGCCGACCAGGCAGAGCACGGTGTCCCGCATGATGAGCGGCGGCTCGGCCGGGTTCAGGATGATGATGGCCTTGCCGCGCCGCGCGCCGCCCACCGACTCCAGCGCGTGCGCCGTCGTCTCGGTGAACTCGTCGATGTTGGCGCGGGTGCCGGGCCCGGCGGACTTCGACGCCACCGTGGCGACGATCTCCGCGTAGGCCACCGGGGTGACGCGTGAGATCGCCGCGACGATCGGGACGGTGGCCTGCCCGCCGCAGGTCGTCATGTTGACGTTGGGGGCGCTCAGGTGCTCGTCGAGGTTGACCGCGGGCACCACGAACGGCCCGAGCGCCGCCGGGGTGAGGTCGATCAGCCGCCGGCCGTACGGGGCCAGCGCCGCGGCGTTCGCCCGGTGCGCGTTGGCGCTCGTCGCGTCGAGCACGATGCCGGCCTGTTCGAACTCGGGCATCGCCAGGAGACCGGCCACCCCGTCGGACGTCGTGGCGACGCCCAGCCGCCTGGCGCGGGCGAGGCCGTCGGACTCCGGGTCGATCCCCACCATGGCCGCCACGCTCAGCGACTCGGACCTTCGCTTGATCTTGATCAGGAGGTCGGTGCCGATGTTCCCCGACCCGATGATCGCCACCTGCTGCACGGTTTCAGCCTTCCTTCTCGAACGTCGCCGTTACCGGGCCCAGGGGGCCGACCTCGGCTTGGATCACGTCGCCGGGCTCGATGGGGGCCAGCGGACCGAGCGCCCCGGACAGGACGATGTCGCCGCCCCGGAGCGGATCCCCGAAGTCCAGTGCCGTGCGCGCGAGCCACGCCAGCGCGCTGAGCGGGTCGCCGAGGCACGCCCGCCCCGTCCCGGTGCTGGCCGTCACGCCGTTGCGCAGCATCCGCATCGACACGTCGGCCGGAGTGAACTCGTCCAGGGTGAGATGCCGGTCACCCAGCACGAAGACGCCGCTGGAGGCGTTGTCCGCCACCGTGTCGGTGATGCGGATCCGCCAGTCCGCGACCCGGCTGTCGACGACCTCGATCGCCGCGACCGCGCTGCCGACCGCCGCCCGGACGGCGGCGGGCTGCGGGTCGACGATGTCCGCGGCGAGGATGAAGGCGATCTCGGCCTCGGCTCTGGGCTGCAGCAGCCGACCGAACGGCACCGTGGCGCCCGAGGCGTAGTTCATGTCGTCGAAGAGCACGCCGAAGTCGGGCCGGTCCACGCCGACCTGGCGTTGGACGGCCGGCGAGGTGAGACCGATCTTGCGGCCGACGACCCGCGCGCCACGGGACACCCGCAGCGCGGTGAGCGCCGACTGCACCGCGTAGGCGGCGTCGATGTCACTCGGGCCGATCAGGTCGGCGACCGGCGCGCACGGAACGTGCTCGACGGCCGCCCGGTCGAGCCGCGCGACGGCGGCCTCGATCGCCTCACGGCCCACGCCGCCAGTCACAACGCTGCCAGTCACGCGGCACCTCGGAATCGTCGGGGCGAGCACCGCCCGCGGGTGGACGCCGGCCTCATCGCGGGAAGGCCGTCCGCATGGCGAAGCCGGCGATCAGCTCGGGCGCGGGCCGGTAGTAGCTGGTCCGCACCTGGTACGGCCCCGTTGCGGCGAGCGCCGCGAACGCGGCGACCCACGTGCGTATCTCGTGCGCGGAATTGCCGCCCTCCCGGGTGATCCCGTCGTTGGTCCACCCGTCCAGCTCGGCCAGCCGGCCCTGGTCGAGGACGTCGAGCACGCGCCGGTCCCACTCGGGGTTGAGCGGTTGCAGGTCGGCCTCACCGCGGGCGAAGCCCGCCGCCGCCTCGATCACCGCGGTCTGCCGGGCCTGCCGCTCCCCGACGGTCGGCGGCCGGCCGTGCACGATGCGTTCGAGCACCTCCGGCGGGCTGGCCAGGGTCGGAACGGGCGGGTCGTGCGAGAGGCCGCCGGACCCCATCACGAGCACCCGCCGGTCGAGGCCGGCCAGGTAGCGGCCGATCGCGTCCCCGAGCAGCCGGGCCCGCCGCAGCGGCGCCAGCGGGACCGCGACGGAGTTGACAAAGACCGGGACCACCGGACGGGCCGCGATGTCGCCGAAGAGTGCCGCCAGCGGCTGCACCGTGCCGTGGTCGACGTCCATGCCGGTTGAGACGGCCACGTCGACGTCGGCCGCCCAGGCCGCCTCCGCGAGGCCGTAGGCGAGCTCGGCGGGGACGTCGAGCTCGCCGCTCTGCGTCCCGTAGTCGCCGACACCGCGCGCCGCGGTGCCGACGCAGAACGGCGGCATGAGCCGGTAGAAGAAGCCGTTGTAGTGGTCCGGGGCGAACAGGACGACCAGGTCCGGGTCGTACTCGCGCACCACGTCCCGGGCGGCGGCGAGCGCCGTGCCGACGTCAGCCAGGAGAGACGGCGGCGGGCCGGGCAGGCCGAGCAGCGGGCTGTGTGACATGCAGCAGAGGGCGAGCGCCATCCTCGGCTCCCGGGGTGAGGGACAGCGCGCCGGTGAGCGACGCGGCCAGTTCGGATGTCAGCTGAGCGACGCAGGCGCCGGACACACACCGGTCGGGCCGCAGGAAGAGCACGGACTCCTCGTGCGCGTCGAACCAGGACTTGAGCGCGCCGGTCCGGTCCCCGACCACCACGACGTCCGGGTGGTCCTGGTCCGCCCAGTGCAGCTGGGTGGCCGGCCGCAGCGCGACGAAGGTCGCGCCGAGCGCCTTCCACCTCGCGAACGTCTCGGGGCCGAGCAGCTCGTACGGGTCGTTGTTCCAGCACAGCACGGCGAACCAGGGCCCGAGCACGTCGTCGAGCCGGACGTTCTCGCGCTCGCGGGTGTCGACCCGCGGCTGGATGAACAGGGTCCCGACCGGCGAGTCCGCCCGGATCGGCTCCGTGTGCACGACCGCGCCCTCGACGTATCGCGGCATCGGTTTGAACCGCATCTCCACGACGTACTGCTTGAGCGCGGGCACGGCGGAGGCCGTCCGGGCGATCCAGTCCCGCACGGTGGCGACCCGCCGGTTGGTCGGGGAGATGATGCGCCCGACGGTCGTCGACAGGTCGATCATCGACTGCGCGTGCCGGCGGCGCTCGACGTCGTAGGTGTCGAGCAGGGCGTCGCCGGCGAGGCCGTTCGCCACCGCGGCGAGCTTCCAGCCGAGGTTGGCCGCGTCCCGGATGCCGCTGTTGTAGCCCTGGCCCTGCCAGACCGGCATCAGGTGGGCGGCGTCGCCGGCGATCAGGACCCGCCCGTCGCGGAAGGAGCCGGCGATCCGCGAGTGGTGCGTGTACACCCGGCGCCGGATGATGTTGACGCGGTCCGGGCGCGGGACGAACCGGGCGAGCATCGTGGCGATGAACTCCGGGTCCTCCGCCGCCTCGTCGGCCTCGTCCGCGTGCAGCATGAACTCGAAGCGGCGGATGCCGTGCGCGATGGACACCGACACGTAGGGGCGCGCCGGGTCCGCGCCGACATCCACGTTGGGCCGGCCGAGCGGGTCGGGGCGGATGTCGACCACGAGCCAGCGCGTCGGCGACGTCGTGCCCTCGAACGACATCCCCATGAGCTGCCGGGTGGCGCTGCGCCCGCCGTCGCAGCCGACGACGTGGCCGGCCGTGACGGTCGAGGGGCCGGCGGGCCCGGACAGCCCTACCGTCACCCCGCCGGCGGCCTGCTCCAGCGACTCCATCCGGTGGCCCCAGCGGACCTCGACGTGCTCGTACCGCCGCAGGCCCGCCAGCAGCTCGGCGTCCACCAACGGCTGGACGAAGCCGTTGCGCTTCGGCCAGCCGAACGGCTCGCTGGTCGGCGCGATCTCGGCGAGCACGCGCTGCTTCGCGTCGACGAACCGCATCACCTGGTTGGGGTTCGTGTGCGGCAGGATCCGGTCGACCAGGCCCGTGCTCTGGAAGGTGCGCAGCGACTCGTCGTCCAGGCCGACCCCGCGCGGGTAGTCGATCAGCGTCTCCCGCTCCTCGACCACCAGGGTGCGCACGCCGTAGCCGCCGAGCAGGTTCGCGAGCGTCAGCCCCACCGGGCCGGCGCCGATCAGCACGACGGCCGGCGCGGCGGCGACGGCTCCGGGTGCGGTGCCGGCTCCGGGCAGGTCCGTGGCCATGGTCAGCGCCCCAGCAGGAAGTCGACGTGCAGGCGGTTGAAGGTCTTGGCGTCCTCGTACTGGGGCCAGTGGCCGCAGCCGGGCATCACCTCGAAGCGGGCGCCCGGGATCATCGAGGCGATCCGGCTGCCCTCCGCGACGTTCGCGGTCGGGTCGTCGCTCGTCCACAGCACCAGCGTGGGTGCGGTGATGGCGCCGTACTCGGCCGGGCCGAGCAGGTTACGCGCCCTGATCGCCGGATCCTGCAGCGCCATGATGTCGCTCATCGCCGCGGTGAAGCCGGACTGCCGGTAGACGCGCTGCCGGCTCGCGACGAGGTCGTCGTAGTCCCGGGTCTTGTCCGCCATCAGCCACTTGATCCGGGCCTGGACGACCGGCCAGGCCGGGTCCTCCACCGCCGCCATCGACAGCGTGCGGATACGCGCCATGACGGCCGGATCCGCCTGCGACCCGCCGGCGGTGTTGAGCACCAGCCGATCGACCCGGTCCGGATGGTCGACGGCCGTGCGGGCCGCGACCCAGCCCCCGAGGGACTCGCCGCTGATGTGGGCGCGGTCCGCGCCGATGGTGTCGAGCACCGCCATCAGGTGCTCCACGTAGTGGGCGACCTCCAGGGGGTGACCGGGCCGGCCGGTGTACCCGTGCCCGAGCATGTCGATCGCCCACGTCGAGAAATGTTGTGCGTGGGCCTCCAGATTGCGGACGTAGGCCTCGGCATGCCCGCCCGAACCATGTAACAGGACGAGCACCGGTCGGCTCTTGTCGCCGGCGTGCAGATATCTCGTCCGCACGCCCGCGGCGTCCAGGTATCCCTGCGAGAACGGGACACCTTGAAGGTCACTCCAGATGCTTTCGAACTCCGACACGCGTCTGGCCCATCCCTCGGTCACGCTGCACCCTCGCCAGCAACCCTCGCTAGCGCTGTACGAACTATAGAACGATAGTGTTCTAAATATGCACAGTAGGATCCGCCCTCAAGGGTGTCAAGACCGGGAGGACGGCGGACGGACGGCCCCGCCCACCCGTCCCGCGGCGGCCGGGCACGGCGCAACGGCGCCCGCCGCCACGAGACGGTGGGCACGCGGGAATCGCGGGCAGACGGGCAGACGGGCAGACGGGCAGACAGCCGGGCGGGCGGGCAGACAGGCCAGCAACGCGGGTGCGCGGGAAGGCACGACCGCCGAGCGCCGACGCCGGGCCGGCGCCTGCTACGGCTTGGTGGAGCCGGTGGGCTAGCCGGCCTGGCCGAGCCCGGGCACCTGGGCACCCGACAACCGGTCACCGCCGTCGAAGAGCTGGCCGATCTCGCCGGCGGCCTGCACCATCACCGGGCCGGCGCCGGCCGCCACCTCGGAGCGGAAGGTGACCAGGTGGAGGCACATGAGCGGGCTGGAGGGCCGGGTCGGGATGAGCGCCGCGACGCCATGCGCCCCGGCCTCTATCTCACCGCTGCTGACCGCGAAGCCGAGCTCGCGCGCGAGCTTCACCCCGGCCGGCTCGCCGGGCTGCGGCGGAAGCGCCGAGGCGAGCGCGTAGCCCGCTGACCCCCGGTCCAGCGGGGTCCGCATGCCGGCGCGGAACGACAGGTGATGAGTTGTGTTGGTGGGTTCGACCAGCGAGATCGCGACCGCTTCCTCACCCTCGGCGATGAAGAGCGCAATCGTGGAGCCGAGTCGCTCGGCCAGCCGCCGCATCGAGGGCAGGGCGATCTCGCGCAGGCCGGGCAGGTAAGCGTCCGACAGCGACACGAGCCTCGCGCCCGGCCGGTAGACGCCGTTGTCGGCACGGGTGAGAAACCGGAAATCCACGAATGTCTGAAGCAGCCGGTAGGCGATCGACCGATGGATGGAAAGCCGTTCCGCGACTTCCTGGGTGGTCAGGCCCGTCCCGGATTCCGTGACGGCGATGAGGGCCCGCAGACCGCGCGCGAGCGTCTGGCTCCCAGGCTGCGCTTTGACGATCTCCGTCTGGTCGGCTCGGGCCATGGGCTGATGGTATCCGGCCCCGTCAGCGCCCGGCTGCGCGGCGCGGGCTCTCACCCCCGCACCAGGCGCATGATCGCCTGGGACTCGGGTGAGCCGTCAAGGACGCGGTTGCGGCGGTCCCGGATCCGCCAGCCGGCAGGTGTGCGCAGCAGCGTCCAGTGGTTGATCGCGGCCCGCCACAGAAACCACCGGTCATCCTCCCTGAGGACCACGAAGGAATAGCCGACGGCCTCCGCCGTGTCGCCGCTGACGGTGACGCGAGGCGGGGCGGTGAGGTGCGCGACGCCGGCGGCGACCAGCCCGGTGTGCGGCTCGGTCCGGTAGAGATCCGCCAGGCCCTGCGGCGCCTCGACCCGGACAGCGCTCCCGGCTGGGACGCCGAACTCGTAGCCGCCGCCGCTGATCCACAGGTCGGCCGCCTCTTCCGCCGACCCGCTGTCGACCAGAGGGCCGTAGCTGTTGAGCAGGCGGAGGATCTCCAGCTGGTCCTCGGCCGACCGCAGCCGTGCCTCCAGCCGCCGGAGCCTGCTCTCCACCTCCGCCAGGCCAGCCACGTCCGCCAGGTTCGCCACGTCCGCCAGGTTCTCCCCGACCATCAGGGCCCCTCGCCGGCTTCCTGGGATCCGTCCGCCGGCACGAACGCGGCGGCCAGCGCCGCGTAGACGTCCCGCAGGAACTGCGCGGTGCGCGGGGTGCGCGGCGGTGCGCCGAACCCGCCGTGGATGACCCCGGGGTACACGTGCAGCTCGATCGGCACGCCCGCGGCCGACAGGCGTGCCGCGTAGGCGACGTTCTCGTCCACGAACCCGTCGACGTCGCCGATCCCGAGGAAGGCCGGCGCGAGCCCGGTGAGGTCCTCCGCCCGCGCCGGCGCCGCGGTGGGCGGGACCTCGCCGCCGTCGAGCGACCCGAGATAGGCCGCCCAGCACATCCGGTTGGCCCGCAGATGCCACAGGCCCCAGTGCCCCGGGTCCTCGATCGCGCGGATCGAGGGTGTCAGCTCACGGTCGTCGAGCATCGGGTAGATCAGCAGCTGCAGCACCGGCTGGGGGACGCCGAGGTCCCGCAGCCGCAGGCACAGTCCGGCGGCCAGGCCGGCACCCGCGCTCGCCCCGCCCAGGACCAGTCGGGCCGGGTCGACCCCGAAGTCGGCCGGGTTCGCGCTGACCCGGCGCCAGACCGTCTCCGCGTCCTCCAGGCCCGCCGGGTAGGGGTGCTCCGGGGCCAGCCGCCAGTCGACCGAGGCGACGGCGCAGCCGAGCTCGATGACCATCCGGTCGAGGCGGTCGTCGTTCTCGTCCAGGTTCCCCATGATGTAGGCGCCGCCGTGCAGCCAGAGGAGGAAGGGCAGCGCCGCCCCGGCGGGGGCGTCGGCGGGGCGGTACCAGCGCACCCGGACGTCGGGACGGCCGTCCGTGCCCGGGATGACCTGGTCGCGACGCCGGACCCGCGGATCCTCGGGGGCGGACGGCGGGCCGACCGCCGCGTACGAGCGCCGGATCGTCGCGATGCTCGTCAGGTCCCAGCGCGCCAGCCGATCGAGCAGCGCCACGGTCCCGGGCTCGACCCGTTTGTGCACGTCGATGGCGGCCATCAGTTGCCGTCGGCCCGGTCCGGGTTCATCGGCTCGACACCGACCTCGATCGCCTTGATCAGCAGCGCCGTGAACCGGGTGTAGAAGCGGGCCATCCGGATGAACCCGGTGCCGAACCACAGCCCGGGCTGGGCGGAGCGACGCCACGTGTTCGCGTACTCGCCGTCCGCGGCCCGGCCGTACGCCTTGTCGATCCGGTCCGCCGCCGAGCCCAGCGTCGGCTTGATGTGGCCCCAGAACTGGTGGTAGCCGGTGGCGAAGACGATCAGGTCGACGTCGAGGGTCGAGCCGTCGGTGAAGACCACCGTCCGCTCCCTGATCTCGGCCACCTCGACGCCCTGCTTGAGGTGCACCAGGCCGTCCGCGATCAGTTCGGACGCGCCGATGTTGATCTGGTAGGCGTCCTTGCCGGACATGTGGGCGCCGATGATGCCGGTGCCGTCCGGGCCCCACTCGAGCTTGAAGCCCCGCGAGGTGAGACCGTCGAGCAGATCCTGGTCGGCCGCCGCAGCGAGCTTCACCAGCTTCTTGTTGAGCTCGTCGACCCGCTCGTTGGGCAGCGCGTAGGTCATCTGGTCCGCGAAGTCCGGGGTGTAGGGCATGTCCTCGGTGAACAGCGTCGACCAGTACCGGTGGTAGGACGTGTAGTTCACCACGTAGGTGGCACTGCGCTGCAGCATCGTGACGTCCGCGCCGTGCTCGTACAGGTCGTGCGCGATCTCGTGGCCGCTAACACCGGCCCCGATCACCAGCGCCCTCCTGCCCTGGAAGTCGGCGCCGTACTGGAACTCGTCCGAGTGCGCCGTCATGCCGGGGAAGGTCTCGAGGCCCTTGATCGCGGGAATCTTCGGCGATCCGAACAGGCCGCCCGCCACGACGAAGTGCCGCGGGTGCAGCTCCCGGACCGAGCCGTCCCCGCGCCGGACCCGGATCGTCCACCGCTGGGCGTCCTCGTCGAAGTGCCCGTCGAGGAACGTGGTGGACGTCCACACGTTGAGGTCGAGCAGGTTCGCGTACGACTCCAGCCAGTCGGCGAACTTGTCCTTCGGGGTGTGCGCCGGCCAGGAGGGCGGCAGCGACAGGTAGGGCAGATGGTCCCCGAAGACGGTGCTGTGCAGGGCCAGCGACGCGTAGCGCTTGCGCCAGGTGTCCCCGACCCGCGCCTCGCGGTCGATGACGAGCGTCGGCACGTCGAGCGCGCCGAGCCGGGCCGCTATGGCCAGCCCGTTGTGCCCCGCGCCGAGCACGAGCACCGCGGGCTCGCCGTCCTCGAAGGCGATCTCCTTCTCGCGGTCGCTCGACCACCGGGTGCGGTCGGGCACGATCCCGTAGACCTTGCCGTCCCGGCGATGGTGACGCACCCGTTCCGGATGGGCCTGCAGCCCTATCACCTGGGTCTGCAGGATCGACACCACGAAATGCCCCGCGCTCGGTACGAGCAGCACATAGCCACGGTCGATCCGGTCCGTGGTGGTGAAGTCGAAGAACGCGTTGATGGCGCCGTCCGTGACGACCGGCGGCTGCTCCCGGCTGGGCCGGAAGTCGGCGGCGTTCCAGGCCTTCGCCAGCTCGGTGAGCCGGGCGACGGTCTCCTCCCGCCCGACCGTGTGGTGGAAGTCCCAGGGGAAGGCCATGAAGTCACGCCAGGTCGCCTCCGGGAGGAAGAGCGCGGCGAGGTCGGACGTGGATCCGCTCCGCAGGGCCGCCGCGAAGTCGGCGAGCCATCCGGCGAAGATGTCCTCGGCGTCCCGCGCGGTGATCGCCTCGGCCGGGCTCTCTAAAGTCTCGGTCACTGTCTCGCTCATCGCCCCAACTCCCGATGATCTACTGGCTTCGGGTCAGCTTCCGGATCGTTCACTCAGGACCGGCGACCGGGCGCCGGACGCCGGGTCGCGCGCCGCCGCGCGCCCGGCGTAGAGACCCCACACCCCGGCGACGGCCAGTGTCGCCCCGGCACCGCCGTACACCATGCCGGACGGGCTCGCCATCACGTTCCCCGCGGCGTAGAGCCCGCGGATCACGTCGCCGTCGACGTCCAGGACCCGGCCCTCCCGATCGGTCCGGGGCCCGCCTTTGGTGCCGAGCGCCGACGACCCGACCTCGACGCCGTAGAACGGCGCGGTCTCGACCGGGCCCAGCGTGGAGAGGACCGATTCGGGATCGAGCACCCGGCCGCCGGGGAACCGGTCGTAGGCGTTGTCGCCGCGGCCGAAGTCGGGGTCGGTGCCGGCACGGGCATGCTCGTTGAACCGCCGCACGGTCGCCGCGACCTCGGCCGCGGGCAGGCCGAGCCGACCCGCCAGCGCGTCCAGGGTGTCCGCGCGCTCCAGCCAGTCCGGCACCACGCCGCCGGGCGCCCCGCCGAAGACACCGAACCGGTCGACGGTCGACTGGTCGAAGATCAGGTAGCTCGGCAGGTTCGGGTACTCGAACTTCGACGCGTCGAGCTGGTGGTAGGCGCCGCCGAAGGCGTTGTAGTTCGCCGCCTCGTTGGCGAACCGGCGGCCGTGGCCGTTGACCATGATCGAACCGGGCAGTGCGCGCTCCCGGGCGGTCAGCAGACCGTTGCGGGCGCCGTCACGGCGATGCCCGGGAAGGCTGACGACCGGGGCCCACCAGGCCTCCCGCATGTTGCCGAGCTGGGCGCCGACCCGCATCGCCATGCGCAGCCCGTCCCCCGTGTTGGACGGCGCGCCGATGGCCCGGGTCAGCGGCCCGCGCAGGAAGTCGCGGACGAGATCGGCGTCGTACTCGAAGCCGCCGGTGGCGAGCACGACCGCGCCCGTGCGCACCGACCGGGTGCCGTCGGGGGTCGCGATCTCGATCCCGGTGACGGCGCCGTCACCGGTGACCAACCTCAGGCCGCGCGACCGGGTGGCGACGTGCACCCCACGCCGCAGGCAGGCCTGGAGCAGACCGCCGACCAGCGCCCGGCCGAGGCCCTCCGCGCGGTTCTTCTCCCGCTCGGCGAGCACGTCCAGCTCCAGCGCGCCGGTGCCCCCGCCCAGGGGCATCTCGCGGATGAGCAGCCGGCGGGTGTCGCCCGCGATGCGGTCCTCCCATTCCTCGAACCCGAGGAAGGAGAAGAGGCCGACCTCGATCGACCGTCCCCCGCGGGGCAGGCCGCCGGGACGTTCCGGGTGATAGTCGGGATAGCCCTCGACCAGGTGGAAACGGAGATCCGTCTGCTGCTCGACGAAGTCGACCAGCTCCGGACCGCCGTCGACGAGCGCCTCGGCCAGCTCCGGGAGAATCATCCCGTTCGACAGACTCGCCAGGTACGCCAGGCCGTCCGCGCGGGAATCCTTGATGCCGGCCGCCCGGGCCGGCTGGTTGGCGGGGACCCAGATCGTCCCGCCGGACAGCGCGGTCGTGCCGCCGAGCAGCTCCGCCTTCTCGAACACGGCGACGCGGGCACCCTCCACGGCCGCGGCGAGCGCCGCGGTGAGCCCCGCCGCGCCTGACCCCAGAACCACCACGTCGTACGTCTCATGCTCATCCATCGCATGCCCCCGTCACTGGGAGAGTTTCGGAACCGCCCGGCGGGCCGGCACCGGACCGCGTCGGCGCGGCGCCCGCGGGCCGCGGTGGCCGCCTGGGCCGCTCTGCCGCTCGACTGTGGATCACCTGTCGCCGTAGAGCGCCTGCCGCCGTGCATTATGTGCGACATAGTGTTCAATAGGTGCTCAAGCTAATAAGCTCCTCGAGGGGTGTCAAGCCCGACCGAACCCTGCGCAGACCCGAGGGGCTGATCAATGCCGACCGATTCCGCGAGCGAGGACGTCCTCTCGACCGCTCGGCCGTGGCTCGCCGCGTACCCACCGCAGATCGACCCGTCGCCGCGCCTCGCCCACTCCTCGATCGTCGACGCGTGGCGGGACCGGGTGGCCGGCAACCCCGGCCGGACGGCGGTGCGGTACTTCGACGGCTCCCTCAGTGCGGCCGAACTCGACGCCCACACCGACGCCCTCGCCGCCGAGCTGCAGGAACGGGACGTCCGGCCGGGCGAACGCGTGGGCGTCTACCTGCAGAACGTGCCGCACTACCCGATCAGCCTGCTGGCGATCTGGAAGGCCGGCGGCATCGCGGTGCCGCTCAACCCGATGTACCGCGGGCGCGAGCTGCGGCGCCTGATCGACGACTCCGGCACCACGGGGATCATCCTGGCCCGCGGGACCGACGCCCAGACCCGCGAGACGCTCGCGGGCAGCACCGTCCGCTGGCTGTTATCCGCCTCCGCGCGCGACTTCCAGACGGCGGACGACCCGCGCGTCTTCGGCGCCGCCGGCGATCCCGCGCCGTCGCCCGACGGCGATCTCGCGGCGATCCTGTCGGAACGCCGGGGGCAGCACCCCGAGCCGGTCGAGACCGCCCTTGACGACACCGCCTTCCTCACCTACACCTCAGGCACCACGGGCCCACCCAAAGGCGCGCTGAACACACACCGGAACTGCCTCAACTCGGTCCTGAACTACGGCCGCTGGCTACTCCTCCAGCCTGGCGACGTGGTGTTCGCGATCGCCCCCCTCTTCCACATCACTGGGCTCTCCCTGAACGCGGGCATCGCACTGCTGAACGACACGACACTGAGCATGAGCGGCCGCTTCGAGCCCTCAGTCGTGCTCGAGGCCTTCCGTGACCACGGCGTGACGACCACCATCGGTTCGATCACGGCGTTCAACGCCTTTTTCCGGGTGGACGGCGCGGGCCCCGAGCATTTCGCCGCGGTGAAGCGGCTCTATTCCGGCGGCGCGCCCATCCCGCCGTCGACGGTGGAGGCCTTCCGGTCGAGGTTCGGGCCCTACCTGCACAACATCTGGGGCATGACCGAGACGACCGGCGGTGGCATCGCCGTGCCCCCCGGCGCGGCGGCACCCGTGCACGGCCCGAGCGGCACCCTGTCGATCGGTGTGCCGATGCAGAACGTCGACGTGTGGATCACCGACGAGAGCGGCGCGCCGCGGCCGCCGGGCGTCGAGGGTGAGCTGGTCATCTCCGCGCCGCAGGTCATCCCCGGCTACTGGCGCAACCCCGAAGCGTCGGCGCACGCGCTGGCGGGCGGGCGACTGCGCACCGGGGATGTCGCCGTCCTCGACGCCGCCGGCTGGGTCTATCTCGTCGACCGGGTCAAGGACCAGATCAACACGTCGGGCTTCAAGGTCTGGCCGCGCGAGGTCGAGGACGTCCTGTACGAGCACCCCGACGTCTTCGAGGCCGCCGTGGTCGGCCTGCCGGACGCCTACCGCGGCGAGACCGTGGCGGCCTACGTGTCGCTGCGCGACGGCGCGGCCACCACTCCCGAGGAGCTGACCGCCTTCGCCCGGGAGCGGCTCGCCGCGTACAAGTACCCGCGCCGGATCTCGATTCTTCCGGAGCTGCCGAAGACCGCCACCGGCAAGATCCAGCGGGCGGTGCTGCGCGAACAGGCCCCCGCGGGACAGGTGATCCCTGCCCTGCCGCGGGCAGAACCCGGCTGACTCACGGCGATGGTCCGCTCCCGGGCCGGCCCGGGAGCGGACCAGGCCTCTCAGCGCAGCGCGACCTCGGCCTTCTTCATGATCTCCGCGATGTAGTCGATGTGGCGGTCGACGCCGGTGAGCCCGCGCCCCATCGTGAACAGCGAGGCGTGTGTGGCGCCTGCCGCCCGCAGCCGCAGCAGCCCGTCCGTGATCTGCCGATCGGTGTAGGGCTGGCCGGGTGCGTGCAGGACGAACTGCGCACCGAAGCCGTCGAGCGGCCTGCCCGCGATCGCCAGCAGTTCCCGCAGGCGGATCCAGCCGTCCGTCGCGGCCTGATCGAGGCCGTAGCCGAAGACGAAGCCGTCGGCCAGGGCCACGGCCCGGCGGAACGCCGCCTCGGCGAACCCGCCGCACCAGATCGGAATCCGGCGGGTCGGCCGCGGGACGATGTTGGCGCGGTCGATCTGGTCGAACTCGCCCTCGAAGCTGATCAGCTCCTCGCTCCACAGCCGCCGGAGGTAGGAGATCTGCTCGGTCAGTCGCCGGCCCCGGCTGGCGAAGTCCACGCCCATCGCGTGGTATTCGACCCGGTTGTACCCGGCCCCCACCCCGAGCCGCAGGCGCCCCCCGGACATGAGGTCGATGTCGGCCGTCTGCCGGGCGACGAGGACGGTCTGGCGCAGCGGAAGGATGAGGACGCCGCTCACGAACTCGATGCGCTCGGTCAGGCCGGCCAGGTAGGCGAAGGCCGTGAGGGGATCGTGGAACGGGCTCCGTTCCCCGTACCGGCCCCGGATCGGCGGGTCGCGTCGCTCGTGCGAGGCGCCGATGACGTGGTCGTACAGGACCAGATGGTCGTAGCCGAGCCCCTCGGCCGCCCGGGCGAACCGGGCGAGCGCCGACGGATCTCCCTCGAGCTCGATCTGCGGATAGACGACCCCGAGCCTCATCGCACCCCGCCCGTCTCTCTCCCCGTCACGCCGAGGACGTCGGTCAGGCTATCAGCGGCAGTTCTTTTTCTACAACCATCAGTTCAAATAACGCACGCGGGCGGCGGGGCCCCGCCGGAACAGGCGCCGCCCGCGCGTCAGCTCTCCGCTCCGAGGACGAGCGGCAGGTCCGGGTCCGCCGCCCACTCCAGCATCGAGCCGTCGTACACGGCGGCCGGGAGCGGTTCGCCGGTACGGGTGTCCACCAGGGTGCGGGAGTCGAGGTGACGCGCGCCCGGGATGTGACCGGCACGGTAGGGACGGTCGGCCGACCCGAGATAGGCCTCCCTGCTGCGGCTGTCGACCACCAGGACGGCCGGGTCGCCGATGGCCGCGAGCACCGCGCCGCGGTCGGTGCACGCCCTCCCAGCCGGCCAGGCGTCATCGACACCGCGGATCGGGGGGCGGCCGGCCCCAGCACTCCCTCACGAACAGGACATACGACCCATGCGGGTCAAAAATCTGTCAGAGACTGCCATTTGCCAGTGTTGCGCGTATGCTTACCGAAGACACCAGGGTCACGGAAGCGCTACGCGGCAGGAGGTAACCGAGCGTGGCTGACCAGCGCACGGAAGGCCTGCGTGAGCGGAAGAAGCGTCGCACCCGCCAGTCGATCATCGACGCCGCGCACGAGCTGTTCCACCTGAAGGGCTACGAGGCGGCCGCCGTGGAGGAGATCGCCGACCAGGCCGAGGTGTCCGTGCGCACCGTGTTCCGCTACTTCACGAGCAAGGAGGCGATCGCCCTCGCACCGCTGGACGAGATGGGCGATCTCACCGTGGCCGCACTGCGCCGCCGGCCCGCTGACGAGCCACCCCTGACGGCGCTGCGCAACGCGGCCTTCGACGCGTGGACGCTGATGTCGCCGGACGGCGACTCACTCCGCCACTACGCCGATCACCTGCTTCTCCTCGACGGCTCCTCACCCCTGGCGGGAGCGGTCCTGAGCCGTCTCGTCGCCATCGGCGACCGACTCGCCGTGGAGCTCGCGGAGGAGACCGAGCCCAGCCCGGTCGAACACGCCACCGCTCAACACGCCACCGCTCAACACGCCACCGCTCAACACGCCACCTCTGAACACGCCATCGCTGAAGGCACCACCCCTGAAGGCACCACTGCCGGGAACGGCCCGCCCGACCCCGGTCTGGGCGCCCAGCTGACCGCCGTCACGTTTCTCGGGGCCATCCAGGTGGCGACCCGCGCGTGGTGCAGCTCGGGCAGCACAGACCTCGGCGATCTACTCATGACGGTCGACCTCTGCCTCGGTCGACTGGGCGTCCAGCCCCCCACCGGCTGACCCACCCGCACCGCAGGAACAGCACAACCGGGAAGCAAGGTCTGTCGCGGCACCCTGAACAATGTGAGCGCGCCAGCGTGAATGAGCGCCCCCTACTCGGGCGGCGCGGTTCGGAGAGCCCCTCCGGCGCGCCCGTTCGGCGTCCAGGTCGGCCATGTTCCAGGGATCCGACCGACCTCCTGTCACGTTGGTGATGAACGATATGCGAGGACCGGATATGAACGTTTCCGATACCGTCAGTGTCACCCGGGAAAGCATTCCCACGCAGACCAGCGCCGGCGACGCCACCGCACGCGACCTCACCGCGGCTGTCGGCAGCGAGCTCACCCGCGCGCTACGCCTCGCCACCGACCACCTGCTCGCGCTGCAGGACGGCACGGGCTGGTGGAAGTTCGATCTCGAGACGAACACGAGCATGGACGCCGAGGACCTCCTGCTGCGCGAGTACCTCGGTATCCGCACGACCGAGGTGACGGCGGCCTCGGCCCGGTTCATCCGCTCCCGGCAGAGCGACGACGGATCGTGGCCGCAGTACTTCGGCGGCCCGGGCGAGCTGTCCACCACCGTCGAGTCGTACATCGCCCTGCGCCTCGCCGGCGACGACGCCTCCGCACCGCACATGCTCAGCGCCGCGACCTGGGTCCGCGACCACGGCGGAGTTCCCGCGACCAGGGTGTTCACCCGGATCTGGCTGGCGCTGTTCGGTTGGTGGCGCTGGGAGGACCTGCCGGCGCTGCCCCCGGAGATCATGCTCCTCCCCCGCCGCGCACCGCTGAACATCTACTCCTTCGGGTCCTGGGCGCGCCAGACCCTGGTGTCGCTGACGGTCGTCTCCGCCCTCCGCCCGGTGCGGCCGGCGCCGTTCGACCTCGACGAGCTGTACCCGGACGGACCCGCCTCCGCCTGGTCCGGCGCCGGACCCTCCAACGTGCTCGAGAGAATCAGCACGCGGTTCACCGCGAAAGAAATCTTCCTGGGTATCGACCGACTGCTGCACGTCTATCACCGGCGCCCCGTTCGATCCATGCGCAACCATGCGCTGCGGGCCGCGGAGCGGTGGATAATCGCCCGCCAGGAGGCGGACGGATGCTTCGGCGGAATTCAGCCACCCGCGGTCTATTCGATAATCGCGCTGCGGCTGCTCGGGTACGAGCTCGACCATCCGGTGCTGAAGGCCGCCCTGCGGGCCCTCGACGACTACAGCGTTACCCTCCCCGACGGCTCCCGCATGGTCGAGGCGTCGCAGTCGCCGGTCTGGGACACCGCGCTGGCGGTGAACGCCCTCGCGGACGCGGGTGCCACGGCCGCGATCGCGCCCGACCACCCGGCGCTGGTCCGCGCCGCCGGCTGGCTGCTCGGCCAGGAGGTCCGGCACCGGCGTGGCGACTGGGCGGTCAACCATCCCGACGTCCCGGCGAGTGGCTGGGCGTTCGAGTTCGAGAACGACACCTACCCCGACACCGACGACACGGCGGAGGTTCTGCTCGCGCTGCGCCGGGTGCGCCACCCGGCGCGCGACGAGCTGGACGCCGCCGAGCGCCGGGCGGTGGCCTGGCTGTTCGGGCTGCAGTCCAGCGACGGCGGATGGGGCGCATACGACGCGGACAACACCAGCACCATCCCGTACCAGATCCCGTTCGCCGACTTCGGAGCCCTCACCGATCCGCCCTCCGCGGACGTCACCGCGCATGTCGTCGAGCTGCTCGCCGAGGCCGGCCTCGGCGGCGACGACCGCACGCGGCGCGGGGTGGACTGGCTGCTGGACCACCAGGAGGCCGACGGGTCGTGGTTCGGCAGGTGGGGCGTCAACTACGTCTACGGCACCGGCAGCGTGATGCCCGCGCTGCGCGCCGCGGGGCTGGAGCCGTCCCATCCGGCCATGCGGGCGGGAGCGGACTGGCTGCTCACCCACCAGAACGCCGACGGCGGCTGGGGGGAGGACCTGCGCTCCTACACCGATCCCGAGTGGTCGGGCCGTGGTGAGTCCACCGCGTCCCAGACGGCGTGGGCGATGTTGGCCCTGCTGACGGTGGGCGACCAGCCCGAGGTGAGCGGGGCCCTCGCGAGGGGTGCCCGGTGGCTGGCCGATCACCAGCGGCCGGACGGCTCCTGGGACGAGGACCAGTTCACCGGTACCGGGTTCCCCGGCGACTTCTACATCAACTACCACGGCTACCGGCTGCTGTGGCCGATCATGGCCCTCGGCCGCTACCTCCGCGGGTAGGGCAGCCGCCCCAGCCAGGCGCCAACATCGTAACTATCCGAATCGGTTCGACCTCGATACTCTTCCCCCGAGGGATGTGGACGATGTCCGAACTCCGTGGCGTCACGGGCGCCACACACGGTTTGCGGCGTTCGACCGTTTCGGGCCGTACGCCGCAGTTGTTGTGGTGCGCGGCCGTCGCCGCCGTGGTGCTTTTTGCGCTGGAGGTCGCCCTCGCGGTGCTGTTGGGCCCGCGGCCGGGCGTCGTCGCCACGATGTCGCTCAACGCCGCCGCCCAGGTGGCCGCCGCGGCGGCCTGCTTCTGGACCGCTCGGCGCACCCGCCCCGGTGACCGGCGCTGGCGGCGGCTCATCGGCGTCATGGCGGGCAGCTCGGCGCTCGCCAGCGTCGCGACGGCGGCAGCCGTGCTGGGTGGTGAATCTCCCCGGGTGTCCTCGGGGTGGTACGCCGTCCTGCTCGTTTTCCACGGTGTGGCCCTGGCCGGGCTGCTGTCGCTGCCCACCGACCCGGTGGACGGCCGGGCGGGGAGGCAGGGCCGCGGCTCGTCCCGCTGGTACGTGATCACCATGCTGGACTGTGTACTGATCGTCGGTTCGATCGTCCTGCTGGAATGGGGGACGGTGCTCGCCGCGGTCGTCCGGACAGGTGCGCCCAACCTCAGAGAGTTCCTGCTCTCCCTGGTCCACGCGGTCTCCGTACTGATCCTGGTCACGGCGGTGGTGCTGATCGCGAGCTTCCGCCGGCCGCGCTCCCCGACGACGTTGGCACTGCTCGGCACAGGTCTGCTCGCCTACGGTCTCACCAGCAACGTCTTCGTCTACCGCGTCGCGCAGCACCAGCTCGACATGCCGCCGTTGAGCGTGGTCGCATTCGGCCTCGCCTTCCTGCTGGTCTTCCTTGCCGCGCTGCTGCCGTTCCCGGCTCGCGCACCGCCGGACGGCCCGGCGCTGGACGGCCCGGCGCCGGCCGGGCCGCAGGCGACGTGGGCGTACGTGGTGCTGCCCTACGCGGTGCTCGGTGCGGCGGGCCTGCTGGTGGTCGGCAAGCTGTCGATCGGTACGCAGGTCGACCGGTTCGAGACGTACGGCATCGCCGGGCTGCTGCTGGTCGCGCTGGTCCGCCAGATGGTCACGCTGGTCGAGAACGCCCGGCTACTCACCGGAATCCGGGACCAGGAACGGGAGCTGCACCACCAGGCCTTCCACGACCCGCTGACCGGCCTGGCGAACCGGGCCCTGTTCACCCGCCGACTACAGCGAGCACTCACGCGCGCCACCGACGACGCCGGTGACGCCAGCGACGCCGGTGGCGGCACGTCGCTGTCCGTGCTGTTTCTGGACCTTGACGAGTTCAAGCACATCAACGACACCTTCGGGCATGCCGCCGGGGACGAGCTCCTCCGGATCAGCGCGGAGCGGCTGCGGGCGGGAACACGGACCGTGGACACCGTCGCCCGGCTCGGCGGCGACGAGTTCGCCGTCATCCTCGACGGCGACGGACTCCGCAATCCCCGCCGTGTCGGGGAGCGGCTCGCGGCAGCGATACAGGCACCGTGTCTGCTGGCGGGACGGCCTTACACCCCGCGAGCCAGCCTCGGACTGGTCACCCTCGACTCCCCCGCCCGCCCGGCCGACCCCGACGTCCTGCTCCACCAGGCCGACCTTGCGATGTACGCGGCCAAACGCGAACGGGCCGGCAGGCTGAAGGTCTACCGGTCGGACATGAGCCCTCCGATCGCCGCACCGCCGCCCGGCTGACCGGGCGGCGGCGTCCCCTTCGACGTGTGGAACGACCCGCTTCCCTGGACCACGAACGCGAGTTCCGTCTCAAGGACGAGGCGGCCGACTTCATCCGGGAGGCGATCGTCTCGGGCGGTCTGCCGCCACGCAGCAAGATCGATCAGGACGAGGTCGCCGACGCGCTCAGGATCAGTCGCGCGCCGGTCCGCGAGGCCCTCATCAAACTCGCGCAGAAGGGCTTTGTGGACGGGGTGAGGCGCAGATTTCCGCAGGATTGAACGCTAAGGATTGATCTTGCGGGTGGCGCGTTCGAGGACCCGGTAGACGGTCGCCCGGGAGACGGAGAGCAGTTCGGCGAGCTCGGCGATGGTGTGCGTACCCGCGCCGGTCGGCGCGGTCCCTCATCCCCGGATCCCGATCCTGACGCCCGCGTCGTCGGCGTAGAACGGCGCCGGTGCCGCACTGGCCAGCGCTTGGGCGGACCGGCCCGGCCGGCCCGTCGACGAGCGGGTCACCGGCCGGACCGGTCCGCACCCGCACGAGGTTTCGTGACGGGCGCTACCCATCGTCGTGCCGGCGGTCGACGCGGTGTCCCTCCAGCGCGTCGATGACACGGCCGCCGGCGTCCCAGGACCGGTGCATCTGGTCGTAGATCTCGCCTACCTGGTCATGGCGGGCCTGGCTGAGCCGGGCCAGCTCGGCGGTGATCCGCTTGTCGTTCCGGTCGCACTCGGCAGAGAGCTCGTCCACGCGCCGGCGGGCAGCGGCGATCTTCCCGGCGTCGCCGTCGCGCTGCGCCCGGGTCAGCCGGCCCTTCGCCGCACTCCACCGCCGGTGCGCCGCGGTCTGCTCGGCGACCAGCTCGTCCCGGCGGATGGCGACGACAGCGTTCTCCGCCGCGTTCACCGCGAACAGATCGTTGAGCGTGCCCCGCTCGGCGTCAGCGACGTCGATGAACGCGTCGATGTCGGGCAGGCCCGTGCGACGGTCGTCGTCCCGGTCCGCATCACTCATCACGGCCCGCCTCACCACCGGTGAGAGCGGCGTCGGTGTCCGCGTGCAGGCGTGAGGAGTGTCGGTAGCGCTGTTGGGCGGTCTGGGGGGAGGCGAGGCCGAGCGCGTCGGCGATCTCCGTCCAGGGCAGGCGGCGGCGGTCGTCGGCCTCGGTGCGGGCCAGTTCCACGAGCCGTTCCTCGAGCTGCGCGAGGTCGAGGCGGGCCTGGTCGATCTGGCGCAGCGCGTCGGCCAGGTCGGCGGCTGTCGGGCGGGGCCGGTCGTCGTCGGGGCCGCGGTAGGGCATGGCGGCGCCGCGGGTCGCAGCCATTAGTTCCTGGGCGCTGAGCCGGGGGCCGTTCGGGTCGCCAGCCCACTGCCGTTCGTCGGCGGAGCCGAACCATGCCTGCAGACGCAGCGCGGCCGCGGACCGCTGGCGGGCGGCATCGATGAGGGCTGTCCACCGGGCCACGTGGGCTGGACGGTCGGCGGGGGGCAGCGCCTCGTAGACGGGTCGGAAGTTGGCCAGGCGCTCGGGCAGGCCGTCGTCGACGGCGGCCGAGTTGTCAGTGGTCACCCTGCCAGATCAACATCACATTGATGCAAGTCAACAGCTAGTTGATGCTCTCGCGGGTCCCTCGCGCCCGAGAAGCCTCCCCTCCCAGGCCCGATCGGCCGCGCTGGCCGGGCCAGCACTGACGCCAGGTGATCTGGTCAGGAAGCGCCGGCGCCGTCCCCAGCTGTCCAGGACGCCGGTCGCGTCAGCCCCGCGGGCAGCCGCGTATCTCCGTTCCCCAACGCGGTATTCACCTGTGCCTGTACCTGTACCAGCCTCCGCGCGCCGGGTCACCGGTGGCCGGGGGCTGACGCCCGGTAATTTCCCTGCATCCCGGGCCTGAGCCGCGCCTACCCCCGCTTCAAGATCGACTGCAAGAGGCGTCAGGGGCTGTTCCGGTTCCCGGGAGCGGCGCGGTCCGGGCCGGGATGCGGTGGGTAACGGGCTGGTGTGCCGGGGTGGTCGATGATGGACGGTTATGGGGGCGGTGCGGCGGCATCTGGTGCCGGCAGGGGTCACGGTGGTCGCGCTGGTGGTGACGGTGGTGCTGGTGCGCCGGTACGACTGGGAACCGGCCGGCACGATACTGGCGGTGATCACACCGGCGTTGACGATCGCGCTGCTGGCCTACGGGACGCCGCTGGTGTTCACCCGCCCGCCGTCCCCCGAACCCGACCCGGCAGGCGCGGGCCCACCGCCGCGGGTGGACGGCCCGCCGGTCGGGGCTCTGCCGGCACGGAACCGGCTGTTCACCGGCCGGGCGGGGCAGCTGGAACGGATCCGCCGGCAACTTCAGGCCGGTCCGGTCGCGGTCACCGCCCTACACGGGATGGGCGGGGTCGGGAAGACCCAGCTCGCGCTCGAGTACGCCCACCGCCACACCGGCGACTACACCCTGATCTGGTGGATCGACGCCGAACAGACCACACTGCTCGCCGAGAAGATCGCCACGTTGGCCAGGCCACTGGGCCTACCCACCACCACCGTTCCCGAGACCGCGTCAGGGGTGCTGGCAGCACTCGCCCGCCGGCCGGGGTGGCTGGTGGTGTTCGACAACGCCGAGCACCCCACCGCGCTGGCCCCCTGGCTGCCCACCGGCCCCGGCCACGTGCTGATCACCTCACGCAACCCGGCCTGGGAGCATCTGGCCGCCACCGTCGACGTCGACCTGCTCCCCCGCCCCGAGTCCGTCGCGCTCCTCACCCACCAGCTCCCCGGCCTGGACCCGGCCGTCGCCGGCGCGCTCGCCGACGAACTCGGGGACCTGCCACTCGCCCTCGCCCAAGCCGGCGCCTACCTGGCCCGCACCCGCACCCCTCCACGCGACTACCTCGCCCAGTTCCGGGCGCGGCGCGCCGAATACCTGGCCACCGGAGACCCCCCGCTCTACGCCGGCCGTCTCGACACCTGCTGGTCACTCTCCCTGCAACGCCTGGCCGCCGACGCCCCCGCTGCGGTCTGGCTGCTCCAGGCCTGCGCGCTGCTCGCCCCCGACCCGATCCCGCTGGCGCTGTTCCCCACCCTGCCCCTCCGGCGGCGCCGCTGGTGGCACCGCCGACACCCGCCGGCAGCCGGCCAGGATGTGCGGGAGGCGGTCGCCGCGGCCGCGGACTACTCCCTGCTCCGCCACCACGACAGCGACGGCACGCTCACCGTGCACCGTCTCGTCCAAGCCGTCATCGCCGGCCAGCTCACCGACGCCCAGCGCCGCACCCTCACCGACACCACCACCCGGCTCCTCACCGCCGCCACCCCCACCCACCAGGCGGACGATCCCCGCAGCTGGCCGGCCTGGACCGCCCTCGGCCCCCACCTCCTGCACGCCCACAGCCAGCTGACCGGCCCCGACGACCCCCACCACCTCCGCACCACTACCGACCAGTTCTGCTACCAGCTCTACGCCCGCGGTGACTACACCGCCGCCAACACCCTCGCCCTACGCCTACACCGCGACGCCCTCCACCACCACAGCCCCGACCACCCCACCACCCTCGCCGCCGCCCACACCCTCGCCACCACCTACAACGCCCTCGGACACCACCAGGCCGCCCGACAGCTGGCCCAGGACACGTTGGCCCGCCAGCGGCGGGTCCTCGGCGACAACCACCCCCGCACCCTGACCTCAGCTAACAACCTCGCCGCCCAGATGTACGCGATGGGGGAGCACCAGGCCGCCCGACAGCTGGCCCAGGACACGTTGGCCCGCCAGCGGCGGGTCCTCGGCAACGACCACCCCCGCACCCTGACCTCAGCTAACAACCTCGCCACCTACCTGTCCGCGATGGGGGAGCACCAGGCCGCCCGTCAGCTGGACGAGGACACGTTGGCCCGCCGGCGGCGGGTCCTCGGCGACAACCACCCCAACACTCTGACCTCGGCGGGCAACCTCGCCGGCCGGCTGGGCGTGCTGGGGGAGCACCAGGCAGCCCGACAGCTGGCCCAGGACACGTTGGCCCGCCAGCGGCGGGTCCTCGGCGACAACCACCCCAACACACAGCAGACCGAGCGGCTTGTCAGCTGGATCGACGAGCAGGCTTCCCGCGGGTAGATCGCCAGGGCCGATTACTGGAGTCCCGTATTCGGTCATTAACGGGACGGGCGACGATCAAGGTCAGGACGTGTGAATGTCCGAACTCGCGTGCATGGCTGAGCTGGGCGTCTGTGCCGGTGTGCAGGCGAGTTCAGTCCCGCGTGATGGGTCGGAGCCGACACCGTCTGCACTACGGTCAGCCTCGACCATGATCGTGTGTGCGGGTGGGAGTTTCCAGTTGGCCGAAGCCCGGTGGTTGAGCATGGGGTACTGACCGCTTCCGGCGCGATGTGGGACACCGCAGCGCGCCAGGCTGAGGCGATCGGCGTCGGCGGTGCTCTTGAAGGCACGGCGAGGATGAGTGACGATCTTCATGTCGGGTCTGTGCTGAACGTCTATCACTCCGGGGAGGACCCATGGCCTGGAACCACATGCAGGTGCAGATCGACCATGTCTGGGGGCCGGTAGACGTGATTGTTGGCCTTGGGAGCATGAGCCGTCAGGAGGCGACGGACGCGGTCCAGGAGATCCTCGACCGTCTGGTGGAGATCAGCCCGGAAACGGCGCGGGTCGCCGCGGAGACCTGGAGACGAGGAACCTACCTTGAAGTCGGGAGACGAGGACTCCCGGTCAAGGAGGTCTATGCCTGGTACGGCGACGATGTGGACTTGGGCTGGGCGTCGACCTCATGGCAGATCTACGAGTACCCCGACGGCGAAGACCCGGGCCGTGCAGCAGCAGCGCTGTTCGACGACTCGCTCCTGACGGACAGCGAAGAAGGAGACGGCCACATGGTCTTCGTGCATCGCTCCCTCGGGATAGAGGACCAGGTGGAGAAGATCCCGACCCTCGAATGGCTCCGAGAGCAGGAGCCCTCCACCTGGAAGGGAGGGCCGCCATGGCCATTTCGTAACTGACAGGCCAAACTGATCATTCTCGGTATGGGAGTCGCCGGGTCGGTTCAGCTGGTGGCGCCTGCGACGGCTGTGGTCCGTAGGTAGGTGTAGACGGTTTCGCGGCTGATGCCGAACGCGCGGGCCAGGTCGGACTTGCGCTCGCCGGCGGCGGCGCGTTCACGGAGCTGGTCGGCCTGGTCGGGGGTGAGGGCGGGTGTGCGGCCGGTGTAGACGCCGCGCTGGCGGGCGGCGGCGATGCCTTCGCGTTGGCGTTCGAGGATCAAAGCGCGTTCGAACTCGGCGAAGGCTCCCATGACGGAGAGCAGCAGCATTGCCATGGGTGAGTCCTCGCCGGTGAAGGCGAGGCTCTCTTTGACGAACTCGACCCGGACGCCTTTGCCGGTGAGGGTCCGGACGAGGCGGCGGAGGTCGTCGAGGTTGCGGGCGAGGCGGTCCATGGAGTGCACGAGCACGGTGTCGCCGTCGCGGACGAACGCGAGCAGCTCGTCGAGCTTCGGCCGGTCGCTGTCCTTCCCGGACGCCTTGTCGGTGAAGACCCGCTCGACGTCGACCCCGTCAAGTTGCCGCACCGTGTTCTGGTCGACGCTGCTGACCCTGACGTAACCGACCCGCATCCGCCCCGGCCCCCTCCGCACCCGGAAATGTCAGGTTGGACTTTAAGAACCTGCCGGACAGGTGTCAAGAAACACGCCGAAGGACTCTAACCTGACGTCTTTCCGGCCAGTTGATCGTGTGGTGTTGGGGTGTACCCCAAACGACACTGTGGGGCGACACGAACAAGATCGATTCAGGTGTCGGCCTGCCACGCCCGCAACGCGGCAACCACCGCCACCGTGTTCGGGTGTTCGTCGCCGAGCAGCCGCGCGCAGTCGGTGGCCACCCGTTCCAGGATGGAAAGGGAGCTCGGCGACGGCCGGCCACACTCCGGAGCCGTCGGGGAAGTGAATCCCGATGCGATTGCGGGCCCCATCAGTCACTTCTCGGATAGATCTTGACCAGGCTGTCCTTGGCGTCGGTACCTGCCGGGTGCGGCGCCGAATTCACGTTTGAACGCCTTGGCGAACGCGAATTCCGAGCGGTAGCCACAACGTTCGGCGACCGCGCTCAGTGGGGCCTTGGACTCGCGCAGCAGTCGCGCGGCAGTCGTCATCCGCCACCACGTCAGGTACGCCAGTGGGGGCTGACCGACGGTGCTGGCGAACCGTTTGGCGAAGGCCGCGCGTGACAGTCCGGCCTCCCTGGCCAGATCCTCGACGCTCCACGGGCGCCCGGGGTGGCGATGGATGTGGTGCAGCGCCGTTGAGATCGCCGGGTCGTTCAGTGCCATGACCCAGCCGGTCAGGGCATGTCCGGACTGTTCTTCGAGCCAGGCGCGCAGGACGTAGAGCAGCAGCATGTCGATGAGCGCGGGCACGATGGCCTCCGTACCGGCGCGGGGCTGTCGCAGTTCGTTGCCCAGGAGATCGACGGCGGCACGAAGATCGGAGTGGTGCCCGACGCGGGCGGGTAGGTGGACGACCTGGGGCAGGCCGTGGAGCAGCGGGTGCGGGCGGGCCTGGTCGAAACTGTAGGAGGCACACAGCATTTCCGTGGTGGCGCCCGAGCCGGGGATGGTCATCTCCCTGATGGTCGACTCGTCGCCGCGCTTGGGGTGGTAGTCGATTGTGGGGCTGCCGGGCTGGTCGACGATGGCGTGCGCGTCTCCGTGTGGTGTGAACACCACGTCGCCGACGCCGAGTGCCAGCGGGGCGCCGTGCTGGGGGATCAGCCAGCACGAGCCTTGCAGAACCACGTGGCACGCCGCCGCGTCCCCGGCTGGGAAGAGCACCCCCCAGGGGGCCCGGCACCTGGTCTTCCCCGCGTATGGCTGCCCGGTGCGCATGGCGGAGAGCAGGTCGCTGAGCAGGTCCATGCTCAGACCCTATCTGCAGCCTGCATAGATGATTGGACATGAATTGTAGACAGCAAGCTATTCACTGTCTTCAGCGGGAAACGTACGGTCGAAGTCCAGGCCGACCGCGGATCGCCCGCGCCTCACGATCGGATCTCGATGTCACTCCACGTTGTCGTCGGAGCCAGCCACTCCGGAACAGCCACCGCGCGCCTGCTCGCCGAGTCCGGTGACCGGGTGCGCATACTCAGCCGGCGCGGCGGCGGGCCAGAGCACCCGCTGATCGAACGGATCGCCGCGGACGCCAGCGATGCCGCCCTCCTGACCAGGCTGACCCAGGGCGCCGCCACGCTCTTCAACTGCGCATCGCCGGCCTACAACAGATTGCCGACAGAGACTCCGGCGTTGGCAGCCGCACTGCTGGCCGCGGCCGAACGCAGCGGCGCGCGCTACGTCAACCTCAGCAACATCTACGGGTACGGCCCCGTCGTCGGGGCGATGACCGAGGACCTTCCCCTGGCGCCGACCACCATCAAGGGCCGGGTTCGGGCACAGATGTGGCAGGACGCCATCACCGCCCACGAGCAGGGGCGGATCCGTTTCGCCGAGGTGCGACCCGGCGACTTCATCGGTCCCGGAGCGGTGTCGATGTTCAACCTGATGGTCGCGCCGTCCGTTCTGGCCGGAAATCCCGTTCACATCCCAGCAGACCTGGACGCGGCGCACAGCTGGTCCTATCCCGGCGACGTGGCCCGCATGCTCGTCGCCGTCAGCAGAAACGACCAGGCCTGGGGGCAGGCCTGGCACGTGCCCCCCATCTCCGACGGCTCGGTACGCGAGATAGCGGTGCGATTCGCCGACCTGACCGGCTCACCCGTCCCCCACCTGGTCAACATGTCACCGCTCGACCTGCACAACCTGGCCAGCTCCGATCCGATCATGGCGGAGGTTCCGGAGATGCAGTACCTCTACCAGCGGCCCGCCGTCCTAGACGCCACGCTGGCCACACGGACCTTCGATCTCAAGCCGACCCCCCTCGACGACGTCCTGATCGAAACCGCCAATGCCATGACGAGATCTGCGTAGCGAGTCGCGGCCACGGGTGCGGCACTCGTCCGGCCTCGGCTGTGGCGCTCCTGTAGCGCCCGCCAGTCCAAAGAACGATAGTCACTCCCGTCATCCAGGCGCGGAGTACACGGCTCGCTCGCGCCTGCAAATAGCCCGGCCCGTACATGCTCCAAGACAGTTGCTCTCAACCCGCGGTTATGTGCCAAATATCGTTCGATCGAGCCAATGTGTGATAGTTGAACCGCCCGAAGAGCCAGGATATAGAAACGCTGCCAGCAGTCCTATACACCTCACCCCTCACCTCGCCTCCTCCACAATAGCCAAGCCGGCAGATCTCATACACGGCAGCAATGCCGGTTCTTGTGGGAATTCGGATGCCACGGAGCAGGCGCGCCCGTTGAGACAGGTGCGATGTCAGCGTTTCCAGCAGCGGGCGTCTTCACCAGACCCATGCTTTCTTCGACACCAACGTCGGCTGGGCATAGGCCCACCCATGGAAGGAACCACATGACGTTCGCGCTCGATCCCCAGCTCGCAGCGGTCATAGGGCCGTTCCTGGCCGCCGTGCCAGAGGTCGAGCCCCCGCCGGCGGGTGACTGGAAGGCACGGCGAGTGAGTGTTGAAGCCGCGCTGGCACAAATGATCGCCGCCTTGCCTGCGCCCGAGGACGTGGCGACCACAGATTACGAGATCAACTCCCACGATGGCGCTATCATCGCCCTGCGTTGGTATACCGCGCGTGAATCGATGCCCGGAACTGCCGTCCTCTATTTCCATGGCGGCGGAATGATCCTCGGTAGTGTCGGGCTCTACGATCCGTGGGTCGCCCGATACGTGTCAGCAACCGGTGTCCCAATGCTGTCGGTCGAGTACCGCCTCGCCCCCGAGCACCCCCATCCCACGCCGGTAGAGGACTGTTACGCCGCGCTGCGGTGGTTGGCTGACCACGCGGTCGAGCTCGGGGTCGACCCAGCACGGATCGCGGTCATGGGCGATAGCGGAGGCGGTGGACTGGCCGCTGCGGTGGCCCTTCTGGCACGCGACCGAGGCGGCCCCGCGCTGGCCCGACAGATTCTGATCTACCCTATGCTCGACGACCGCAACACGACGCCCGACCCCGCGATCGCACCGTTCGCGGGCTGGAACTACGACGACAACATCACCGGATGGGGCGCACTGCTCGGCATGGCGCGCGGCGGGCCCGACGTCCCACCGTACGCGGCGCCGGCCCGAGCAGACGACCTCACCGGTCTGCCACCGGCCTACGTCGAAGTGGGCGAGCTCGACATCTTCCGTGACGAGAGCATCGAGTATGCACGTCGACTCGCGATGGCCGGTGTTTCCATCGAGTTGCACGTGCACCCCGGGGCGCCCCACGGGTTCGACGCGTTGGGACCGGAGACCGATATCGGGCAGCGCGCCACCGCCGACCGCGTCAGAGTCCTGACCGGTCTCTGAACAAGCCAGAAATCTGAACAAGCCAGGAACTCAACCTTGGATATTCAGCCTGAGGTGCTGCCCATTCCTCGGACACCGACGTAGACGGACTATACCAGCTTTATGCTGCTTCCTTCGTTTCGGTCTGGGTCGCGTGGTATGCGCGCTCGCTGTGTTCTGGGGTGCGGTAGCCGAGAGTGGAGTGGAGTCGCTGCCGGTTGTAGAAGACCTCGATGTACTCGGCGATCGCGGTACGCGCGGCGCGGCGGGATCGTGGGGCACGAACCGTCAGCCCGGGCCGGGGGGCCGGCAAGACCGGCCTGTCAGACGCCGATGGTCTGGTGAGGATCCAGGGGGGTTGATACGACGGCCTCCGCTGTGCTGATGGTCGGTGTTCAGGCGACGCGGGTGTCGTACTCCTCGCGGTTGGCGAGCACCTCGTCCATGTGTGCCTCGGCCCAATCCTTGATGCCGTGCATCATGTGGTGGAGCGAGAGACCCAGGTCGGTCAGCTCGTAGGTGACGGTGACCGGCACGGTCGCCGTCACGGTGCGGGTGACCAGGCCGTCGCGCTCGAGGGAACGCAGTGTCTGGGTGAGCATCTTCTGGCTGACCCCGGCCAGCCGGCGGGCCAACTCCGAGTAGCGCATCGCTCGCGGCTCGCCGACATGGTTGCTGCCGGGGGCGTGCGGGCCGTCGCTGCCGAGAGCCGCCAGGACCAGCGTCACCCACTTGTCGGAGATCCGGTCGAGTAGCTGGCGGCTGGGGCAGCGTGCCAGGAACGCGTCGTAGTCTGCCTGCGCCTGTGCCCGCTTCTGGGCTGCCGTCAGTGTTGGCATCGACTGCTCCTTCCTACCGGGCGGTGCCCTACGCACTGTGAGGTGCGTACTTCCTCGTGGAGAGTTACCCCTCAATAGTGATGTGGGATGGCCGTCGAACACAAGCCCACAGGGAGCGAACCCATGAGCATGTCCACCTTCCGCACCGCTGTCGTGCGCACCCCGGGCGGACCCGGCTCGATCGAGATCATTGACGTTCCCGTTGCCGAGCCCGGGCCCGGCGAGGTCCGGGTCGAGATCACCGCTGCGCCGGTCAACCCCGTCGACCTCGGGGTCGCGGGCGGCTTCTTCCACACCATGGGGCTGATCAACCAGCCGGAGCGTACCGGCCTGGGTTGGGACTTCGCCGGCATCGTCGTAGCCACCGGCCGCGGCGTGGACCTGGCTGTCGGTACCCGGGTCGCCGGTCTGGTGGTTGGGTTCGACCGCGACTTCGGCACCTACGCCGAGCAGCTCGTCGTGCCGGCCGCCGACCTCGCCGTCGTGCCCGACGGGCTGGACCTGGTTGCGGCGTCGACGGTGCCGCTCAACGGGCTGGCGGCGGCGCAGATCGTCGACCTGCTCGGCGACGCACCCACCGGCGGTAACCGGCTGCTGGTGACCGGGGCGGCCGGCGCGGTCGGGGGGTACGTCGCCTCGCTCGCGCAGGACCGCGGCTGGCGGGTGACCGGCCTGGCCCGAGCCGAGGACGAGGAGTTCGTCCGCAGCCTCGGCGCCGGTTTCACCACACACGCCGAGTCGGGCTGGGACGCGGTCGCCGACGGTGCCGTCCTGCAGGAGCAGGGTCTCGCCCTGGTCCGCGACGGCGGGGCGTTCGTCGGCGTCCGGCCGAACGCCATGCCGGCCACGGAGCGCGGGATCACCGTAGCCGTCGTGGGAACGCACCCCGACGGCCCGCGATTGGGCGACCTGCTCGCCCGCACCGCGTCCGGTGAACTACCGGCCCGAGTGCACGCGGTCGTGCCGCTGGATCAGGTCGCCGACGCCCACCGGGCCATGGCGAAGGGTGGGGTGCGCGGTCGCTACGTGCTCCAGCCCTGATCAGCAACTTCCAGTTCGACGATCCGACCGGTCACGTCATCGGGCTGATCACCCGCCTGTACCTGTAGCCGGGCAAGTTCCTGGCTGGACGCGCCACGTGGTGCCCAGCCAGGAACGCCAAACTTCATCAACCCGACCGCGTGCAGGGAACTACGGACATCCGTGCAGCCGACTTCGGACATCGACACCAGACGGGGCCGAGAGCGCCGAAAACCGTCCCACAAACTAGTAGATTGTAAACCAAAATTCTTTCCGATGATACATAACTAAATGTCGTCACAAGTTGTTGGTGAGCAGCTTCCTGAATTCCCGGTGGAGTACCTCCACCTTGGCTACGATCTCTTCTGCGGTGGCTGTCCAATGGAGCTCCGCACCGCCGTATTCCGCGATGACCTGGTCCATGAACGTGAGGAAATCGGCCCTGGTGTGGCTGGGGAAGCACCTGGCGGTGACCCGCCCCGTCCCGACGTCGAGGGCGGCGAACAGGTCGGTCGTGCCCTTCCGCTGGTAGTCGTGCGTGCGGGTGGCGACCCGGCCGGTGGCGACCGGCCGCGGTGGCTGCGTCCGGTCGCGTGCCTGCACCCCAGGCTTTTCGTCGATCGACAGGACCTCGGCGCCCTCGGGGGGATCAAGGTAGAGGCCGACGACGTCCTCCACCTTGGCCTCGAAATCCGGGTCCGCCGAGAGCTTGAAGACTCGGTGCCGGTGCGGCTGGAGATTGTTCTCCCGCCACAGCTGGGCCACGAAGGTGTGCGAGACCGACACTCCTTCGCGGCGCTTCAGGTACCGCGCCATCTCGGTGCTCGTCCAGTGGCTCAGTCCGGTCTCCGGTGGAGGAGTGGTCCTGGTCAACGCCAGGATCCGCGCCCGTACCCGCCCCGGGACCTCCCGTGGCCGCCCCGGGGACACCCGGCTCAGCAAGCCGTCCGGCCCCTCCTCGTCATAGCGCGACAGCCACAGTCGCACGGTAGGCTTCGACGCGCCCGCCTTCTCGGCTATTTCCCGCACTGAGAATCCTTCGTCCCGCCATAGCACCATACGGGCGCGGGCAGCCGCAGACCTGTCGTACCCACCACCTCCAGCCAAGGACTCGAGAATATTGCGTTGATTATCAGTTAGGATCATGTGTCCAATTTACCCACACTTTTTCTAGCCTAACAGTGTCACTGGAACGAGCATTTGTTTACGCCGCACTAGCGTGTTGGGGACAGTCCGGTAGAAGAAGGCGCCGTGCTCGTCCGTGTGGATCGACTCCGGCCACGTCTGGGCTTCGAACCTCTCGAACAGCCCGGCGTCGCCTGACGCCATGACGCGCGCGCCGTCGCCGGCCCAGATCACCACAAAGTGCACCGTGCCGCACTCACACATCGCGCAAAAGGCGAGTTCTTGTGCAGCCTCGATGGCCTTGTCATCGAGAACCTGGGGGTAGTGGATCACATGTCCATGGCTGCACGCTGTCAGCGTCGACAGTTCTGACATGGTGAAGATCGTATGCGGCGGACTGGGGCTCTTACGGCCACCCCACGGCCGCCTCCGGGCTTGAGCAGCAACCGAACGGTCAGTGGCGTTAGCGGGCCCGTTCCAGCGCGTAGTCGTTGGCGACCCGGTAGATGTGGAACCTGGCCTCGCGCAGGGGCTCGAGAACGTCGTCGATGGTCTGGCCCTGCTTGGCGCACTGGCAGCGCCAGAAAGAGGCAACGAAGGTCGTCTGCCTCTGCGGCTGGCTGTTGCCGGTCGCGGGTGTCAGGTGTCGTCCCGCGCTGGAATGCGAGTAAGCAGTTGATCGTAGGGCTCTACCGTGGGCGTAGGTCGGGTGTCAGCGGGCAGCGTGGCGACGGCGGCCTGCAGTCCGGCCTTGCCCAGCGTGCGGTACACGGTGGCCCGGGAGACGCTGAACAGCTCGCCGAGGTCAGAGATCATGTACTCGCCGGTGGCGTGCATCCGGCGCAGCTCCCGCTGCTGCTTGGCGGACAGCTTGGGCTGCTTGCCGCGCAGCTTCCCGCGGGCGCGGGCGACCGCCATGCCCTCGCGGGTGCGCATCCGCAGCAGGTCGACCTCGAACTCGGCGAACGTGGCGAGGATGTTGAAGAACATCTTGCCCATCGGGTCGGTCGGGTCGTAGACGGTGCCACCGAGCGAGAGTCGAACGCCACGGGTGGCCAGGGAGTCGGCGATGTCGCGGGCGTCGGGCACCGAGCGGGCGAGCCGGTCAGTTTTGGAACCATGAGCGTGTCGCCGGCTCGGACGGCGGCGAGGGCCTGGTCGAGGCCGGGCCGGGCGCGTGTCGTGCCGGTCAGGCCGCGGTCGAGGTAGATCCGGTCGGCGGGGACACCGAGCTCGGCGAGCCGATCGCGTTGCGCGGTGAGGTCCTGGGCGTCGGTGGAGCAGCGGGCATAGCCGATCAGGGTCACGGTCACCCCGGCAGCGTACGGATAGCCCCCGACAACTGAGACAACGTCCGGACGGGTCTTATGAGACGCAGCCTTGCCTGCTCGGGGCTGGGCGCCGGCGACCTTGTCGGGTGTTCGTTGGGGGTTCCCCTAACGAACAACAGGCGGCGGGCCTATGGGGATGTCTGGATGGCTTCGCGTGATCTCACAGCTGGGGGCTCAGGCTCGGCGGGTTCGCCGATGCGATGGTCGGGCTGGGTGGGGGCTCGGTAGCGCCAGTAGGTGGGGAAGGCCAGGACGGTGGCGAGCATCGCCGCAACGGCAAGGAGGCCGCCGCCGCTGATAGCCCAGGTGGTGCCGAGTGCGGCGCCGGCCGTGCCGTGGGCGATGTAGGCCAGCTGCGGGCCGCCGGCGGCGACGATGACGTCGATGCCCTGCATCCGCCCACGCATCTCGTCGGTGACCGCTTCCTGTAGGACGGTTCTGCGGAACACGCTCAGCACGATGACGGCGGCGCCCGCGAGTACAAGGAACAGTGCGGCCAGGATCAGGCTGCGGGAGAACCCGAACGCTGTGATCGCCAGCCCCCATGTGCATACCGCCGCGGCTACCACCGCGCCGTGGCGGCGGATGCCGGTGAAGGTCCCGGACAGCACGGCGGCGCACAGCGCGCCGGCGGGGATGGCGGCGTAGAGAACGCCGATGGCGAACCCCCCACCGGGTGGATCATCGAAGGTCTCGTGGGCTACCTGCGGGAACAGCGCCACGGGGTTGGCGAACAGCATGGCGATGAGGTCCGCGAGGTAGGTGACCAGCAGGATCCTGCGCTTCGTCAGGTATCTCAGGCCCGCCGCGATCTCCCGTAGGCCGGCGCGGCGCGTCCCCTCATGCAGCGGTGGCAGCGGTGGCAGTTTCCATACCGCCCACAGCGTCGCGCACAGTGCTGTGGCGTCGATGAGGTAGAGCGTCCCGATCCCGATCACGGGTAGCAGCGCGCCCGCGAGCAGCGGCCCGACGATCCCGCCGAAATAGACGACGGATGACTGCAGCGTGTTCGCGGCCGGAAAAAGCTCGGTCGGGACCAGTCGGGGAACGACCGCGCCCCGCACGGACGTGTTCGCGCCGAACAGGCCCTGCTGCACCGCGACGAGGCCCAGCAGGACCGCAACCGAATGCAGTCCGACGACCGCTTGGACCCACAGCACGGTCGAGGTGAGCGCGATGCCGATGTTGGTGACCAGCATCATCCGGCGCCGGTCGACGACGTCGGCGACCGCGCCACCCCACAGCCCGCAGATCACCAGCGGGCCGAGGCCAGCCAACCCGGCCAGCCCGACGTAGGTCGACGACCCGGTGATCTCGTAGATCTGCAACGGCACTGCGACCGCGGTGAGCGCACTGCCCACCGCCGTGACGACCGTGGACCCCCACAGCCGCGCATACGGCCTGACTCTCAACGGGCGAATGTCGACCATCAGTCGCATTCGCCCACTTCTGAACACCATCCGTCATCTTCGCCGCCAGGGGGTCTGCAGCCCTGCCCGGGACCTGCTCGCGGTGGCGCCCGCACCGTGGACGATCGGCGGTATCGGGCCGTGAGAAGGCGGTGCCACCACCGACGGATCCGGGGCTCAGCGGCCGGCCCGCCTCGCCGAGACCTCCTGGTCATCGTGGCTCACTGCTCGTCGGTGTCGGTGGGGTTCCGTAGCGGGCGTAGGTCTCCGGCCAGACCGGGCCGGACGAACGGGTACGAGCCGTGGAAGTTGATGTGCTCGAAGACCAGGGGGCTCAGCCGGGATCGGATCTCGGCGGACAGGGTCATCCCGCCGGCTTCGAGGGCTGTGACGGCGGCGTCGATGTACCAGGTGTTCCACAGGACCACGCAGTTCAGGGCGAGTCCGAGCACGCCGATCTGGTCTTCCATGCCGGTCTGGTACCGCTGGCGGAGCTCGCCGCGGTTCCCGAAGAAGATCCGCCGGGCGAGGCTGTGTCGGCCTTCGGTGATGTTCTGCTGAGCGCTGATCATCCGCCGGTAGGACTCGTCGTGCAGGACCTGGAGCACGTGGAGGGTCTTGAACAGCCGGCCGTAGGCGACGAAGGCGTTGCCGAGCCCGGTCGGGTTGCCCTCGCGGGTGAGCATGCGGATCATGTCGTGGGCGCGGACCTCCCCGGTGATCAGGGAGCCGGCGACGCGGAGCATGTCCTGCCAGTGCTCGACGATCCGGGCCAGGTTGACCGTGTGCCCGGACACCGTGTTGAGCGGCCCGTAGTCGGCGTCGGTGCGGGTGCGCCACAGTCGGGTGTCGGCGAGGTCGGCGATCCGCGGGGAGAACTGGTAGCCGCTGATCGCGAACAGGCCGAAAACAAGATCCGAATACGACCCGGTATCGGTGGTGATGATCTCCGGGGGTTCGTCGACGTCGAGGTTGTGCAGGGCATCGAGGATGTGCAGGCTGTCGCGCGGGGTGCCGGGCACGACCAGGCCCCCGAGGCCCATCACCTTGTCGGAGACAACGTTGAGCCAGGTCGCGCCGGCGCGGCGTTTCGAGCCGGCGAAGTACTTCGCGCTGGGCCGGGCGGCGATCGACCGGACCGGGACGACGAACCGCATCCGGTCGGCGCCGGCGACCAGACCGCCACCCCAATCGAAGTCGGCGGGGCGGGCATCGGAACCGGAGATGTGGGTGAACGCGCCCGGTAGGCCGGTGCGCTCGAAGACCTCCAGCAGAAGCTCCGCGTAGTCGACACGGGGCAGCAGCGCGGCCACGGCGTCGCGGGCCGCCTCCATCCCGGCAGGGTCGGGGGCGGCGGCAAGCCGGTCCAGGCGGATCCGCCCGCCCTCGATCTGCACGGCGCTGTTCGTCGGCAGGCCGGCGGAGACCTGGCGGTAGGCGGCGTCGAGGTCACAGACGAGTTCGGCGAGATGGTCGGTGGGCTGCTCCGGCAGTCCGAGAGCGGACAGCCCCCGGGGGCGGGCCTGCTCCCAGGCGTCGCCGTCGAGGAGACGGGCGCGGGGATCACCCCAGCGGTCCGCGCCCAGGGCGTAGACGTCCTTGCGGCGCAGCGCCCGGTGCAGATGTTCGAGCACGCAGAACACGTAGGCATGCTTGTCGATCAGCGGTGCGGACAGCTGCGGGTTGGCGTACACCAGCCGCCGCCACGAGCCGGTCACCAGCCCGGCGTGCTCCCCGATGTGCGCCGCCTCCGGGGCGCGCCGTGCCTTGACCCGCGGAAGGTCCCGCAGCGCCGCCACGATCGGTGCGCCGGCCGGCGTCGCACCCCAGGCGATCGTCTCGGCCAGCAGCTCCAGGAACCCCGTCACCGTGGCGTAGCGGGTGACCAGCTCGGTGCGCCAGTCCGCGTCGTCGTCCTCGGCCTCGTCGGGCAGATACTCCGCCACCGTCACCAGCGCCGCCTGCAACTTCTCCCGCGGCACGACCTGCTCGATCGCGGTCCACATCTCCGCCACGGTCATCACCTGCCCGTCCCGAGCCTGCGGCACGTCGAGCAGCACAGTGATTGCGGCCGCGACCCGTCCGGCGGCCTGACGGAAGCGGGGCAGCGTCTTGAGCCGCTTGGTGCCGCTGACCCGTTCGGCGCGGGCCAGCAGCTTCGTCGCCATCAGGATGTCGAACAGCAGCAGCGCGTCGTCGACCGAGACGGCTTCCAGATGACGCACCGTGGCCAGCACGGTCGCGACCTTCCGATCATCGTGCAGGCCCCGGATCGTCGTGGCCTTCGTGACCATCCCGTAGGCGGCGAGCTCGGCGAGTTTCACCGGCGGCACCGCCGCCACCTCCACCCCGCCGGTCCCCACCGCCCACACCGACGACACCCGGTCCAACGCCCCGACCAGGCCCCGCCCGGACACCGCGGTCACTGTCGTGCGCATCTCCTCCAACGTCGAGTAGCCCTTCAGACAGCCCGGGTCCACCACCCCGACCTGCTCGGCCATGAACGCCGCGACCACCGCGGGCACCTCAGCAGGATCCGTCAGGAACGTCCCCACCATCCGCACCGTCGCCCACTGCACCGACCAGCCCAGCCGGTTGGCCTCCCGCCGCTTCGACGCGACCAGCGCCAGCGTGGCGCGGTCCATCCGCAGGGACTGCTCCAACTCCCCCGGTGAGGGATCCCGGGCGAACCCCCCGTACCGGCGGACCTGCTCCTCGGAGAGGTACTCGATCGCCATAGCCACCGAACGTAACGATCTGCCACCATTTAAGTAAGCGCACAGTTCGCCTTGGTTACCAGCGACACGGATAGACCACACATATCTACGTTCCGCGTGCAGGGGAGTGTCATTCGGTGGAGGGCAACGACCACGTCGACCTGCCCGCACCCCCCACGAGCCGGATCCCCCGAGCCAGCGGACGCACCCGCCGGCCGGCCAGCGCCGCCGTCGTCGAACAAATCCGTGACGTCCTCGCGCACCTGCGCCGACCCGACCCCACCCCCAGGCCCACCTACCGCTACCTCACCGTCCGCGGCCTCAGCGGCGACCCACGCACCCAGACCCGGCTACGCGCCCGCATCCTCGTCGCCCACCGCCGCGCCGCCGCCGGTGCGCCCCAGACCTACCAGCCCGAACCCGACACCCTCACCCTCGGCATCGCCGGCGACGACGCCACCGAACGCATCACCACCCTCGCCGCCGAGCTCCAACGCATCCGCCGACGCCGCGACTGGACCATCACCATCCACCCCGACAGCACGGACGAACCCAAGATCAATCCTTAGCGTTCAATCCTGCCGAAATCTGCGCCTCACCCCTGGACGCCGTGCCCCGGCGCGGCGCGTTCGTCGCCGAGGTGACCGTCGAGGACATCGAGGACCACTACGAGGTCGTCGCGCTGGTGTCCGGGATGACGACACGGCGCGCGGTCCGCAAGCTCACGCCGCTGGAGACCGAGGAACTGGCGCGACTGCACCGTGAGATCACCACGACCGAGGACGAGGCCCGCCGCAGGAGCCTCGACCGCCGGTTCTTCCAGATCATCGCCACCGCCGGAAAGTCACCACGGCTCGACGCGATCCAGGCGGATGATGTCGTGACGGCGGCGCGGACCAGCGAGGAGCACGTGCGCTCCTGCGCTGCTGTCACCGTGGAGCACCTGCGGACCCGCGGCTACCTGCCACCAGCGCCGGCGGCTTCGCCCGCCGCCAGCCCCTGACCTTGCCGTACGGCTATCCCGAAGGGCTGGCGGCGGCGAAGGCGCGCAGCTCGCGGGCGACGTCCGGGCCAGCGGGCGTGTACATGACCTCGCGGAACCCCGCCTCGGCGAGCCTGCCGAGCTTCCGTCCGACGCTGACGGAATCACCGACCAGGGTGCCGACGTAGACATCGCCGGCCATGGTGTCGACGTCGATGTGCTCCAGCAGGGGCCGGTCACGCTCGGAGAGGTGGGTGACATGGCCCTCGAAGGTGAGCAGGTGGCGCTCCTCCTCGGAGGCCAGGCCCTCGAGGGCCTTCCGCCACTGCGAGCCACCGGGCAGGGCGTCCACCCCGGCCGCCCCACGGACGGCATAGGTGGTGTGCCAGCCGACGACCTGCCACGGGCCGATCGCCTCCCGTACGCGGCTGGAGCTCGGGTCCTCGCCGGGGTCCAGCACGGTGCCCGAGACCATCGTCGCGGTCGGCAGCGTCGGGTGGGGCGGCCCGATCGTGCCGTCAGCCACCTCGGGGGCGCGCTTGTTGCCGCGCGGGCCGAGGACGCTGAGCCACAGCGGCACCTGGACCGGCCGGGCGGCGGTCAGGCCGGGCCAGTGCAGCATCCGGGCCGCCTCGCCGTCGAGCACGATCGTCTCGCCGGCAAGCAGCTTGCGGACCGACGCGGCATAGTCGAACAGCGCGTCCAGCGGCATCGCACGCTGCCCGATCGTCATGCGTGCCGTGTAGCCGGTACCGAAGCAGGCCCGGAAGCGGCCGCCGGACAGCCGGGCGATGGTGGCGATGCCGGAGGCCATCGTCATGACGGACCGCTGGGTCGGGATCAGGACGGCGGTGGCGAGACCGATCCGGGTCGTCCGGGTGGCGGCGAGCGCCAGGTGCGCGAACGGGTCCTCCCACAGCGGCGCCGAATCGAAGATCCACACCCGCGCGTACCCGAGCTCTTCGGCGAGCACGGCGAGGTCGGCGAAGTCCGGGCCCGGCGGGAGCCCGCACGATAACTCAAAATCGTTCGCGTCGGTCATGGAACCTTTTCTACCAGGCAATCAAGCGTGGCGGCACCGCAATCGGAACCGACCCCCTGGTATCAACATCGACGCAAACCCCTGTTTCGACATTCTCACTGAATCATTCGAGCGTCAAGGCCGCCATCGCGAACTCGCCTCCGGACCGAGCGGGCAGGTGCCGTCGGGCGGGCCCTCCCCCGGTTTCCGTGGACTCGCAATTCATCAGTCGGCTAAGGTACCGCCAACTGACTGGCGGCACAGGACGGACATGGTCACCACCCAGGCGAGTCCCCTGGTCACGCTCGTTCGCGGGCGCCAGGCCGGGCCGCCCGAATTGTGGCGCGACCGCCGCTCTGCTTGACTCCGAGCCATCCAACATGCTAATCGGCCGGTGAAACGATAGTAGTCGCAGGCAGACAGCGCGTCTCTGGTAATGCCGAGCTATGGACGTCCCCGAATCCGCACTGTTAGCTGCGGAAGCGATAACGGACGTTGCCCCTCGCAAACGCCTAGCCCTGAGGAGCCCCGATGGCGACCGGACCAGGAGCCGAGCACCCGGAATCACGCGACTCGTCCCCGGCAACGCCTGCGCCGGCGCCGGCGCCGGCGCCCAGGCTGGCACCACTGCCGTTCGAGAAGTGGGACGACGAGACCAGGTCCATCCTCCTGCGCTACCTGCGGCGGCCCGAGCTCTACCTGTCGGGCGCCCCGGACGCCCCCCCGATGCCGAAGGCGCTCGGGCTGTTCGCCCACCACGTCCAGCTGAGCGAGACCTTCCTCGCGTTCACCGATCTGTTCGCCGGCGAGCACGCCACGCTTGACCCTCGGCACCGCGAGCTTCTCATCCTGCGGGTAGCGTGGCGCACCCGCTCCGGCTACGAGTGGGCCCAGCACACCCGGATCGGGATGCAGGCCGGTCTCACCACCGAGCAGCTCTACGCCATCCCGCACGGAGCCGAGGCCGAGGTGTGGACGCCGGTCGAGCGTGCCCTGCTGGCTGCGACCGACCAGATGATCGACCAGTCGCGCGTCGGCGACGACACCTGGCAGCTGCTGGCCTCCCATTTCGATGCGGGGCAGCTGCTCGAGCTGTCCTTCGTCGTCGGCGGCTACCTCTGTCTCGCGGCGGTCCTCAACAGCGTCGGCCTGCAGCCGGACCCGCCGACCGAACCGGTCGACGCACCGACGCTCCCTGCAGAGCGTGACCCGTCCGCCTGACAGCGGCGCAATCGTAGGACATCCCGTACGCGCCGCGAACGAGCGACTCGTGTGACGGTCCGAGCCTCACACGGCGGCGTGCCTGACGGGCGTCGCCTGTCATCGACCTCGACCGCGGTCGTCAACCTCCTGGTGCCTCTCTCCATCAGAACCGGGCCATCGGCGAGTCATGATCATTACGACGTCGACAGCTCGTCAACATCGTTGATTATCTTGAGTATGGATGGACCAGCCAGGCGCCGCGCCGCGGCCAGCAGGACGAGCCAGCCGAGCACTCCGAAATATCTAGACTAATCATGGGCCACAGTCGAGTGACCGCGCGCAGCTTTCAGCGCCATATCGTCGCGTCCCGGTAGGCTGGACAGACCGCAAACACTCAGAGAAGGTCGATCATGGTGGCCGAGCCGGGGAAAGCACGGAATCGCGACCGGGCCACACTGCGCGAAAAGCCCCAGCGCATCGCCGACGAGATTCGGCAGCTCATCGTCGAGGGCGATCTTTCCGAGGGCGAGTCACTCGGCCACGAGCCGGATCTGGTCGAGCGGTTCAGGGTCTCCCGCCCGTCCCTGCGCGAAGCCCTGCGCATACTCGAGACCGAGGGCCTGATCTCGGTCAAGCGCGGCGTTCTCGGCGGCGTCGTCGTCCACCGGCCGGACCAGCGGATGACGGCCCGCACCGCGGCGCTCGTGCTCCAGGCCCGCAATGTGCCGCTCGCGGATGTCCACGCCGCCCGCAGCCTGCTCGAACCGGTCGCCGTACGGCTCGTCGCCGCGTCAGGGGATCACCGCTCGGCGGCCGCCGAGCTGCGGCGGCTCACCGCCGAACAGCTCGAGGTGATCGACGACCCCGAGGCGTTCGGAAACGCCAACTCGCGCTTTCACGCCCGGCTCGTCGAACTGGCGGGGAATCAGACACTGGGCATTGTCGCCGAAATGCTCAATGAGATCGTCGCCCGAGCCGTCGCCGCGGTCAGCCAGCCCGAGGACGGGAAAGAAACCACCGAGACACGCCTGCGAGGGCTCCGTTCCCAGGCCCGGCTGGCGACACTCGTCGAGGCGGGCGACGCCACCGCCGCCGAGGAACACTGGAAAGAGCACATGACGGTCGTGGGAAAAGTGATCCTCACCCAGGGAGCCAAAACAGTCATCGATCTGATGCAGCATCAGTACTGAGGCGACATCAGCGCTGGGACGGCGTCGGCGCTGAGGCTGTCCGGAGCCCCGGGCGGTCAGTGTCCCTCGAAGACGGGCGGGCGGTGCTCGGCGTAGGCCGTAAGTGCCTCCCGCATATCCCTGGTGTGGACGTTCACCGTCTGTGCCAGCGCCTCGACCTCGAGGGCCTGGGCCAGTGACGACGTCCCGGCGGCGGCCAGCTCACGCTTGGTCATGGACAGGGCCACCGGCGGCCCGGCCGCGATGGTGCCGGCGATCTCGCGAACCGCGGCGTCGAGCCCCGCCGCGGGCACGACCGCGTTCACGAAGCCGATCTCGGCCGCCTGCGCCCCGCTGAGCATCCTCGCGGTGTAGACGAGCTCCTTCGCCCGGTGCACGCCGATCCGCTGGCGAAGCAGCCAGGACGTGCCGAAGTCGAGGCTGAGTCCGCGCCGGGCGAAGATCAGCGAGAACCGTGCCGTGTCCGCGCACCAGGTGAGGTCGGCGGCCAGCGCGAGGCCCAGGCCGGCACCGACGCAGAGCCCGTCGACCTTGGCCACGACCGGCACGGGACAGTCGTGAACCGCCAGCACCACGTCGGCCAGCACCCGCATGTTGTCGAGGTTGTGCGACGGTGCCCCGCTCCCGTTCGAGGAGCTCTCGCCGCGGGTGCCGCCGAGGTCGGCGCCCGTGCAGGCGTTCCTCGACTCCGGCCGGTCGATCGTGACGGTCACGACGAACCCGTCGCGGGCCGCCCGGATGTTCGGGTGGTAGGACGGCACAACCTCTTGCGTCATGACTATATATCTAGAGATATTGGACGCCTACGTCAACCGGACAACCCGCGCGCGGGCCGGAACCGTGCCCGTGCAGGCCCGCCGCCGCGCGGCCGGCCGCGTCACGCAGGGCCGCGGTGGTCAGCGAGCGGCCGTCCCGGCTCATCGAGAAGATCCGCTCAGCACCCGAACTGCCACTACCCGCGGCCCCGGGCCTGACCTTCCACTGCGACGGCACAACCAACCCACTCGTACCCGCCGCCTGCACCCGAGGCGGACTGATGGACGTCCACCGGCCGCGCGGCCAGGGGGCCGCGCGGCCAAGGCAGCGAAGGGGCGATCTCGTGAGCACCGTCGGCAATGGTGGCAAGGTGGACGATGTGCGGCACATCGTCATGGAGCTCGGCCTGGGCTTCTCGGTCGACGGTGGCGTCGCCACCGGGCGCGCCGACGTGTTCGGCGAGCTGTGCGTCCCCGGCGCGACCGCCCTGCGGACGTCCGTGCTGGCGATCTGGGCCGACGTCGTCGCAGGCGTGCTCGCCCTGAACCTGACCGCACCGCGGCCGGCCCTGACCCTCGACCTCGACGTGCAGGTCGTCGAGCCGGCCGAGATCGGCGACACGATCTCCCTCGAGGCGAGAACCGTCAAGGCCGGCCGGACGGTCGTCGTCTGCGAGACACGGTTCCGCAACGAGACCTCAGGGGCCCTGACCGCCGTCTGTCACACGTCGTTCGTCACCTCCCCGAACCCCGATCACGTCTTTTTCCACGGTGCCCTGGCCGGGCTGCCCGAGGGGCCCTTCCGGCTGCCGGTTCCCCTCGCCGAGCGGGCCGGCAGCGTCATCGTGGCTCCCGGCACCATCGAGGTGCCCCGCCGGGCCGACAGCCTCAACACGGGCGGCGCCATCCAGGGCGGCCTCGTCGCGCTCGCCGCCGAGGAGGCAGCGACCTCATCCGCCCAGGGGCCGACGGTGCTGACCTCGCTCGGCATTCGTTACCTACGGCCGTTCTCGGTCGGACCGGCACGCGCGGTGGCCGACCGGCACGGCGAGGTGTGCCTGGTGCGCCTCACCGACGCCGGGACCGGGAAGCTGGGCGCCGTCGCGACGGCCCGGCTCGCCGACGCCAAACCGCGGTAGCCGTCCCGACCGGCGACAACAGGTCCGACCAACGACGACAGGCCTGACCGACACCCGGCGCGACTGACCGGCGGCGGGCGCCTGACCTGCGAACGAATCCAACAACCGCAAAAGAACTAGATATTTTGCTACTCTGCCGGTCGTGCGCGACGCCCGCGGCCAAGGGCCACAACACCCACCGGGCACGGAGCGAGATTCGCCCCGGTCGTGCCACCGGAAGGACTGGTCATGGATCTCGACGAAGCGGGCAGCGTCTTCACCGACCCGACGGCGTACGCGGACGAGAAACGGTGGCACACCGCCACCGCGCTGCTGCGCCGCCACTCGCCGGTGCACCGGGTCGAGTCGGCGGGCTTCGCGCCGTTCTGGGCGGTCACCCGACACGAGGACGTCTTCACCGACCCCGAAGCGTTCGACGTCGGCCGGACCCCGAACAAGCACGTCGGCTTCGGCTTCGGCGCCCACTACTGCCTGGGCACCCACCTCGCCCGACTAGAGGGCCGCGCCCTCTACACCGAACTGGTCCCCCGGCTGCGCGAGGTCGAACTGGCCGGCACACCCGAATACATGCAGACCCTGTTCGTCGGCGGACCCAAACACCTCCCCATCCGCTACACGATCACCTAGCCCGCCGCCACGGACACCAACCCGAGCGCCTTCGGAGGCCAGGATGACCGAACCGGCGGGTGGACAACCGGAGTGGATCGTCGACGACCCCAGCGTGGTCACCCCCGAGTGGATGACCGCCGCGCTACACCGAGGCGGCACCGACACCGAGATCGTCGGGCTACGCCACGAACCCGTCGGGGGCGGCCAACTCAGCTCCAGCCACCGTTTCCACCTCGACGTCCATCCCGACAGCGCCGACCCGGCGCCCTCCTCGGTGGTCCTCAAACTGGCCGCCGGCACCCCCGAAGGCCGCGGCCAGATCGCCCCCGGCTACCGCAGCGAGGTGGGCTACTACACCAGGTTCGCCCCCACGCCCAGATCCGGGTACCACACTGCTGGAGCGCCGCCATCAACACCGACGGCCGCTCCATGATCACAAACGCGTGCGCCGCCATCCGCGACCTCGGCACCCTGGACCTGCTCACGCCGTAGCACCCTCGGACCGGGCGGGTGCGGCGAACCCGCCGCACCCGCTTCGCGCACTCCGCGTGTTACCGCTTGTTCAACTGGCCCGCGTCGACCGGGACGACGGTGCCGGTCACGTACCGGGCGTCATCCGACACCAGCCAGGCGATGGCGTTCGAGACGTCCAGCGGGTCCACCGCGTCGACGGGCATCGCGTTGGCCAGCACCCGCGCGAGCTCCGGGGACCCCGCCGTGATGACCGACAGGTCCCCGTTCGCGGCCATGGGCGTCTTCACGGTGGTGGGGGCGACGCTGTTCACCCGGATGTTGTGCGGCGCCAGGTAGTTGGCCCACGACCGCATGAGTCCGACGACGCCGTGCTTGGCCGCGGTGTAACCCAGGAAACCCGCCGTCGGGATACCCACACCGATCAGGCCGCCAGTGGAGCTGGTAAGCACGATCGCCCCACCCTGGCCCCGCTCGACCATCGACGGGATCGACACCCGGCCGGTGTTCCACACACCGGTGAGGTTGACGCCGACGACGTCCTCCCACTGCTCGTCCTCCGACGCCGCCCCGCCCGGCCCGATACCGGCGTTCGCCAGCACGATGTCGACCGGGCCCAGCTCGGCGACGCCGTCCTGGAACGCCTTCCCCAGCGCCGACACGTCGCGGACGTCAGCCTGCCGGGCGACGATCCGCCGTCCCGTCTCCTCGACCGCCTTCACGGTCAGCTCGAGGTCGTCCGGAGTCGCCATCGGGTAAGGCACCGACTCCATCTGGGCGCAGATGTCCACCGCGATGATGTCGGCACCCTCCTGCGCTAACCGGACCGCGTGGCTGCGGCCCTGGCCTCGGGCGGCGCCGGTGATGAACGCGACCTTGCCGTCGAGCTTTCCCATCTGTTTCTCCCTGAGTCGTGGTGCGGTGGTGCGGGCGAGCCGTGCCGTGCGGACCGGCGTAACTCGAGCTAACCGACGGTGATCGGCAGCGTCTCCCAGCCGCGCATCGTCGACGTCGACGAAAGCGCGGAGTTCTCCCAGTCGACGTTCCATCGCGGGAAGCGTTTCAGGATCTCCTCGAGCGCCACCCTGGCTTCAAGCCGGGCCAGCGCGGCTCCGAGGCAGTAATGGGTTCCGAGGCCGAAGGTCCGGAGGTGACCGGTTCCGCGGTGGACGTCGAACCGGTCAGGGTCCGACCAGCTGTTCTCGTCCCGGTTCGCCGAGGCGATGAGGAGCATCATCGCGCTGCCGGCAGGCACCGTGCGGCCATGTAACTCGACGCCGGTCGTGACGTAGCGGGCGATCGCGTGACCGGTCGGCTCGAACCGCAGCGTCTCCTCGAACTCGGCGCGTAGCAGCTCCGTCATCAGGTCGTCCGACGGATGCTCGGCCCGCCAGTCGATGTACTCCGCGAACAGGTCCGAGTCCATGAGTGCCTGCTGGGACACCTTCATCTGCTGCCCCGGCTCGGTGCGCAGTTTCGCGTCCGCGCGCTCGCGGATCGCCGGCTGGTCCGACTCCGGGATGCCGAGCAGCATCCCGATCACGCGCATCGGCACCTCGTTGGCGAACTCCGCCATGAGGTCGAAGCTGTCGACGTCGACGAGTCTGTCAAGGCAGCGCCGGCAGAAGTCCCGGACCTGCGGCTCGAGCGAGGTGACCCGCCGCGGGGTGAAAACGCGCGCGAGAAGAGCGCGGTGGATGTCGTGAGCCGGCGGGTCCTCCATCAGCAACGTGCCCGGCGGAATTTCGACGTTCGCCTTGATGATTTCCAGGATCGGCCCGCGGGCCGACGAGAACGTCTTCCAGTCGGTCAGGCAGCGGTCGATGTCCTCGTGGCGGCTGAGGGCGTAGAAGTCTTGCCGGTCATTGTAGTAGAGCGGCGCCTCCGCGCGCAGCCGTTGGTAGACCGGGTAGGGGTCGCCGGCGATATCGCGGTCGAAGGGATCCCAGTAGACCGGACCGCTACGACTCATCTGGCGAGCCTCCTTCGATCCGCGCCGCGCCGCGGCCGGTCAGCCACGACCCGAAAACGAAATTTTAACGGTCGTTCTAACTTGATGGGACGCCGCTGTCAATACGCCCAGCTCACCGGGAGAAGAGCCCACGAACTCGCGACACGGATGGCGATCACCCGACTACTCGCCGGCAGGGTAGGTGAACCAGGGCGACTACCGCCGGTTCGCCGCCGACGACGGCGTCTGGCAGGACGGGGCACTGCTGTTTCACTTCTCCGGACGCGAGCCGCCGGGTCGCGGCGCCAACCTCACCGGCGCGCTGCCGGGTGGGGCGGTTCTCCCTGGCGCGGCCAGCATCGTGGGGTCCGGAAGGACCACCGGAGGGCGAATAGCCGACCCTTCCGGCATCCGCGGCGGCAGCAGCCCAGGCCCATCGGCGGGATCCGGCTCGTAGCCTGGCTCTGTGTATGTGCCCCGCGCCTTCGCCCTCACCGACCTCGACCAGGTCGCTGGCTGCGTTGCGGCCGCGGGAGCAGCCGACCTCGTCACCGTCAGCGGCACCCAGCCGGTGGCCACCCTCGTCCCGATCATCTGGGATCGCACCCCGAGCGGACCTGATGCGCCGCACGGACGGCTGCTGGGGCATCTCGCCCACGCGAACCCGCAGTGGCGGACCGCGTCCCCGGGCTGCGCAGCGCTGGCGATCGTGCACGGGCCGCAGGCGTACATCTCACCGTCCTGGTACGCCGCCAAGACCGAACACGGACGGGTCGTCCCGACCTGGAACTACACCGCGATCCACTTCAGCGGACCCGTCACGTTCCACCACGACCCCGAACAGCTCCGTGGCATCGTCACCCGACTCACCGACCGGCACGAACAGCACCGGGAACAGCCCTGGGCTGTGGACGACGCCCCGCCCGACTTCGTGGCCGGTCTGCTGCGGGCGATCGTCGGCTTCGAACTCGCCGTCGCGTCGGTGACGGCGAAGGAGAAACTCAGCCAGAACCGCTCCCCCGCCGACCGCGCCGGGGCCATCGCGGGGCTGCGCGGGGAACCCGACGCAGGGTCTGCCGCCATCGCCGACCTCATGCAACCCCGGCCACCTGGGCAGACCTGACACCCCAGGTTGGTCCGTGGCCTGCTCGCAAGCAGGGTTGGCGGCATGTCGGACGCCGTAACTGACCACTGCGGCCGCTCTGACGGCTGTGCCGGCGGTCTCATCGCCCTTGGTGAAACCCGGCACGCCAACGCCAACACCCATGTCAGAGAGCTGTACACCCGCGCCGTCGACCAGCTCGGCGCCGACAAGAACACGATCCCCCTCGGCGGGATCCACGCACTCGATGGAGGACGCCAGGTCGGTGCTCGTGGCAAGCCTCCGACCGGAGCGTGATGTCGCCGTGATAGGGATACGGCGCAACATCGTCGACGTCAGGGCCCTCGGGGGGAGGCAAGCTGTGCTTGTGATGCGGCGGAGTGCCGGTGATTTCACCCGCTGACGGTCAGGCGGAGTCCGACGAGGCCGGAGACATCCACGGCACGGAAGACATCCAGGAGACCGATGGGAGCGGGGACAGCCGCGGAACCGGAGCGCCGGCGGTGGGATCCCCAGGACCGGCAGCATCCGACCACGCTCATGCTGAAGCCGCATCCCCTGACGAACGCCCCGCCGCGAACCGATCAGAGCTGACCCGGCCGATGGTGGCGCTGTCGGCGGAAGAACCGACAAGGATCGGCGACTACCAGCTCCTCGGGTTACTGGGGCGTGGAGGCATGGGTAGCGTGTACCTGGGCCGCTCGCCGGCCGGGCGGCAGGTGGCGGTGAAGGTCGTCCGATCCGACCTCGCCGCGGATCCGGAGTTCCTCCGCCTGTTCCATCGAGAGGCCCAGCTCGCCCGACGGGTCGCCCGCTTCTGCACAGCGGAGGTGCTTGACGTCGGGGCGGACGCTGGCCGGCCGTTCCTGGTCACCGAGTATGTCGACGGCCCGACACTGTGGGACGCGGTCAACAGCGGCGGACCGTTCGGTGCCGCGCAGCTCGAACGGATCGCGATCGCCGTCGCCACGGCGCTGACGGCGATTCACGGTGCGGGGATGGTGCACCGCGATCTGAAGCCATCAAACGTGATGTTGTCCGGAGCTGGGCCGCTCGTCATCGACTTCGGTATCGCTCATGCCCTCGACGGCACCACCCAGCTCTCGCGCACATCGACCGGCACACCGGCGTTCATGGCACCCGAGCAGGCCCGCGGCGAGGGGGTGGGCCCCGCCGCCGACGTGTTCGCCTGGGGTGGCGTCGTGGTCTTCGCGGCCACCGGCCGGCCGCCGTTCGGCACCGGTCGGCCCGAGGTACTGCTCTACCGGGTGGTGCACGAGCGGCCGGACCTGAGCGATATCCCCAGGCCCCTGCGCGCGGTCGTCGCTGCGGCGATGCGCTCAGAAGCCGCGGCCCGCCCATCCGCTCAGGAGCTCTACAACCTGCTGCTGACCGCGGCAACCCAGGCTTCACCAGTGGTCGTCTCACCCCTGCCGGCGGTGTCGACGGACGAGACCGACGTCGCCTCCGAAACCGGCACCGAGATCGACGCCGACACCACGACAGTGGGCGCCTCCGATTCCGGAACCGACCTCCCGGCCGCCGCGCCTGAAAGGTCGATCGAGGTCGACGACGCCACTCAGGCCGATGAGACCGCATCGATGGCACCGAGCGACTTCGTGGCGCCTGGAGTTGGCGGTCCCGGCCTCAGCGACGGCTCCGCGGGTGTCCCTGGGCCAGAACCATCGGGCCTGGGCGTCACACCGGCGGTCCCGACACGGCGCCGGGTCCGAGCGTGGAGGCCGCTGAACACATCCGGCGGATCGTTGGCGGACGGTAGCCGACGGGAGATCGTCGCCCTGGGACTTGTCGGGGTGCTTGTGCTTCTGGGCGTCCTGCTCGCCCTTAGAGAGGCCGGCGGTCCCGGTTCCTCGCCGAGGGCGGACGGCGCACAGCCATCACCAATGGTGGCCGTACCTCTACTGACAGGTCGCGCGGTCGCAGACGCCGAGGAAGCGCTGCGGGCTCTCGGGCTGCGTCCGGTGCGAGCCGAGGCAGTGACCAGCGACGTGGTCGCCGCTGGTCAGGTGGTTGCCCAGGATCCGCCCGATGGTCGGCGAGTCCCCGCAGGCGGTGCGGTGCGGCTGACCCTCAGTTCCGGGAGCGCGCAGGTCGAGGTCCCCGATGTCGTCGGGCGCACCGAGGAGGAGGCCAAAAGCGCCCTGACCTCGGCGGGGTTCGTGGTGACGGCGTCCACCGAGCTCAGTGACGATCGACTGTCCGGTCAGGTGATCCGAAGCGTCCCCGCACATCCACAACGCGTCGCACGCGGGAGCGAGGTCGCGCTGGTCGTCAGTTCCGGACCGGCCACCGTCGTGATTCCGGCCGGACTCGAAGGCCAAATCTATGGCACCGCCCGCCAGCACCTGAAAAACCTCGGCCTCACCGTCGACGGAACCTTCGAGACCAGCACACGGGTTCCCGCAGGCCAGGTCATCAGAAGCAGGCCCGGCGCCGGCCAGCGCGTAGCGGTTGGCTCGACGGTTACGCTCACCGTCTCGTCCGGAGCGCCCGCTCCTCGACCGAGACCCAGCGACGGTCAGTCATGGTCGTGGTGACCGGGACACGTGGCGCGCAAGCCCTGTCCTTCAGGGCAGGGCTTGCGCATCAACGACAGGGCGTCAGGGAAGTTCGTTATTCTGTCGGGTATGGGTTCTCGGGTAGTGAAGCGGGCATATCGTTATCGCTTCTACCCGAATCCCGAGCAGGTCGCGCAGCTGGCTCGTACCTTCGGCTGTGTCCGCTACGTCTACAACCGGGCGCTGGCCGAACGGTCCCGCGCCTGGACCCAGGAGCAGCGCAGGGTCACGCACGCGGAGACCGACAGGATGCTCACCGTGTGGAAGCGGGACACGGAGACGGCGTGGCTGGCCGAACCGTCGAAAGGGCCACTGCAGGCCGCGCTGCGCCATCTGCAGGCGGCGTTCGTGAAATTCTGGGAAAAACGGGCCGGATATCCGTCTTTCAAGAAGAAGGGCAGGAGCCTCGATTCGGCGACCTATTTCCGGAACTGCTTCACCTACCGGAACGGGAACATCATACTGGCCAAGCAGGACCGGCCGTTGGACATCGTCTGGTCGCGTCCGCTGCCCGACAGCGCAGCGCCCTCGCGGGTGACGGTGTCGCGGAACGCCCGCGGCCAGTACCACGTCTCGATCCTGGTCGAGGACACCGTCACCAGCCTCCCGCCGGCTGGGGGGCAGGTCGGGATCGACGCGGGCATCACAGCGCTGGTCACCTTGTCGACCGGGGAGAAAGTCACCAACCCCCGGCACGAGCGCCGCGACCGTGTCCGGCTGGCGCGGGCGCAGCGGGACCTGTCCCGCAAGGCGAAGGGCTCGGCGAACCGGGTGAAGGCCCGCGTGAGGGTCGCGGAGATTCACGGCAGGATCGCGGATCGGCGCCGGGATCATCTGCGCAAGCTGTCCACGAGGATCATCCGCGAGAACCAAACGGTGGCCGTCGAGGACCTGTCCGTCCGCACCATGGTCCGCAACCACTCGCTGGCCCGTGCTATCTCCGACGCATCCTGGTCGGAGTTGCGGGCGATGGTGGAGTACAAAGCCGACTGGTACGACGGAACATTCTGGCCTCGGGGCTCGCGGTGTCCGCCTGTGGAGATGGAGTGAGACCACCTCGCTCCTGAAGCGAGGAGGCGTCCGTTGACGAAGCAGGAACCCGGATCGCGAGGTACGGGAATCCCCGGAGTTCACACCGGGGAGGATGTCAAGCGAAGAATCCTGACCCTTTGAACGAAGAGCCATACAGGCCGCTCAACAGATCGGCGCCACGAAAAGATCGTCCGTGTGAGTGTGGACCTGGAGCTCGAGCAGTCGGCGGTGGCCGCCGCCATCGACGGCCGCTTCGCATCCGGCCCGCTGCGGGGACGAACCGTGAACTGTTCACCGGCCCCGCATCGGCGGCGGCGTCCTCGCGCGGCGGAACCCGCCCGTGGACCATCGCAGCGGTCTACCTGTTCGACGCGCAGCGGCTGCTCGACGAGCTCCGCGCCCGAGGCGTCAGGACGGGAACCGCGGCGAGCGTGCGCGCCGCGCACTGGGAGGCAGCCGAGATCTTCCCACGGGCGAACAGCGAGCTGCTGACGGTCGAGCCGGAACAAGCACGCCTGCTACGCCTGTTCGCGCCGCCGACGGACGGCCCTCGCTGACCATCGCAGGACTTACCGCCTCACCGGCCCGGCCGGAGCGGCATCGCGGCTGACGTCTGCGGGCCGGTGTGCGGCACCAGCCAAGGCGAGTCGGCCTGTGCCCGTCCGGGCTCGGGCATCACGTTCGCCGCCCCGCTCGCGATGGCCTCGACCAGCCGGATCGCCTGAAGGACAGACAGATTCAGAACGATCTCGGTGCCGGCGTCCGCCTGCAACCGCACCGATACGTCCGCCATCGTCACATGCCCTTCGTCGCGAATCTGATCGCCCCCTGTACCGAGGGGGCCATGGTGACGCTACGGGGGAAGCCACGATGATGTCGGGAAAGGTGGCCAGCGGCACTGGCGATCAGGCGCGTCCGGAGCCGCGGGCTCGATCCGGTCGGAATCATCCGCGAAGATGGAAGGCCGGCTGCCATCCGAGGCTGGGACTCCGCACTCTGGAGGAAGGCGATTGACCGCGCCCCGTAGGCGCCGAGCGGCGACCGTCGAGAAGGCCACTCGTCTTCTCGACGCGACCGAGGAGATCATTCTCCGGGAGGGCTACGCGGCAGTCAGCTCCCGGAGCGTGGCCGCCCGCGTCGCCATCAACGCCCCTCTCGTGCACTACTACTTCCCGACGATCGACGACCTGTTCGTGGCGGTCCTGCGGCGGCGCGCGCAGCGCACGGTGGAGCAGATGGCCGTGGCGCTGGCATCCGCGGAGCCGTTGCGCGCCTGGTGGGAGCTCGTCTCGGATCCACGCGGAACAGCCCTGATCGTGGAGTTCGTGGCGGCGGCGAACCACCGTCCGGCACTGCGGGCGGAAGTCGGCAAGGTGGCCCGCGAGCTCAGGCGGATGCAGATCGAGAAACTGGCCACGATTCTCGACGAGTACGGCCTCGACGCGGACGAGTACCCACCCGCGCTCGTCGCCGCCACGATCCAGGGCCTCGCGTTCGCGGTGGTGGCGGACAAGTCGACGGGCTACGACACGGCGCACGAGGAGGCCGCGGTCGCCATGACACGCCTGATGACCCGCCTCGAGGAGAAGCGGGCACGTCGCTCGGGTCGGTAGCACAGGACGGACCGCCGAACGCGACTCCGGACATCGGCCGCGCCGGCGCCGCCGAACGGGCGTACGTCCTGGCCGCGTAGCTGGCGTACCACGAACGACGTCCACTCAGACGTCCACTCAGACGTCCACTCAGACGTCCGCGACGAGCGCGGCGAACGGAGCTGGTCCGAGAATCTCCAGGCCGACCGCCTCCTGTCGCACCGCTTCGCCGCGCGTGAGGCACATAGCGACCTGCTGTCCCAGCTCGCCGGCGATCCAGGCCGTCGTCCAACTGACCGTGTCGGCCGACGCGGGTTGCACCCTCAGCCGGTGCGGGGAGGCGAGGGCGAGCTCGTACAGCGGCCGGCACGGCCGGATCGCCGGCCAGCCCGCCCCCTGTGCGGTTGTCACGGCCAACCGGGCGGCACGGATACCCCCCACATCGATGTCACCGAAGTACAGGACCGGCGAGGCCGGGGTGTCTCCCTTGTCAGCGAGCGCGGCGAGGCGTGTGCCCACCTGATTGCCGGAGCCGAAGATGATCCGCCCGTCGAATCCATCGGCCTCGGCCGCCGTGCACAGCGATTCGAAGGTCGACCAGTTCTCCACTATCAGCCAGGTTCCGGCACCGAGCACCCGCTGCTGCACCGGCGGCCAGGTCGAACGACAACGCAGAAGCTCGAGGGTGAGACGTCCCGGGACGAACAACCGGCCGGAACGCAGCTTCTCCAGCGCTTTGTCGTCGCCGAGGAGTCCCCATGAGCGTTCCCGCATCGGCACGACCGGGACCTGGTCTGCTGCGGGAAGCCAGCGGTTCACGGCGTCGAGAAGGCCGCGTTCGGCGCTGCTGAGGCGCCGTTCGGAGTCGACGGTGGGCACCCAGTGCAGGAGATGGTGCCACGGTTTCGCCGTCATCCGGGGCGCTGCCACCGGCGGCGCGCTGCGCCGCACCCAGTGCGGAAGCTCGGGAAGGGTACGACGGTCCCACCCAGCCTTCGTCCTCGGGCATTCGACGAGCCCGGCGGCTACGAGCTCCTCGATCGCCCCGGCGACCCGGGCGCGCCAGTCCGGGCTGCCCGGCCCGGAATGATCGATGGCAGTGGCCGCCCTGATCAGCACATCTGTCTGAACACGCACGCCCGGAGCATCCTGGACGGCAGACTCCATCGCGGCGGCCAGCGAGCTCAGGCCCGATCCGCTCACGGCGAGGGTTCGCTCGTCGTCCGCTGCCGTACCAGGCGGATGCCGTCAATCTCCTCGCTTCGAGATGGGCGGTCGGCTTCGTCCAGGGTCACGTACGTTCCCGGGCCGGTTCGCGACCGACGCTTGGAGCAGGCGAGGACGGCGTCGAAGGCGCGAATGGCCGGGAGATCGCCAATCCCGGTGAAGAACAGCAGCTGCACCCCGGACGCAGCCGCGACCGTGCGCTGCAGCTGGAGGAACGGCACGTAGTTCGCCTTGCCGAGCGGGTTGTCCAGCGGGACGAGACCGCCGGCGACACCGCCCTCGACCCGGCCGCCTCGGTTCTCCGCCCGCAGTTTCACCATGACGCAGAACAGCACCAGGCAGGCGGTCAGGTTCTCGCCGCCGGACCACTTGTTCATCTCGGTCACGTCGACCTTCTGCGTCGGCTGCGCCGGGTCGGGCTTGAGGATGCGGGCCCGGAACCCCGAGCCGCCGACGGCCGCCTCGGTCGCCCGCCACACCAGGTCCACCGGTTCCATGTCGAGGGACGCACCGGGCGCCACCAGCTGGTCGACGAGGTCGGAGACCCGGACCCGCGCCTGCTCCTGGCTCGGCCGTTCCCCGCGTGGTCGGACCTGTACGAACTCGTGACCACCCCAGGGACCGATGTTCTCGGGCAGCCGGGACAGCCGGGTGAACCGGGCGAGGTCCGCCAGCGCCGCGTCGACGAGATCGACAAGCCGGGTGACGATGTTCTCCTGCGACTGGTCGAGATGCTCGAGGTGCTGGTCGATACGGGCCCGGCGCTGGTCGAGTTCGGCGCTCAGCGCACCGGCCCGGCCAGCGACTCCTTCCACGGGCTGGTCGAGGAACATCTTCCGGAGCCGCCGGGTGGCTTCGGTGTCGCCGGTGGTCAGCGCGAACCGTTCGTCCGCGGCCCAGCGGCGCAGGGCCTCGAACGCGCGGCCTCGTGCGTCGACGGCTTCGGTGTGGCGGGCCACCGCACGCCGAGCCCAGTCGAGGATCCGTGTGGTGGACTCGTCCAGCGCGGCCGGATCGGTGGACACCGCGGTCGCGGTGACGGCGACGTCGGCCCACTGGTCGAACCGGTCGGCGCGCAGCCGCAGTTGCACAGCCCGTGACGCCAACGCGTCATGGTGTTTCTCCAGGGCTTCCAGCCGCTGCTCCACCCGACGGAGATCATCCTGGATCCTGGCCGCGGCGCGGTCCTCCTCCGCCGCGGCGGCCTCCGCGTCGGCGCGGTTCACCGGTTCGTGCGGGAGCTCGGCATGCCGCGGCCGGTCCACCGGCCGGCGCTCCCGCACGGCATGGCCGGCGTCGTCGAGGTCGGCTTTGGCCAGGGCATGACGGGTGGCTGCCTGGTCCGCGGCCTGGGCGGCTTCGTCTCGGTAGCGGGACCGTAGGGCCGGGTCGGCGGCGCCAGGCGCCCCGGCCAGTTCCCGGGCCCGTTCCTGTACCTCCACGGCATACTCGCCCCACGCCCCACCTGCCTGGGCGGCGATGTCGACCAGGTCGTCGAGCCGGCGGACCAGCTCGGGTTCGTCGAACGCCTCCCGGGCCAGCCGGTGTGCCTGCTCCCGGGCTCGGCGCGCCCCGTCCAGGCCGCCTTCTGGCACTTCGCCCCGGTGCTCTCCGTGCACGGTGAGCGATCCCCTCTCGAGGGTGAGATCGCCGCTCCTGGTGCTGAGACGGGCCCGGGTGTCGCTCAGGTCAAGCTGCTCCCGGCGGGCCGCGCGGGCCTCGTTGTGGGCCCGCTCCCGCGCGGCAACCGCCTTCGCGCGCAGGGCGGGGATCTCCTCCAGCCGTGCCCGCACAGGCGGGAGAGCCGCCAGGTCCTCGGCGAGGTCGTTGAGCCGGTCCAGTCGCCCCTGTGCTCCGGTGACCGCGCCACGCAGCTCCTCGCACCTCGCGGCGAGCTCGCGCTGGACCACCTGCGCCTCGCGGTGGGCGTCGGCCGCCGCCGTCTGCGCGTCTTCGGCCTGTTCGAGGACCGCGGTGGTGTGGCTTGCCCGCTCCCGCACCACCGCGGCACCGCCGCGCGTCGCGACGTCGGCCGCGAGCGTGCGCAGATCCGCGGTGAGGCGGGAGAGCTCGTCCAGGTCGGTACGCAGCCGACCGCTCTCCTGGTCATGCTCACTCAGCCTGCCACGACGAGCCTCGAGCTCGACGGCCCCGGCCGCGTGGTCGTAGCGGGCGGCGACCGGCCCGACCACGACCAGGCCGTCGCGAACGACGGGCGTCTCACCGAAGACCGTCACCGGCGCGAGGACGACCGGGTCGTCGAGAACGAGCTCGGCGGCGAGTTGGACGGCGGCCGCGAGGTCACCGTAGACGACGGCGCCGTCACAGATCTCCGGCCGTTCCTGGACGAGCGCCGCCGCCGCGGTCAGCGGCAGGTGCTCCGCCAGGTAGACCCAACCGGGAACGGCGGGGATCCCGGCATCGTCCAGCACCTCGAGCACCTGCCGGAGCGCGGGGCGAGGCGGCAGCAGGGAGGTCTCCTCCAGGCCGGCCACAGCGAGCCGCAGGCTGCTCGCGTCGACTCCGCGTTCCAGCAGCCTCGTCTGCGAGGTCGCGATCGCCTCCTCGCCCAGCGCGAGGACGCGCCCCGCGTCGGCGAGCAGATCGAGGTCGGAGGTCTGCGCCAGCCGGGCCGCGGCATCGGACCTGTTCAGCTGGGCGGCCCGCTCCTCGAGCCCATGCAGAGTCGTCGCCGCCGTGTCCGCCGCGTGCTGTGCGTCCCGGTGTCGCCCGCGGGCCTCGTCGTAGGCGGTGGCGGTGCCGCGCACCGCCCTGTCCGCCCCGTCCAGCTCCACGACACAGGCGTCTAGGTCGGCGCGCAGCGACTCCAGGACGGTCTCCGCCTCGGCGACGGCCGTCTCCACCGGGACTCCGTCGACGAGCAGACCCGCGCCGACGGCCCGCGTTCTCTTCCGCTCCAGCTCGTCGGCGCGCTGGGCGAGCTGATCAGCTTCCGCGGTCAGCCCGCCCATCTCGTCGGCCGCCTGATCCCGCCGGTCCTCTGCCGCCTCGGCACGAGTCCCGGTCTCGTCGATCCGGCGGCTGAGATGTTCGATCTCCACGGCGACGGCTCGCAGCTCCGCGTCGAGCGCGGCGGCGAGGTCCGCGTCGGCCCGGTCCGCCTGGACGAGCAGCGGGGCGGCCTGTGTCCGCGCCGCGTCGATCGCCCGGCGGTGGGCGTCGACATCGATCCTCGCGCGGTTGACGGCCTGCAGGGCAAGCACGGCCTCCCAGGCCCGCTCGGTGGTCCGCGCCGCGGCGAGCGCCTCGCGCGCGGCCTCCTCCTCGATCGTGGCGTCGGCGAACCAGTACCCGGCGGCCAGGCGCATCAGCTCGTCACGACGGCGGCGGGCACCGTCAGCCTGGCGTTGCGTCTCCAGCCGCTGCTCATCGACGTCGCGGCGCTCCTGCGCCGCCTGCTCGGCACCCGCCTCCGCCGTGTGCGCCGCGTCGAGGAGGCCGAGCCGGAAGGCCGCCGCCGCGCGGGCCGTCTCGGCGCGCTCCCGGGAGGCGCCCCCCACGTCCTCGTGCGCGGTGGCCAACGTGGCGAGCCGGGGCTGCGCGTCGACGCAGAACTCCTGCTCCGTCCGGTACCTGGGGCGCAGCGCGAGCTCGGTCGCCACCTGACGGAGCAGGTCGCGGACGCTCGCGGCCCGCCCCGCGTCGGCGACGAAGCCGAGCAGGTAGCGGGCAAAGTCGTTCTCGCTGCGGATGTTCGCGAAGAGAGCGTCGATCCCGCCCTCGGTCGCGTTGATCGTGACGAAGTACCGGTACAGACCTGCGTCGAAGCCACGGTCGTCCAGCAGGCGGTGCCACGGGTCGATCTGGTCCACGGCCGCGGCGTCCGCTCCCGCCACCGCCCGGCTCTTGATCCACGCATGGAAGCCGGCGAGATCCACCTCGCCCCGGGTGCGGTGCGTCAGCGGCAGATCCTCGAACATCGTGCCCTCGACCGCCGGGTCCGGGCGCATCGTCCAGAACAGCTTCCTGAGCTTCTGCGCACCCGCGCCGTTGTGGTCAACCGGCCGCCGCCTGTTCGGCCACTCCCACACCGCTCCGGTCAGCAGCAGGGCTCCGTCCGGTGCCTCCCATTCGGCGACGACGTGGGAGGTGTCGTCGGTGAGCACGAGGTCCTCGAGCGTTCTCGTGACGTCGTCACGGCGGCGCTTCTTGCGCGCCGCGAGGAAGTCGCGGCGGGCGGGAAGGATGTGCGCCGCCAGCAGCGACATGATCGTCGTCTTGCCGGAGCCGTTGCGCATCCAGATGAGGGTGTCGGCCGGGTTCCCATCCACGTCGACGGTGTCCAGGGTCAGCGCGGCGAACCGGTTCTCACGCACGCCGACGGTGTCCAGGTGCAGACGGCGAAGCTTGTACATCACGCCCCTCCAGGATCCGCGGCCAGACCGTCGAGATCGGGCGGCGAGGTGCCCTCGCGCTCGGCGACCCGGGCCTCGGCGAGGACCGTGAAGGCGATGTGGTCGACGACGTCGGAGACGCCGAGCCGGAACCGGTCGGTGAGCTGGTAGGCGGATTCGCCGTCCCCGGCGATGGCGGCGATCGGCCGTGCCCGCCCCTGCTCGGCCAGCCAGCCGAGATAGGTACGGGTATGCCACAGCTGGCACTCCCGCTTCAGCCGACCGCGTTCCCCGGGCAGCACTGGTGGCAGCTCCAGCCATGCCCTGGCCGCGAGCGCCGCGCCGCGATCGAGGTCGTCCTCGCTGGTCAGGTTCTTCACCCGCTCGGCCGCACGGGTGATGAACGCCATCAGCTCCCGTGGTCGCACCGCTGGCGTGGACGCCTCGACGAGGTCGCTGCCCGTCGGGTAGGCGTACGCGGCGGTGGCGAGCAGGACCAGCCCGGCGAGCAGCCGGTCGGTCGACCGGGACGCGGCGCGGACCGACGGGAGGTCATCGGCCCGAACGGCGAACGGACCGTCCAGCCCTCCTGACACCGTGAGGCCCTGCGGGGTGGCACCGAGGATCTCCACACCGAGGCCCTCGGCGAAGGTCCGCACCACCTCGTGGAACGGGGCATCGGTACGCCAGCGGGTCAGCAGCCGTTCGTAGTCCGGATGTTTGCTCCCCGGCCGTGCGGTGTGGTCGAGCGCGAGCGCGAGCAGGCGACCTGCCTGGTAGGCGTCGTCAGCCTTCATGGCAACCTCTCCCCCGACGCCACGACCGCGCCGCCCGCTGTCCCCTCGGCCTCCCGTACGGCCAGGCCGGAGGCCCGCCCCACCAGCAGATCGTCACCGCGCCATCGGCCGCCGACGAGCGGGGTGCGGTCGGCCTCCGCGGCCAGCCCTTCCAGCGCGGCGGCCAGCCCGGTCGACGCCGAGCCGGGGTCGTCCTCGCCGAAGCCCCCACCGGCGACGAACCGGCCCGCCGCCGCGAGGTGGATAACGTCGTCGAGCAGGCAGACGTCCGCCACGTCCTCCGCGTGGTGGGCACCGAGCGCGGCGAGCTCGGACAGTCGGTGCGGTGCGGTGCGGCACTCGCGGAACACCGCGCTCGCCGCCGCCTCGACATCCGCCGGCAGACCCCGCTCCTCCGGCTCGTCGAGATCACCCGGATCGTCCCAGGCGGGCTTCGACTGCTCGTAGATCGCCGGTGGGCGCAGCAGCACCGCGGCCAGTGTGTCGAGGGTCCACACAGGCGGGCAGCGCGCGCAGAGCCGCCCCACGAAATCCGTCGCGGCGGTACTCGCCCGCTCCTCGTCCGCCGCCAGATAAGGCATGAGCACGTCTTCGCCCAGGTCGACAGCCAGGCTGGACGTTGCCGACGCGAAACGCTGCGCCTCCTGCGCCGCCAGGTAGACGGGGATCGCACCGACGATGAGCCGCTCGAGCCGGGTGTGGACCTCCTGGCTGCGCCGCACCTCCGCGAGGACGGCGCGGCACGCGTCGCGCTCGGTGCCGCTGCCGCGCTCAATCCCGCGCTCGGCGAGGTCGAGGATGTGCCGGTCGAGGCCGAGCTGCTCGGTGACGTGCTGGTGGGCCCCTCTGAGCTGCGCCGGGACGTCCCCGTTCCAGTCGACGCCACGCAGGTCACGCCGGGTCTCGTCAAGCCGGTCACGCAGCGAGGCGGCCAGCCCTTCGGCGGTACGCCGCGCGTCGACCGCGGAGCGCCGCGCCCGCTCGAACTCGCCCGCCTCCATCTGCCGGCGCAGGATCAGCTTCGCCGCCGCCTCCCGGTCCGCCAGGTCGACGTCGAGTGCCTGCAGGTAGAGCATCACCGCCTCGTCGGTGGCGGACAGTTGCGGTGAGTCACCGGCGTCGAGGAGGCGTAACAACCGGAAGCTGTAGGTGCGGGTACCGGAGCGCTCGTCGTCGGAGTCTGCCAGTTCGCCCCACCGGGCCCGCAGCGGACGACCGTCGTTGAGCAGGTTCGCCAGCGTCAGCTTCGCCACCTGGGTCCAGGGCCGGTCCGGGTCGTCCGGGGAGAGCCGGCGGGCCAGCCCGGCCAGGTGGGCGACCAGCTCGTCGGGGGTGACGGTGCCCTCCATGCTGGCCTGGTGTGCCACCACGTAGTCGATGGCGCGCAGCGCGAGCTGGACGAGGTCGTAGCGAACGTGGTTGAAGTCGGCCTTGGTGGCCGAACGGATCTCCAGCCGGTGTAGCGGCTCGGTCAGCCGGGCGACCTGCCACCGCCGGTAGAGCTCGTCATCCACCACTGGCTTCTCCCTCTACCCGAGCCATGGGACGCGCGTCGATCCTCTTCCGTACACGATGATGACGCCCCCCTCCGACAACGTGGTCGACAGACTCCGTTGCCACAGGTCCGGAGGCGGCTCGCGCCCGCACCACACGCCCCCGCACGGCCATGGCGTCAGAGCATGGCCGCAGGAGTAGCCGCCGCGGCAGGAAGAGTCACAGCTACTCCAAGTCCACCACTCCGCACAGCAAGCCGGATACGGAGCGTAGAAAAAATCTTCAGATTTCGCTGTTTTTTTACTGAGAGAAGGGTTATTGTCGCGATTGGTGACCTAGAGGGCTCGACGGTCGGGGGCGGGGCCGCGGACACGGCGGGGGCGGCGGCGTGCGCGAGGAGCAGTGCCGGTGGGTGACGGTCACGCCGTCGCAGTTCCCACATGAGCGGGAGGCGCTGGAGCACCTCCGGCTGCTGCTGCCAGATGCCGAGCCGTACCGCGTCTGGTCGAACTTCACCTTCACCACGGCCACCGGTCACATCCGCGAGGTCGACCTGCTGGTCGTCGCCCGCGGCGGCGTCTACCTCATCGAGATCAAGAGCCTGGTCGGACGGCTGACCGCCACCGGCTCGACCTGGACCCAGCACCGCGCCTCCGGGTCCACCCGGATCTTCGACAATCCGCTGTACCTGGCGAACCAGAAGTCCAAGGAACTACGGTCCCGCCTCCAGAACACCGGTGGCTCGAGCAGAACGAAGATCCCGTTCATTCAACCGGCCGTCTTCCTGTTGGACGCGACGCTGCGCGACGAGCGGCAGCGGATCACCCCCGGGCTGTCCAAGGAACTGGCCAAGCTCCTGTCGGCGGTCGGGATCGACCGCAGCCGGCGTCATCAGCAGGTGGGCTCCTGGCAGCTGGAGTTCCCCGCATTCGACTCCGGCCCGACCTGGCAGGACCACCACGCCGCCCACGCCCAGGTCGCTTCCGAGCGGCGGCGGGTGCGGATCTACCTCGTCGAGCGGGCCGCCGGCGAGGCCGAGCGAGCGAGCCGGGAAGCGGTCGCCCGCCGCGAGTTCCTGGTCCTGCACGGGATCAACCACCCGGGAATCGTTCAGGTCGACGGGCCGGAGAACCACGAAGCCGGCCCGGCGCTGATCTTCCGGCACCGCCCGGACGAGATGTACCTCGACCAGTACGGCGACCGCCTCGGCGCCGGCACCCGGCTGGCCATGATCCGCGAGCTGGCCGAGACGGTCGCCTACGCGCACGGCCGGCATCTCTACCACCGGGCGCTGGCCGCCCGCAGCGTCCTGGTGGTGCCGCGCGCCGGCCGGGGCTGACTCTCGCCCCACCCGATGATCAGTGACTGGCAGGCGGCGGCCCGCGACGCCGGCTCGGCCACCGGCACTTCTCCGAGCTGACGGCGGTCTTCACCGCGGCACCCGAGTTCACCGTCACCCACATCGACTGGAAACGCCGCCGCTGCTTCGTCGAGCCCGCCGACCCCCTCCAGGCCCCGACCGACCTCTACCTGCGCCTGCGCGGCGACCTGACCCCGGCCAGGTGGAAGGCCGCGACCGCGGACCTGAAATCCCGCCTCGCCGACCTCCCCGCCGCCACAACCGTCCTGCGCGAACCCGTCCGCTTCACGACCCTGGAAACCTGACCGCTCGTCCGAATGCCCGCTCCCGCAGCGGGCTCGCGCACAGCAACGCCCAGGCCGCCAGGGACGAGGCGTCCTTGATGACTCCTCCGGAGAGCATGTCGCCCCACTCACGGTGGTTGAAGCGACGTGTCACGAGATCCTGCTCCTCCACGGAGAGCTCGCGCCGGCCGAGAGAGAGCTCGGTCGCCAGCCAGACCTGACACGCCTGGTCGGCGTAGCCGTAGGCGGTGAAGATCTGACCCAGATGGTCGAGCCGGCCGGCCCGGAGCCCGGTCTCCTCCCGTAGTTCGGCCTCGGCCAGTTCCGCGGGCCCGACTTCCGGCTGGTCCTCCCAGGACCCCTGCGGGAACTCCCAGTAGCGGCCGTCGACCGGGTGGCGAAACTGCTCTACCAGCCACACGCCATTGGTGTCGACGGGGATGATCAGGGCGAAGTCCGGCTTCTCGACCACACCGAAAAGGCCGGGGCTGCCGTCCGCCCGAACGAGGACATCCTCCCGGACCCGCATCCACGGGTTCTCGTACGCGATGCGGGTGTCGCGAACGACGAAACCTCCGTCGCCAGCTGGCACGGTCTCCTCGCTTCGGTGCGGATGGCTACCCGGCAGGCCGACGAGTTCGGCGCCGTGTTCCCAGGGTAGGCGGGTAGGGTCGCGGATCGCGGGCCTGGCGGGCGGTAAGCAGCCGCTTCCGCCGACAGACGCAGCTCCCGCCCTGGCCTGGGGCCTCAGCCCCGCCACCAGCCTCGCGGACGTCCCCCCACCACCACGGTCCCGCGTGAACCGCCACCAACCTCGAAACCTCGCCCGAACGCCGACAAGTCACGTTGACGCCGCTCGTACGCGCCAGCAGGGTGACGGTGATCGGCTCGGCCGCGGCCAGCGATGAGCTCTTTGCGCTGGGCGTTCCGGACAGGACGACGGGGGGCGAGGTGTGCTGGCACCGCTGACAGAGGCCGACCCCAGGAGCGTGGGCGGGTACCGGCTGGACGGGCGGCTCGGCTCAGGCGGCATGGGCGTCGTCTATCTCGCATTCGGCGCGGACGACCAGCCGGCAGCAGGGAATCGCGCGCGAGGGCAGCAAATATCTTTCCGGGGACTGCGACCCGGTCGAGTGGTCGGGTTCCATTGCCGGCGCCCAGCCGGAGATCCTTTCCTTCCTGTGGCGAGGCTGCAAATGGGACACCAACCACCAGAGCGCCGACACCTGCGAGTCGTGGATCACCTCGACCCTGCGTTGAAGGAACCGAGGCCACAGCGGCCGGCGATTGACGCAGAGTCATCGCGGGTACACCATCCGCGCCCAGCACGTTGACGGGCGCCGGAGGTGTGTCTTGCGAGGAATTTCGAGGATCAAAACCTTCGCCCTGATCGCCGGAATCGGAGCTCCGCTGGCCGTGATTCCGATGGCCGCGGTGCCGGCCAGCGCCGCCATGACGGGCCCGCTGCCGGTCGCCGGAACCGTCCAATGCAGGATCGGCTCGGCTGAGTCGCTGCTGATCAGCGGCGGCGGGGAGTCGCACGGCGCCTCGGTGGGCGTGGGCGGGCGCTTCTCAGTCATCTTCGCCAATCCTTCCGTCCCCAGCACCGCGACCGTCCAGGTGAGATGCGACGTCGCGGGCCAGCGGACGTATCGCCCGACCAGCTTCCTCCTACGTCACCCGGTGGTCGGCCAGGTTCTCAACGTGAACCTCATCGCCTAACGACCCGACCGGGGTGGGTGGTGCGTGCAAGTCCCGGCGCACCACCCACTGGTGGAAACTGTGTGCGCCTTTCGCCTCGATCCGTCTTCCGGGCGTGTCTTCCGGATGTGCCTTCCGGATGTGCCTTCCGGCAATCGGCGCGCATCTCACCGCGGCGAGTGACATCCTCACCTACAGGCACGTTCCGGGACGGGGGCATCGCGGCGATCTTCGGTGGGAGACCGGCGGCACAATGAAAGACGTGATCACTTCTCTGGACGAGCCGGCGAACCCGCCCTGGCAGCCGTTACAGGCCGAGGGGTGGAGGCTGTCGGACCGTCCCGAACTCCTGGACCGCCACCAGGTGTGGAGGTGGTTGTCGCTGGAGGCCGCCTGGTCGCGTGGCCGGAGCCAGGAGGCTGTGAACACCTCGCTTGACCATTCCCTCACCGTGGGCGTCTACGATCCGGCTGGTCGACAGCGGGGAGTCGCCCGGTGCGTGACCGACCGGGTGGCCGTCGGATTCATCGACGACGTCTACGTCGATGCGGACCATCGTGGCAAAGGTGTTGGGCGCTGGCTGGTGTGCGGGCTGCTCCAGCATCGACTGCTGCGCGGCATCTCGCAGTTCACGTTGGTGACGGAAGACGCGCACGCCCACTACGCCGCGAGCGGATTCACGCCCCTGACCAAACTCCAGCGATGGATGCAGTGGCGACGCGACACCGGCGCCGCGTACACGCCCGATCCCTGGGCGCCAGGCTCCCCGCCCAGATCCGTCAACTGAGCGGCGAGGACACCCTCAGCGACGGGCGTATTCCGGGACGGGGGTATCGCGGCGGTGGGAACGGATCTGTTGTTCGCGCGGCATGGCGAGGCGCACTGCAATCTCAGACGTGTCGCGGGCGGCGAGATCGGCTGCACCGGACTGACGGAACGCGGCCGTGACCAGGCGCGGCAGCTCGGCAGACGGCTTCGCCGAATGCACGACGACCAGTCTTTCGACGCCGTCTACGTCTCGTCGAGGCGCCGTGCCCGGGAGACCGCGGAACTCGCCACCGGCGGGCTCGGCGTGCCGGTCACCGTCGAGCCGGCACTGGAGGGGCCGCAGCACGGCGTCGCGGACGGCCGGCCTTGGACGGAGATCTGGGCCGCGTTCGGTGCCAGCCCCGGCGACGAGCCGGACCGGCCGTTCGCCGAGGGCGCGGAAAGCTGGAACCAGTACCTCGCCAGGGCGATGGCAGCTCTGGGAGAGATCATCGAACGACATCCGGAGCAGCGGGTGCTCGTCGTCGCGCACGCCGAGACCGTCGAGGCCGCCCACACACGGTTCCTGCGGCTGCCGTCGCGCCCAGGGGTCGGTTTCGCCGTGGCGCACTGCTCGATCACCTGGTGGTCACACCGCGCGCCGGAGTTCGGGGCGGCACGCTGGCAGCTCGTCAAGCACAACAGCACCCGACACCTCGATCAGATCGAGTCCGCCCATCTCACACCCGCGGCGCGGGAATCCGGCCCCTGACGGGCAGTACGCGGCCATGTGCCTGAACGGCTCGACGCCGCTCGACCCGACATCCCCCGCCACCGTGGGCGGCCCTGGTGCGAAACACGTCTCCTGGTTTCTTCCGCGGCCGTTCCCCTGCCATAAACCGTGCTGTGTGCATAGACCGTTCCAGGCGTCGAGCAGATGACGGATGATCCGTCGAGACGGGACCTGGGGTCGCACTGGCCAACGGGCCGTGAACGCTTTCTGGATCGCACCTCCGGTTGCTTCGGCAGGTCGTAGGAATCATTCATGAACCAGGTGAGCCGACGGTCCGTCGTTCTCGGCGGAATTGCGGGCGTGGGAACGGTGCTGGCGGGCGCCGCGGCGGCCCGTGCCGCGTCCTATCCCTTCACGCTGGGCGTTGCCTCGGGCGAGCCCAGCGCGGACGGATTCGTGCTGTGGACCCGCCTCGCGCCCAGTCCCCTCGCCGCGGACGGGCTCGGCGGCATGTCGAGCGGCGCCGTCACCGTGGAGTGGCAGGTCGCCACCGACCAGTACTTCACCCAGATCGCCGCCAGCGGCTCGGTCTCCGCCGTCCAGGCCTGGGCGCACAGCGTGCATGTCGAGGTCGGCGGCCTGCAGCCCAACCGGGAGTACTGGTACCGCTTCCGCGCCTCCGGCCAGATCTCGCCGGTCGGCCGGGCCCGGACCGCCCCGGCCGTCGGCTCCAGCCCCGTCCTGAAGATGCTGTTCACCTCGTGCTCGCACTACGAGGCCGGCTACTTCACCGCCTACCGCCGGATGGCCGAGGAGAACCCGGACCTCATCCTGCACCTCGGGGACTACATCTACGAGGGCGGGGCCGGGTCCGGCGTGCGCTCGCACGTGCCCAGCGCCGAGATCAGCTCGCTGGCCGACTACCGCGTCCGGCACGCTCTCTACAAATCCGACGCCGACCTGCAGGCCGCGCACGCCGCCGCGCCGTGGATACCGGTCTGGGACGACCACGAGGTCGAGAACAACTACGCCGACCTCGTCCGCAACGACACCAGTCCGGCCGGCGACTTCACCGCCCGCCGGGCGGCCGCCTACAAGGCGTACTACGAGCACATGCCGCTGCGGTCGGCGCAGGTTCCCGTCAACGAGAACCTGCAGCTCTACCGGCGCCTGCGCTGGGGCAGCCTGGCCACCTTCCACATGCTCGACACCCGGCAGCACCGGGACGACCAGGCGTGCGGTGACGGCACGAAGGTCTGCGCCGCGGCCGACGACCCGGCACGCACGCTGACCGGGGCGACGCAGGAGGCCTGGCTGCTCGACGGCCTCGGCCAGCGCCTGGGTACCTGGGACATCATCGGCCAGCAGGTGTTCTTCGCCCAGCGCCTCGCCGCCTCCGACGGCTCGAAAAGCATGGACGCCTGGGACGGTTACACCGCCAACCGCGGCCGGATCCAGGCGGGCTGGCAGGCCAGCGGCAACACCAGCACGGTCGTGCTCACCGGAGACGTCCACCAGCACTGGGCGGCCGACATCATGGACAACTACGCGACCCAGAACAAGGTGATCGGCACCGAGCTGGTGTCCACCTCGATCACCTCAGGCGGGGACGGCGCCGGTGCCGGGACCGGCCTGTCCAGCCTCAACCCGCATGTGAAGTTCAACTGGAACCGGCGCGGCTACGTCCGCACCGTCACCACACCCACCCAGATGACGGTGGACTTCCGCGCGCTCAACCAGGTCACGGTCCGTGGCAGCGCGGCCACCACCGTGCAGAGCTACGTGATCGAGGCCGGCAACCCCGGTCTCCAGACGGTGTGAACGGGGCAGGCATGCGCAGGCACAGCACTCGCGTCGCGGTCGTCGGGGCCGCGGTGGCCGTCACCCTCGCCGGGGCGCTCGTCGGCACGGCGGCGGCGGACGGGACCACGGTGGCCGACGTCACCTGGACGGCCGCCAACTCCGAGGCCACCGGCGACCAGGACAACGCGGAGGTGTCCGCGACCCGCAACGGCTACACCGCCGTGGTCTGGGAGGACGACCGGGATACCACGGCCCCCGAGGACACCCTTCACACCGAGGTGTACCTCCGCCTGTACCGCGACGGGACGTCGCTGTACGAGAAGAAGCTGTCGGCGGGCGGGAGCGGCAGCTGGCGGCACGTCCAGCCCGACGTCGCCCTGCGCGAGGACGGCACCGCGGTGGTCATCTGGGCGGAGGACCCTGACGGCAACGGGTACTACAACATCGCCGTGCGTGCGGTGAACACCGCGGGCACGGTGACCGGCTCGGCCCAGGCCAACGCGAACGCCGACGGGCAGCAGCTCAACGCGCACGTCGCGGCGGACCCGGACGGCCCCGGGTTCGCGGTCGCGTTCGAGGACGTCCAGGGCACCGCGGCACCGACCGTGCGGGTGTCCGGGTTCGTGTCGGTGTCGTCCAAGACCTACGAGGTCCAGGTGCACGCGACGGGCGGCACCCACCGCCGGCCCGACGTGGCGACGGACGCCGCGGGCAACGCCGTCGTCGTCTGGGACGAGGACGGTGACGGCAACGGGTCGTTCAACATCGGCCGGAAGATCTTCACCTCCTCGGGCGGTGTGAAGGCGGCGCAGTCCGTCGCCAACGTGACGACCGCGGGGAACCAGCTCCACCCGTCGGTGGCCGCGAACCTCAACGGCGACCAGGTCGTCGCGTGGGAGACCGACCAGAACGGGAGCGCGCAGGTCGGCGCCCGTTCCTTCAGCGCGGCGAACGCGGCCGGACCTGAGGTCGTCCTGCCCGGGGCGGACCCGCAGAGCGGCATCGACGACCAGCGCAACGCGGTGGTGTCCTGGGGCGAGTCCACCGACGTCCACGCCCAGGGTCTCAACCCGGACGGCACGGTCACCGGCCGACTGCCCCAGCTGCGGGTCCACACCACCGTCGCCGGCAAGCAGAACGAGCCGGCGCTCGGCGTCAACCCCTGGGGCCAGATCGTGATCGCCTACACCGACGACAACGACGGCAACGGCTTCGACCAGGTGTATCTGGGCACCGGCCTGGTCAACAGCACCTGGTGAACAGGGGGCCGGCATCGATGGGGATGATCCGCGCTAACGTGCGGATAGGGTTCCACTCCGTGGACGTCGGCTGTAGCCACCGCTGAGCCGCATCCGGCGAGGAACACGAGAAGCCCGAGACCGAGGACCCGCCTGTGCATCCGACGCCGCTCGACCCGCCGTCCGCCAGCCGGGCGTCCCTCGGACCAGCCGGAGGCGGGCCCGCCTCCGGTGGGCTGGAGCGGATCCGCGGGCAGGTGGTGTTCGACAGCGCGTGGTTCCCGCTCCGGGAGCACGGATCGCAGGGCTTCTCCCGGATGGGCAGCCGCCGGCTGGTGCTCACCGACCACCCCGCGGCCTACGTCCATGACACGAACGTCCTCGGTGGGGCCACCACCGTGACCGCGCTTGAGCCGGCCGTCGACCCGGGCGCGACGGTGGAGCTCGTCGAGCACAGCGGCCGCCTCGTCGTCGACCTGCGGCTACCGGCGGGACGGGCGTTCGCCGCGTCCACCGTGGCACCGTTGCCGACCGAGGCGCTCGCGCTGCTCACCGGCCTGCGGGGCGCGCTGCTGGCGGACGCGGCATCGACGTCCTTCGTCAGCCCGTGCGCGGTCTCGGTGACACCGCTGTACGAGGCCGAGCCCACTGCGGCCGCGCCGTCCGCAATGGAGGCGACACCAGCCGTCGCCGCGCCGCGGGAGCTGACGGCGTACGTGGTCGTGCGGGGCGGGCGGCTGGAGCTGCGGGCCCGCGGGCGGGCGCTGCTCGACTGGCCGCTGAACCGAATCGGCGTCGGCCCGGGCGGCCCGAGTGTCGCGGTGGTCAGCGGCGGCGCCGTCCTGGACGGCCGGTTCCTTACCGGAGTCGTCCTGCACCTGGTCACCCCGCAGGTGCTGCACGCCTTCCTGGCGGCGGCGGGAACGGGGACGGTACGGGCGGACGCCTCGGACACGCCGGCCGCCATCGGGACGTCGGCCCCGGTGTCGGCACGGGGCCTGGCGGGAGACGCCGAGGTCGCCAGGGTCGACTGCGTGCTCGACGACACCGCCCTCGAGCTGCAGGAGCATCACAGCGCCCGGGTGGTGGCCAGGTTCGACCTGTTCGACTCGCGGCTGCGCGTCGCCGGGTCGGCCGAGCGGTTCGTCGTCGTCGACCCGGAGCACGGCCCGGTGACGGTGCAGAGCGAGTCGGCGGTGTTCGGCCGGCGCCTGCTGGAGCATCCGGCGCTGCGCACCGCCGCCGAGCGGACCCTGGCGGACGGCCCGTACCCGGCCGAGCTCGCCGACGGCCGGCCGGTCGTCTGCGCGGTCGGGCCGGACGCGCTGCGGGTCCGCGGTCCCGGCCTGGAGCTGCGCCTGCCGTTCACGGCCCTGCGCGCGGTCGAGGGGACGTCCCAGGAGCAGCGGGCCGGTCTGCGGGTGGCGACCGGCGACGCCGAGGTCTCGATCGTCGGCCAGCTCGAACTGGTCCGCGCGGTGCACACCGACATCGTGGCCGGCCGGCACGCCACCGCGGGGCCGCGGGCAGTCCCCGACATGCTGCGGGCGTCCGTCGGGCTGGAGGAGGACTATTTCCTCTATACGATCTTCGGGCCGTTCTACGAGCTGCACGCCGTGCTGCTCGGTGACGGTACCGCGGCCGAGCTGGGCCGGGCGGTGCCACAGCCCACGGACGACGAGGCGCGGGCGCGGACGGCCGCGACCCTCGCGGAGGGCCTGGTCGAGCTGCAGCGCCATCTCGACCAGGTCGGCTCGGTGCTGCCCGCGTTCGTACGCCACCGCGACGCCCTGCTGCTGGAACCGGTGACCGGTGGCACCGAGCCCGCCTGGCTGAAGGCACAGGAGGGTCGGCTGCGGGCGGCGCTGACGCCGGTACAGCGGGCGGCGACGGAGACCGCGCAGCTCGCCGCCCAGGCGACCCGGCTGCTCGACCTGGACCCGGCGGCGCTGCCACGCCCCAACTACGCCGGGACGGCGGTCTCCCTGGGCGTCGCCGCGCTGCTGAACCCGGTCTTCCTGGTGTCGGGGGCGACCCAGGCCTACAGCCGTTACACGCAGGGCGAGAAGCGGACCGCGCAGCTGGGGGCGCAGTCCGCGCGCGGCTGGGCGACGCTGCTCGACCGGTGGAACGTCCTCGTCTCGACCACCCTGCCGGTGCTCGGCTACGTCCTCACCGAGAACCTGTTCGCGCCACGGTGGGAGACCGCGCGGCGGATGACGTCCGAGCTGCGTGACGCGCCCGTCCACACCCGGGAGGCGGTGCTGCGCGCGGTCGCGTACCGGCTCGCGCGGCTGGACGTGCTGCGTCGCTATCCCGCGGGGGCGGGGATCCGGGTCGGGCGGGGCGCGATCGCGGACCATCTCCGGGCCGCCCGGGATACCGTCGCCACGCCCCGTTTCGTCGACTTCTGATCCACCTTCTGACCCGCGGGGAGCAGGAATGTCGATCTTCACCAGCCAGTTCGACCGGGCCCGCGCCTACGCCGACGACTATGCCGGGCATCATGCCGACCCGGACCTGACGGACCCGGTCACCCGCCACGGCGACGCGGGCCTGGACGCCGGTTCCGTCGACGGCGCTGGCTGGGGCGAGGGTTGGGACCACGACTGGGACCTCGACCCGGGCCACGGCTCGAACGCCGAGACGGCTACGGGCACCCACCACGACGCGTCCGGCGCCGAGGAGACGAAGCTCCACGGCTCGGACCCCCACGAGACCGACGGGGTCCACGAGACCGGCGGAACCCACGAGCATCACGAGAGCCACGAGGCGAAGCACTCCGATGACGGCGGGTGGAAGCACCCCGACGACTACGGCGATGCCGACTCCGGAGCCGGTGGTGCCTCGTTCGGCCTCGACGACGACGGCGGCGCCTACCTCCTCGACGACGACCCGGTCGACGACGACAGCGTGGATCTTTAGGCCTGGCTCAGGGGATCCTGACTCCAGGGAAGAGGACCTCGATGTCCAGGCCACCCTCGGGCCGGGCGCGCGCGGTCAGGGTGGCGCCGTGCGCGCCCGCGACGGCGCGGACGATCGCCAGCCCGAGGCCGTGCCCGGCGGCCCGCCGGACCCGCTGGCCGCCGAGCTGCTGGAACGGCTGGAAGAGCCGCTCGACCTGGTCCGGTGGGACGACCGGTCCGGTGTTGCGGGCCGTGAGATGTGCTCCGTGCCTGGTAGCCGCCGTCACGATCTCGACTCGTCCGCCGGGGACGTTGTGCCGCAGCGCGTTGTCGACCAGGTTCGCCACCAGGCTCTCGACCAGCCGTGGGTCGCCGGCCGTCGGCGCCGCGCCGAACGCGCTGATCACCTCGACGCCATCGTCCCGTCCGGTGCCGTCGACGCCTCCGGTCCGCCGGGTCAGCAGGACGCCGCGGGCGACGACCGCCAGGTCGAACGGTTCTCTGTGTTCCACCCCCTGCTCGCCGCCGGCCAGCGTGAGCAGCGCCTCGATGAGGCTCTCCTGTGCTTCGCCGAGGGCGAGGACGTCCTGGCAGGCGGCCCGCAGCGAGTCGACCGTCGTGTCCGGGTCGGCGAGGGCCACCTGCAGCACCGTCCGCGTGGCGGTCAGGGGCGTCCGCAGCTCGTGGGAGGCGTTGGCGACGAAGTGCCGCTGCGACGCGAACGCCGCCTCCAGCCGCTCGAACAGGTCGTCCAGCGTGCCCGCCAGCTCGGTGAACTCGCCGGGCCGCCGGTGACGCCCTCATCGACGGCCATCCCTACCGCGGCCTGTGCTACCCGCTGCGCCACGTCGGCTCCCTGCTCGACGCCGCGGCGCTCCAGCCCAGCCGGACCGCCCGCAACCATCTCCTCTGGCTCGCCCACTCTCAGGGCCTCACCGCCCGGCGCGTCGACGAAGTTCTCGATCAGGCCGGCCTGCGGGCGGTCGCCCGGCGCCGGGCCGGCGGCTTCTCGCTCGGCATGCGGCAGCGGCTCGGGGTGGTGGCTCACCTGCTGGCCACCGCGCCGGGGGCTCAGCGGGCGACGCTGGAGGACGTCTATCTGGCGCTCACCCGCGATGAGGTCGAGTTTCGCGCCGTGCACCCGGCGCGGGCCAGATGAACGCCTTCGGCCAGGTGCTGCGCGCCGAGTTCACGAAGTTCCGCACCGTCCGCGGCTGGGTCGTGGCGGCCGTCGCGGGCGCGGGCGCGACGATCCTGTTGGCCCTGCTGCCAGGCATGCAGGGCCCGTGCGGCCGGAACGGGCCCGGGTCCGAGTGTGCGCCGACGCTCGGGCCCGGCGGGGAGGTGGTCGTCGACAGTTTCGCCTTCGCGCACCGCCCGCTCACCGGGGACGGCAGCATCACCGTCCGCGTCACCTCGCTCACCAGCCGTCTGCTGGACCCAGACCCGGACAGGTCGCGCCCGGCCGTCGCGGTCAGCACCAACTCCCCGCGCTGGCTGCGGCTCACCCGTACCGGCGACACCGTGGCCGGAGCCGAGTCGCCGGACGGCACCACCTGGACCACGGTCGGCTCCGTGCGGCTGGCCGGCCTGCCGCCGACGGTCGAGGCGGGGCTGTTCACGACGTCCCCGCAGCACGCGGAGCGGGTCGGTGGATCGCTCGGCGCCGGCACCGCGGGCGGCCCGACCGAGGCGACCGGGACCTTCGACCACCTCCTCGTGCGGGGCGAGGCTCGCTCGGCCGGCGCGGCCGGCCAGGTGGCGCGGCCGGCTGCTCGCCGCGAAGGCCGTCGTGGTCGGCGCCGTCGCGTTCGTGACCGGCCTGGTCGCCGCCGCCGTCGCCGTCGTCTTCGGCCAGCGCGTGCTGCGCGGCAACGGCGTCTACGTCCACCCCGCGACGACGCCGACCGAGCTGCGCGTGATCGTCGGGACCGCCGCGCTGCTCGCCGTCGCCGCGGTCCTGGCGCTCGGGCTGGGGACGTTGCTGCGGCGCGGTGTCACCGCGGTGGCGATCGCCGTCGCCGTGATCGTCCTGCCGTATCTGCTGGCCATGACCGTCCTGCCGGACGGGGCCGCGGTGGCTGCTGCGGGTGAGCCCGGCGGCGGCGTTCGCGCTGCAGCAGACGGCGACGCAGTACCCGCAGGTCGCCAACCTCTACACGCCGGCGAACGGGTACTTCCCCCTCGCCCCGTGGGCCGGCTTCGGGGTGCTCGCCGGGTGGGCCGCCCTCGCCCTGGGCACGGCCGCCGTCCTTCTCCGGCGGAGGAGCGCGTGAGATCGGCCCTGCACGCCGAGTGGACCAAGCTGCGGACCTCGCCCGGCACGCTCGGGCTGGCGCTCGCCGTGATCGTGAGCACGGTCGGGTCGAGCGCCGCGGTGGCCGCGGCGACCGGGTGCGCGCCAGGAGGCTGTGGGCAGGACCTGACGAGACTGAGCCTCACCGGGGTCCAGGTCGGTCAGGCCGTCGTCGCCGTCCTCGCGGTCCTGGTGATCGGCGACGAGTACAGCACCGGGATGGTCCGGGTCACGCTCACCGCGCTGCCCCTGCGGACGACTGTCCTGGCCGCCAAGGCCGTCGTCGTCGCCGGGGTCGTCGCGGTGACGGCCGTGCCCGCCGTCCTCGGGTCCCTGACCGTCGGGTGGTTCATCCTTCCCGAGCAGGAGGTCGTCCCCCGGGCGGCCGTCGGTTCCGTGCTGTACCTCGTCCTCATCGGCCTGTTGGGCCTGGGAACGGCCACCGCCGCGCGGAACCCGGCGGCTGCGTCCGGGATCGTCCTGGGACTGCTGTACGTGTTCCCGATCATCGCCCAGGTGGTCACCGACCCGGGCTGGCGGCGGCACCTGCAGCAGGCCGGGCCGATGAGCGCCGGGCTCGCCGTCCAGGCCACCGGCGACGTCGACGCCGTGCCGATCGGACCGTGGCAGGGACTCGGCGTGCTCACGCTGTGGGCGCTGGCCGCGCTCCTCACCGGCGGCCTGCTCCTCGCCCGGCATGACGCCTGACCACCGCGACACCTGACCACCGCGATGCCTCACCACAGCGGGCGAGCGGTCTCAGGATCCGCCGATCTCGGCGGCGAAGCTCTCAACTCGGTCCGTTGGGCCACCCGCTCACCGGCGTCCCGCTCGGGATAGACGACGTGGTTGACGCCGATGCGTTCCAGGATGCGGCCGTGCTCGCGGGTGATCGCCTTCGGCCAGACCTCGGCGACGGACAGGTCGAGGAGGACACCGGTGGCCAGCACGCTGGCCTCGATCGGACGTCAGAGCCGTCGCCGCTGCGGCACCTGGATACCGGCGACGGGCCGTGGGCGGTACGGGGCCTCCAGCCGGGCGGCCTCGTCGTCGGTGAGGGTCAGCTCCAGGGAGGCGAGCGCGTCGTCGAGGTGCCCGGGCTTTGTGGCGCCGACGATCGGCGCGGTGACGACGGGATTGCGTGACACCCAGGCCAGCGCCACCTGGGCCCGGCTCACGCCGCGCTCGTCGGCGATGCGGGCGACCTCCTCGACGATCAGCCGGTCGTCGTCCTGGTAGAAGGCGCGGGCGAAGGGGTCGGACTCGGCGCGGGTCGTGGTGGCGTCCCAGTCGCGGGTGAGGCGGCCGCGGGCCAGCGGGCTCCACGGGATCACGCCGATCCCCTGGTCCGCGCACAGCGGGAGCATCTCCCGCTCCTCCTCCCTGTAGAGCAGGTTGTAGTGGTTCTGCATCGTCGCGAAACGGGTCCAGCCGTGCCGCTCGGAGATGAACAACGCCTTGGTGAACTGCCAGGCGTACATCGACGAGGCGCCGATGTAACGGGCCTTGCCGGCCTTCACGACGTCGTGCAGCGCCTCGAGCGTCTCCTCGATCGGCGTCGTCTCGTCCCAGCGGTGGATCTGGAAGAGGTCGACGTAGTCCGTGCCGAGGCGCCGCAGGCTCGCGTCGATCTCGTGCATGATCACCTTGCGGGAGAGGCCGGCCCCGTTCGGGCCGGACCGCATCCGGGAGTGGACCTTGGTGGCCAGCACGATCTCGTCCCGGCGGGCGAAGTCCTTCAGCGCCCGGCCGGTGATCTCCTCGCTGCGGCCCAGCGAGTAGACGTTCGCGGTGTCGAAGAAGTTGATCCCCGCCTCGATCGCACGCCGGAAGAACGGCCGCGACGCGTCCTCGTCAAGAGACCACGGCCAGTTCCCCTCCCCCGGGGTGCCGTAGCTCATGCAGCCCAGGCAGACCCGGGAGACCTCCAGGCCGGTCGACCCCAGCTTGACGTACTCCACGAGATCAGGCTCCTCTCCACCACAGCCGCACCCACCGCCACCGCGCCGCCGCGCGATCACCAGCCCACGACTCTGCCACGACGCGGCCGCGTCCGGTGTGTGTCCGGAGTCACCATGCCGTCCGTCAAACCCGGCGCAGGCCAATGACCTGCGCCGCCACGGAGAAAAGGCCGGCCCGGCGCCGTTGCGGGCGGGAACTCGCGCACGTCCGGCCAACCGGGGCCGGGAATGCCGACGTCCGGTGTGGACTTCGCTGTCACCGATGAGGTGCGCGACAGGTCCGCGGGTGCGGGGCTGTGGTTCGGCGGGCGGTCCGGCGCCCGTCGCGGAAGGAACCAGATGACGAAGGCCCAGGCCACAGAGATGGATCCAGCCGGCGCGAGCGGCGGGGACGGCGATGCCCGGGCCACCGGGGCACCGCCGTCCAGCACCGTGGCGGCGGTGGACGAGGCGGGCGTCGATCCGCGGCGGTGGCGGGCGCTGCCCGTGATCCTGATCGCCAGCTTCATGAGCCTGTTCGACGTCTTCGTCGTCAACGTCGCGGCACCGAGCATCGAATCGGACCTGCACGCGTCCAACGCCGGGCTTGAGCTGGTCGTCGGCGGCTACTCGTTCACCTACGCCGCCGCGCTGGTCACCGGCGGCCGGCTGGGTGACCGGTTCGGCCGCCGCCGGATCTACCTGCTCGGGATGGCGGTCTTCACCGCCGCGTCGGCCCTGTGCGGGCTCGCGCCCAACGAGGCGGTGCTGATCGGCGGCCGGCTGCTGCAGGGCGCCGGTGCCGCGGCCATGGTGCCCCAGGTGCTCGCGCTGATCAGCGTGACCTTCCCGCCGGCCGAGCGGCCGCGGGCGTTCGCGTTCTTCGGCGTGACGATCGGGCTCGGCGGGGTCTGCGGTCAGGTGCTCGGCGGGGTGCTGCTCGACCTCGACATCTTCGGCCTCGACTGGCGGCCGATCTTCCTGGTCAACGTGCCGATCGGGCTGGCGGCGCTCGTCGGGGCGCGGCGGCTGGTCCGCGAGTCGCGCGCGGCTCGAGCGGAGCGGCTCGACCCGGTCGGGCTGGGCACGCTGACCCTCGGCATCGGGCTCGTCCTCATCCCGCTCACCCTCGGCCGCGACGAGGGCTGGCCGCTGTGGACGTGGCTCGCGCTCGCCGCTGGGATCGTGGTGCTCGGCGGGTTCGGGGCCTGGGAGGCCCGGCTGGCGCGCTCCGGCGGGCATCCGATCATCCCGCCGGCCGTGGTGCGGTCCCGGGCGGTCGTCGGCGGCATGGTGATGAGCGCGGGGTACTTCTTTTTCTTCGGCAGCTTCCTACTCGCCCTGACGATCTTCCTGCAGGTGGGCCAGCACCGCTCCCCGCTGAACGCCGGGCTGATGTTCGCGCCGCTCGGCGTGGTCTTCGCGTTCTCCTCGCTGGCGGCGCGCCGGCTGGTCACCGTGTACGGGCCGCGGGTGCTGACCGCCGGGGCGCTCACCACCGCCCTGTCCCTGGTCGGGGTCGCGGTGGCGGTGTCGGTCGAGGGCACCGGCATGACCGCCTACGAGCTCACCCCGCTGCTGATGCTCGCCGGCATCGGCAACGGCCTGGTGATCCCGGCCCTGGCCGCGAGCGTCATGGCGGCCGCCCCACCCGACATCAGCGGGACGGTGAGCGGCGTCCTCACCACCACGCAGCAGTTCGCCTCGGCGTTGGGCGTCTCCGGCGTGGGGGCACTCTTCTTCGCCGAGACCGCACGCAGCGGCGCGGACGCCGGCCTCTTCGCCGCCGTCATCTGCGGCCTCATCTCGGTCGGCGCGGCCTTCCTGGGCTCCCTGGTTCTCCGCCGCCCACCCACGGCACTGGCCGTCGCGGGGGCCGCCGTCGCCGGGGCTGCCGTCGCGGCATCCGCGGACTAGCCCTGTCTTCCGCACATGGGATTTCGATGGGTTGACCGGCCCGGTTTCCGATCAAGGTGGCCGGGTGGGATCGACGCCGAGAATGTCGAGGAGGTGCTGGTGCAGCGCCGATGGGCGGGGGATGTAGGCAGGCTGGTCGCCGCGGGCGGGCACGAGGCGCAGCCTGCTCAGTGCGCCGAGGACCAGTGCTCCGGTGGGGCGGGCGGGACGACCGGCGTAGATGCCGGGGATCTTCCCGTCAGGGCCGGTACCGAGCCGGGCTTGGCGTTCGACCAGGCAGAAGACGAGCAGGGCCAGGCAGATCACGTGGATGAGGGCGTGGATCCGCTGGTTGGAGTGCAGGAACATCGGGGCGACCGCGAGCGGGCCCTTGAACGCGCCGTAGCGACGTTCAACGACTTCCTGCCCTTTGTAGCGGGCGAGGACCTCAGCCGGGCCGACGTCGTCAGGCAGGTTGGTCAGCAGCGCGTACCAGCCGTCGGTGGCAGCCTCGGCGTCGAGCGCGGCGGAGTCGAAGTTCCAGGCCAGGGCCGGTTTCCCGGTGTCCGGGTCGACGCTGGTGGTGGCGTGGAGGTAGCGGGTGACGCGGTGTTTCGTCGCCAGGAGGGTCAGGCGGGCCTGCACCGCGGCCTCGGTGCGGTAGAGGTGGTGGCTGCCCGCGGCGCGGGTGAGGGTGTCGAGGTCGGTGCGGGCGCGGCCGAGTTTCAGCGCGCGGGCGGCTTTCGCGGCCTGGTCGTTCGCCGACGACCAGACGAACACCGTGCGCACGGTGACCGGCGGGTCTTTCTTCCGGGGTCCCCGCAGGGTGGTGACGCCTTCCCGGACACGGTAGGCCGCCCGCTGGTGGAAGGGTTTGTCCTGGTCACGGGCCGCGACATAGCCGACGAGTGTGGCGGTGGCCCAGTCCTGGGCGGCCAGGACCTGGCCGGGCACGACGGTTTTCGGTGCCGGGGCGAGGAACGTGACCCCGGGCGTGGACGTCAACGCGGTCAGATTCGCGTAGGAGACGAGTTTGCTGTCGCCGACCAGCAGGAACTGTCGGGGGCCGGCGAGCCCGGCCAGGGCCCGCATCGCGCCGGTGACCTGACAGACCTCACCGGCGCCGCCGTCGTAGGCGCGGTGCAGCAGCGGGATCCCGCCGTCACCGGTGACCGCGAGCCCGGTCTGGACCTGTTTGAGGTCGGGGCGGCGGTCCTTCGGGTGGCCGTACTTCGGGGTCGCGTAGTCGCCGTCGATCTCGGGATAGGCGCCGTGCAGCGAGATCGATGTCATGTCCCAGTGGACACGGGACAGGTCGAGGTCGAACGCGGCGATCGCCGCGGCACCGACCGAACCGACCACGGCCTCGCAGACCGGGGCGAGCGCGTCAAGCGCCCGACCGACCCGGTCGTCGTTCAACACGTCCGGCGCGATACCGAACATCTCTTCGACCGCCCAGTCCCGTGCCCACCGTTCGACGTGCAGCAGCGGGGTCGGCGAGGTCAGCCGGTTCGCGACCAGTGCGGCGATCACGTCGCCGTGGGTGGCCCGGTTGACCTTGTCACGCATCGGGGCGAGTCGATCGATCGTGCCCGCGACATCGAGGCGGGCCAGGTAGTCACGCACGACAGGGAGCGCGCCGAGCGGCTTCTCGACGCTCGGCGGCCCGTAGTCCATCGCGACCGTCACAGCCAGGAACAGTCCCAGGCCCGTCACTACCGATCGCGGCCATCCCGACGTGATCCGAACAAGACATCACGTAGCTGTCTCACCGCACGCACGTGCGGAAGACAGGACTAGCGGACTAACCGCGGGCGTCGTAACGCCGACGGGCCTCGTCGATCCCGTCGGCGTTGCGCTCGGCCCAGTCGAGCAGCGAGGCGACGGTGTCGAGCAGGGTTCGCCCCAGGCCGGTGAGCTCGTAGTCGACGCGCGGGGGCACCTGCGGGTACACCGTGCGGGTGACGAGCCCGTCCCGCTCCAGGACGCGCAGCGTGCTGGTCAGCATGCGCTGGTTGATGCCGGGCAGCGCCCGCTTCAGCTCACTGAAGCGCCGCGGGCCGGTGGTGAGCTCGGTGACGACCGCGACCGACCACTTGTCACCCACCCGATCCATGATCGTCCGTACCCGGCAGTCGGCCTCGCCCCGAGGCTCCCAGTCGGCGGCGAGCGAACCGTGCTCCGCCGGCTGTACCGGCACGTTGTGGGCCGCTGGCACGTTGTGGGTCACCGCGACCTCCGGTCGGTGGTTGACGGCGGCTCTCTCTCGGCAAATACTACTTTCCGTGTCGATGAAGTTGAGATTGATCCGACGTCTCGCCGTCGACCTCGCGCGCAGCGGCAGCATGCGCTGTTCCTGAGACGCTCCTCGGCCACGCCGGCCGCCAGGGCGTCCGACCGCTCCCGCGCCGCCTCGTCACGATCCGGTCGCTCGAGATCCGGTCCCGTCCCACCTGGTGGCCTTGACGTGGCGAATGCCGACGCCACGTCCCCTCCGCCGGGAGCCCACGCATGTCCCTGACCTTCCACTGGTTCCTGCCCACCTCCGGCGACGCGCGCGACGTGGTCGGCGGCGGGCACGGCGCACCCGCCACGGCGAGCACCCGCGGCCGGCCGCCGACACTTGAGTACCTCGGCCAGATCGCCCGCTCGGCCGAGCAGCTCGGTTTCGCCGGCGCCCTGACCCCCACCGGTTCGTGGTGCGAGGACGCCTGGCTGACCACGGCGATGCTGGTCGAGGCGACGAAGCGGCTGAAGTTCCTGGTCGCCGTACGGCCGGGGCTGGTCTCACCGACGCTGGCCGCGCAGATGGCGTCCACGTTCCAACGGCTCTCCGGTGGGCGGCTGCTGCTCAACGTCGTCACCGGCGGCGAGGCGGACGAACAGCGCGGCTACGGCGACTTCCTCGACAAGGACGACCGGTACGCCCGCTGCGACGAGTACCTGTCGGTGCTCTCCGATCTGTGGCGGGGACGGACCGTGGACGTCGACGGCCGCTTCGTGCGGCTGAGCGGGGCGCGGCTGTCGCGGCTCCCCGACCCGCCGCCGGAGATCTACTTCGGGGGCTCGTCGCCGGCCGCGGTCGAGGTGGCCGCGCGCCACGCCGACGTCTACCTGACGTGGGGCGAACCGCCGGACGCCGTCGCCGCCAAGTTCGCCGAGGTCCGGTCCAGGGCCGAGGCGGCCGGGCGGGCGCCGCGTTTCGGGCTGCGCGCCCACGTCATCACCCGGGACACCGCCGAGGACGCCTGGGCGGCGGCGCACCGCCTGATCGCCGGCCTGGACGCCCGGACGGTCGCGGCGGTGCAGGAGCAGCTGGCGCGCAGCGAGTCCGAGGGCCAGCGCCGGATGCTCGCGCTGCACAACGGGTCGACCGCGAAGCTGGAGATCTTCCCGAACCTGTGGGCGGGGATCGGGCTGGTCCGCGGCGGCGCCGGGACCGCCTTCGTCGGCAGCCACCACGAGGTGGCGGACCTCATCGAGACCTACCACCAGGTCGGCGTCACCGAGTTCGTGCTCTCCGGCTATCCCCACCTGGAGGAGGCGTACTGGTTCGGGGAGGGTGTGCTCCCGATCCTGCGCGCCCGGGGCCGATGGTCCCCGTGACCTCGACCCCGCCCCGGACGGAACCGGAAATACCACCGCCCGGCCCCGCGGTACTTTCGCCAGGCAGACCCGGCCGGGCGGATTTCGTAATGGTGTTGACATCCGCGCCGCGACGGCACAGAGTTGGACCATGCTCCGGCCGGGTTCAACGACATCTCGGTTTCCACGGGCGACATCTCGGTTTCCACGGGCGACATCTCGGTTTCCACGGGCGACACAGCAGTCTCTAAGGGCGACCCGGCGGCTCCTGCAGACGACACGCCTCGTAATCCGCGGCCACATCGATTTCCTGCGGGTGGCGTCGGCCGCCTGTACGCGGTCACCCGCCAGCTGACCTCACCGAGGGCGAGCCGAGCCAGGCCACCAGGACGGATTTCGTCCGCCCGTTCGGCCCCACGATTCCGGTGTCGGCTCTTCCAGCGACGGCAGGCGTACCTTCAGCGACGTCCACGCCGGCGCTCTTCCGACTTTTCCGGTAACAGCCGTGTTCTCTCTTATCCTGCGTGGCATGTTTTCTTTGGGCTGCCCACCGGGCGGTCTTTCTTACCGCCACTCCCATCCTCGCCTGGGTCGTCCGCGCGTTCCAACCGCACCGGCCCCCATTTTCCCTGGAGCAGATCATGCATTCTCCGACGGACACCCGGAACCCGATCCGGTCCGGCCGCCAGGTGCGCGGTTTCGTCGGCCGCGCGGCGACCCGGTTCTGGCCCGCCGCCGATGCGGGCCGGCCGCCGCGGGCCTCGATCGTGATGATCCCCGGCCGCGGCGAGAGCGTGGACAGCTACGAACGGACCGCCGTGCGGCTGGCGATCGACGGCTACGACGTGACCTACCTGTCCACCCAGGGGCACGGCGCCGTCGCGCTGGCGGAGGCGCGGGTGCCCGGCGTGCCGTTCATCCTGCTCGGTTCGGACACCGGGGCCCTGCGCTCACTGTCGCTGGCGGGCTCACCGGCGCTGCGACCCGACGCCCTTATCCTGCTGGGACTTCCCCTGGTGCACCAGCCGTTCGCCGGCGAGCTGCCGACCGAGCTCCCACCGCGCGTGCTGCCCGACCTGCCGGTACTGCTGATCCACGGCGAGCAGGACGAGACAAGCCCGCTCCACCTCACCAAGATGATCACACGGACGGTGAGCACGGCTCGGCTGACGACCGTGCCGGGTGGGCACCAGATCATGACCGGGCCCGGAGTGCGCCTGGTAGCGGCGCTCACGGTGCTGTTTGTCGAGACCCTGCGCCAGGTCGAGGGCGTGGGAGGCGGGCGGGCCCGCCTCGCGCGCGTCCCACGCCAGCCCGAGCCCGCCGCGAACCGGCTGTGACGTTGTCGGTTCCCTCCAGTTCACCAGGGCAGAAAAAGGTGCCTTCTTCCCCCTGACACCGGTCCGGGTAAAAATTGGTCAGGGCGCCTACCCCGCGACGGGTCACGGGCCCGGCACGGCGCTTTCGCCCACTTCGCCGTGTCACCCGGAGCCGTATTCGTCAGCGGCGGAAATGCCGTGCGGAGCGTGCACCGACCCGGTGCTTCCGCCATCGCGTCGCCGCGTGCGCCCGAGAACAGTGAACACTCGTACCGAAGGGACAAAAATGACTGTCGAAGCCCCGCCTCTCGACGAGGCCTTCGCCGCCGCCGCCGACGAGGCGGCGATCGACCGGGCCACCGCGGCGCTGCGTGAGAACGGCTATCTCGTGCATGTGGTGGACACCGCGGCGCAGGCCCGTGAACTGGTCGCCGGACTGCTTCCGACCGACCAGTCGGTCTTCACCGCGTCGAGCGAGACGCTGCGGCTCGCCGGCATCACCGCGGACATCGACGAGTCCGGAAAATACAATTCCGTCCGGGCCGCCGCCCCGCCGCCGAGCGAGGACGTATACGCCACGATCCGGCTGGGCGCGACGCCGGACGTGGTCGTCGGCAGCGTCCACGCCATCACGGAGAACGGTCACCTGGTCGTCGGTTCCGCCAGCGGCAGCCAGTTCGCGCCCTACGCGTCGGGCGCTCGGCGCGCCATCTGGGTCGTCGGCGCGCAGAAGGTCGTCGGCGACCTGGAGACCGCGCTGCGGCGGATCCGCACCTACAGCCTGCCCCGGGAGCACCAGCGCCTGGCGGACCTCTACGGCCAGTCCTCGTTCATCGGGCGGATCCTGATCCTCGAGCGCGAGGCGTTCCCGGAGCGCGGCACGATCATCCTCGTCCGGGAGACCATCGGCTTCTGAGCCGGCTCAGCGTGGTTCCCTGAGGTGCCGAGCCGCACGAAATCGGCTTCCGCCGCACGGCGTGGGCCGCGGCCCCGGTGGAGATCCACCGGGGCCGCGGCCCACGCCCGCGCCCGTTCTCAGGCCACAGTCTCGAACAGTGCCATCATCCCGGTGCCGGCGTGATCCTGGACGTGGCAGTGGTAGAGGTACTTACCGAGATACTCGGTGAACGTCGCCTGGATGCGGACCGTCTCGCCCGGCGCCACGAACACGGTGTCCTTCCAGCCCGACTCGGCCGGACCGGGCGGTACGCCGTCGCGGTCCAGGATCCGGAACTGCACCAGATGCAGGTGCAGGTTGTGGTAGACCGCCACCGGGGTGACCGGGTTGGTGATCCGCCAGATCTCGGTGCTGCCGCGGCGAATGGTGTAGTCGACGCGGTTGGGGTCGAACAGCATCCCGTTGATCGCGAACGGGAAGGCCGCGGTGTGGTACGAGAGGACCACGTCCCGGACCCGGGTCGCGGCGGGCAGCGGCGGATGCGCTCGCAGGGTGGCCGGGACGGCGCTGGTGTCCTGCCCCACCCGGGCGACCACGTCGAAGCGCAGCACGGGCAGGGCGACCGGCCGGCTCGGATCGTTGAGGTTCCGGGTGTTGTTCAGGACGAGCTGGGTGCCGGGCGCGTACCTGGAGAAGTCGATGACGATCTCGGCCCGCTCACCGGCACTGAGCAGGACCTTGTCGACGGTCGCCGGCGCCGGCAGCAGGCCGCCGTCCCCCGCGATCTGAGTGAACCTCTCCTGGCGGCCCAGTACCAGGTTGAACACCCGCATGTTGCTGGCGTTCAGGAACCGGAACCGGTAGCGGCGGGCCTGCACCTGAAAGTACGGGGCGGGGCGGCCGTTCGTCAGCAGCGTCGTCCGTCCGTACTCATCCAGGCTGATGAAGACGAGCTGGCCGTCGGCGTCGATGTTGGCGTCGGACAGCAGGACGGGAATGTCGAACTCCCCGCTCGGAAGGTTCAGTGCCGCCTCGGCCGGATCCTCCAGCAGGTAGAAGCCGTGCAGGCCCCGGTAGATGTTCTCGGTCTCGTGATGATGCGCATGGTCGTGATACCACAGGGTCGCGGCCGGCTGGTTGTTCGGGTACTCGTAGGTCTTCGTCGCACCGGTGTCGATGACATCGGTCGGAAAGCCGTCGCTGGACGCCGGGACATGTGCCCCGTGCAGGTGGACGGCGGTCGGGTGGGGCAGCTGGTTGGTGTGCCGGACAACAACCTTGCGGCCGACCTTCGCCTTTATCGTCGGCCCGACATAGCTCCCGCCGTAGCCGTGGATCTCGGTGGAGAAACCGGGCAGGATCTCCTCCGCCGCGGTCCGGCTGGTTATCTCGTAGAAGTCCGTGTCCGCGGTTGTGGACGTCGGCGCGAGCGTCGGCGGGACCGGCAGCGGAACGGAGAACGGCGTCACCGGCGGGGCCGCGGTCACCTCGTTCGCGACCGTCTCGACGGTTCCGGAGTGACCGAGATGGGCTGCGTGGTCGGTTGACGCACTGGCGGAGGCCAGCGAGGCACCGCCGTCACCGCCGCCGCCGGCCGTGGCCAGCCGGACGGTGCCCGCCGCGGTCGCGGCGACCCAGGCGCCCAGCACGTTTCGTCGGCTCAGCAGACGACTCATCAGCGATTGCCTCCACCATGGTCGGTGCGCTCCGGACAGTCGCCGGACGGCCAGCACCATCCCTGGGCACACATGCCGATGCCTACCCCTAAGACCTCCCACACTCCGGAATGCCCGCGAATCCGTCCGCAGTCCGCGGGACGGTTCCCGAGCTATTTCGCGTCGTACTCCCGCCTGGCCCGGTCTATGTCCTCGGTGTGCACCACCGCCCAGTTCATCAGCAGCCAGAGGGTGTCCAGCAGCGACCGGCCGACCGGGGTGAGCTCGTAGTCCACCCGGGGCGGTATCTCGGGATAGACCGTGCGGAGGACCAGACCATCACGCTCCAGCGCCCGCAACGTGGTCGTGAGCATCCGCTGGCTGATGCCGTCAACGCCGCGCCGGATCTCGGTGAATCGCAGCGGCCCGTTTCCGAGCGCGTGCACCACCGCCACCGTCCATTTGTCGCCCACCCGGCCGACGATCTCCCGGGCACGGCCTGCCGCCCCGCCCTGGGAATCGCCCTCGAGCGGACCGCGGGAACCGGCCGTCCAACCGGCGGACCACGTTTGCATGACCCGATCACCACCCTTCACGGCCTTCCACCCTCTCACCGACCGGGCCTCGCTTGCGGCCCTGCCTCGCCGCGTGTGAGCGGGCGGAAAGGACTCCGCCAGAGTGGGGAGCTGTAGGGGTATGCGCTGCACTCGGCGCGATGGACATTTCCCCAGGTGGGCACCATCGCCACGCCGAGCCCGATCCCGCCGCGCCGATCATCGTCGGACCGGGACCCCGGTGACCGCCGCACCTGGTCACCGGCGCCCCGCGGAACGCCGAATTCACTGACAGGGGTGTGACCGTTCATGTCCGCCGCGATGCGCCGACCGGGGCTGCTGCTCGCACTGGTCTGGCTCGTGGTCATCGTCCTGGCCGCGGTGGTCCCGGAACTGTTCACCTCCCGCGACCCGCTGGCGACCAGCACCGCGAACCGCCTGCTCGGGCCGTCCTGGAGTCACCCGTTCGGCACCGACCAGCTCGGTCGGGACCTGTTCACCCGCACCGTCCACGGCACCAGCCGGACGGTTCCGGCAGCCCTGCTCGCCACGGTGATCGGGCTCCTCGCGGGCACCCTTGTCGGGCTGCTCGCCGGGTTCCTGCGCGGCTGGACGGACCTCGTGCTGATGCGGGTCGTGGACGTCCTGCTGTCGATCCCGGGGCTGCTGCTCGCGCTAGCGCTGATCGCCGTGCTCGGCCGGGGGGACACGATCGACGTGGCGGTGGCGATCGGAGTCGCCGCCGTCGCGAGCACCGCCCGGGTGATGCGCGCCGAGGTGCTGCGGGTGCGGGAGAGCCTGTTCGTCGAGGCGGCCCGATCGGGGGGTGCACGCTGGCACCGGGTCCTCACCCGGCACGTACTGCCGAACTCGATGGGGCCGGTCTGGGCCATGACCGTGCTGCTGTTCGGCGCGGCGATCCTGGGCGTGACGACGCTGAGCTTCCTCGGCTTCGGCACCCAGCCGCCGACCCCGGAGTGGGGTTCGCTGGTGTCGACCGGCCGGAACTTCCTGCGCGGGGCCTGGTGGATGTCGATCCTGCCCGGCGTGGTCGTGGCGCTGACGGTGCTGGCGGCGAACCGGTTGTCGCACGAGTTCGGGGACGAGCCGGGAGCCGCCCGATGAACACGGTTCCCGATGTGGCCCCGGAACCCGTGGCCCCGGAACCCGTGGCCCGGGAGCCTGTGACGGCGGGCCCTGTCGCGGCGGAGCGCGTGGCCGCGGAGCGGGACGAACGGCCTGCCCTGTTGGAGATCGACGGACTGGAGGTCGACTACCGGCCACGCGGTGAGGTCGTGCACGCCGTGCGCTCGATCAGTCTCCGGGTCGCCGCCGGGGAGGTCGTGGCGATCGTCGGCGAGTCCGGTTCGGGGAAGTCCACGACCGCGCACGCGGTGCTGCGACTGCTGCCGCGTTCGGCCCGGATCGCCGCCGGCCGGATCCGGTTCGACGGCCAGGACGTCACCGGCCTGAGCGAGCGCCGTTTCCGGGCTTTGCGCGGTCGGGACATCGCGCTCATCCCGCAGGAGCCGACGACGTCCCTCAACCCCACCCAGCGGATCGGTACGCAGGTCGCCGAGGTGCTGATCGTCCACGGCCTGGCCGACCGGCGCACGGCCGGGCGGGAGGCACTGCGGGTGCTGGCGGACGCGGGCATGCCCGAGCCGGAACTGCGGGCCCGCCAGTACCCGTCGCAGCTCTCGGGCGGCCTGTGCCAGCGGGCCCTGATCTCCGTCGCCATCGCGGCGAAGCCGCGCCTGATCGTCGCGGACGAGCCGACGAGCGCCCTGGACGTCACCGTTCAACGCCGGATCCTCGACCATCTGACCAGCCTCACCCGGGACGCGGGGACAAGCGTCCTGCTGGTGACGCACGATCTGGGGGTGGCCGCCGAGCGGGCGGACCGGATCCTGGTCATGGCGGACGGCCGGATCGTCGAGGAGGGCGCCCCGGAACGGATTCTCGACCAACCGGAGCACCCGTACACCCGGGCGCTGATCGCGGCCGCGCCGAGCCTCGAACCCCGCCCGCGACTGGTACCGCGCCCGACGCCGGCAACCCCGGCCGCGGCGCCCCTCTCGACAGCACCCTCCACGGCAACGCCCTCCACGGCAGCACCCTCGACGGCAACGCACCCCGCGACAGCGACGGCCGTGGAGCCACCGGCCGCGGCACCGCCGGCCGAGGTTCCGCACCTGCGCGTCGACGACCTGGTCAAGGAGTTCCGGCTGCCCCGCTCCGGGACCTCCGCGCGGGCGGTGCGCGCGGTGGACGGCGTCAGTTTCACCATCCAGCGCGGACGGACCTTCGCGCTGGTGGGCGAATCCGGCTCGGGGAAGTCGACGGCCGCTCGGCTCGTGCTGCGGCTGACCGAACCCACCTCGGGGCGGATCACGCTCGCCGGCGAGGACATCACCCACACCCGCGGCGAGGAGCAGCGGGCGCTGCGGCGCCGGATGCAGGTCGTCTACCAGAACCCGTACGCCTCGCTGAACCCGCGGTTCACCGTCGAGCAGATCATCACCGACCCACTGGCCTCGTTCGGCGTCGGCGCCCGGGCCGAGCGCCGGCGGCGGGCCGCCGAGCTCGTCGATCTCGTCGCGCTGCCCGCGGCCATGCTGACGCGGCGTCCCGCCGAGCTCTCCGGCGGCCAGCGCCAGCGGGTCGCGATCGCGCGGGCGCTGGCGCTGCGCCCGGAGCTCGTCGTCTGCGACGAGGCCGTCTCCGCGCTGGACGTCTCGGTGCAGGCGCAGATCCTCGACCTGCTGGGGCGGCTGCAGACCGAGCTGGGCGTCAGCTATCTGTTCATCTCGCACGACCTCGCGGTCGTCCGGCGGATCGCCGACGGGGTCGGCGTCATGCGCCGCGGCCGGCTGGTCGAGAGCGGCAGCACCGAAGCGGTCTTCACCAGCCCCGCCGACCCGTACACGCGTGAGCTGCTGGCGTCCATTCCCCGCCGCCGGCCGAAACCGCCCAGCTGACCATCCGACCACCGATCACCAGCCACCGACCAACGGGCGCCGCGCACCGCATCCCTTGCGTTCCCACGCGTCACCGCACGTCATCCGTCCCGAGGGGGAAACTCGCATGTCGAGAACCATCCGGCCGCGAAGGCCGGCCCACCTGGCGCGCACATCGCGCCTGCTCAGCGCATTCGCGCTCGTACCCGCGCTCGTGCTGGGACTCGCGGCGTGCGGCGACGACGGGGACGACGCCGGCGGCGAGGCCGCCTCGCCAACGTCCGGCGGAACGCTGACCATCGCGCTGAGCAGCGACCCGGTGAGCATCTACCCGCGGGCGGTGAGCCCGATCGTGCGCGACGTGGCCCGGCCGGTCGTCGACTCGCTGCTCGCGCTCGACCCGAAGACCCGCCAGCCGGTGCCGTGGCTGGCGGAGAAGTACGAGGCCAACGCCGACGCCACCGAGTACACCTTCCACCTGCGCGCGGGCGTGACCTTCTCCGACGGCACGCCGCTGACCGCCGAGGTGGTGAAGCGGAACTTCGACGACATCCTCGCCAACGCGGCGAAGAGCACTGGTTCCGCGGCGCTGTCGACGCTGAAGACCAGCGGCTATACCGGCACCGACGCCGTGGACGAGCTCACCGTCGTCCAGCATTTCGGCGCGGCGTTCCCGGCGTGGCCGGTCGCGCTGGCGAACACCGGATTCGGCATCCTCGCCCCGGCCACCCTGGATCTGCCCTACGAGCAGCGCTTCAACAAGGTCGTCGGCTCCGGTCCGTTCGTCCTCACGTCGTACACGAAGAACAGCGAGGTCGTGCTCAGCCGGCGCGACGACTACCGGTGGGCGCCGCGGTACCGCTCACGTACCGGTGACGCCTACCTCGACAAGGTCGTCTACCGGATCATCGAGGAGCCGAGCGTCCGCGCCGGTGCCCTGCAGAACGGCCAGGTCCAGGTGTCGACGTCACTCAACCCGGCCGACATCGAGGCCGCCGGGTCCGCGGGCGCCACGGTCATCACGCAGCCGCTGCCCCGCAACACCGAGGCCCTCGTCGTGACCGGCGCCGACCGGACGCCGCTCAACGAACTACCCGTCCGCCAGGCGATCGTGCGCGCCGTCGACACCGGCGCGATCCGCGACTCGCTGCTGCACCCGTCGTTCAAGCTGCCCACGAGCGTCCTCACCTCGACCGTCATCGGGTGGGCGGACCAGTCAGCGCATCTGAAGACCGACGTCGACGAGGCGAACCGCCTGCTGGACGGGGCCGGCTGGCGGCGCGGCGGCGACAGCGGCATCCGGGAGAAGGACGGCCGGAAGCTCACCGTCGTCTTCGGCTGGATCGATCGCGGCAACCCCTGGGACCAGGGCCTGGTGGAACTACTCAAGGCGCAGCTCGCCGAGGTCGGCATCGACCTGCAGCCCCGGCTGGACACCGCCGCCGCCGCCGTCGAGGCCCTCGGCAAGCACGACCAGTACGACCTGTTCCTGGCGGGTGTCGCCGGGGGCGTCGACCCGGACAACGGGCTGCGTGGCAGCTTCGCCAACGCCGCGCCGAACATCTACAACGTCCAGGACACGGCCCTGCAGCCACTGCTGCAGCAACAGGCGGTGACGACCGACCCGGACAAGCGGGCCGGCATCCTCGCCGACGTCCAGGAGCGGATCGCCGAGCAGGGCCTCGCCGTGCCGCTCGTCGAGGACACCGCGGTCGTCGGCGTGGGGGCGAACGTGCACGACTTCGCCCTCGACTTCGACTCCCGCATCCCCCCGCTGTTCGACGTCTGGGTCTCCTGACCCGGTGAGCGACCCGCGCGCCGGCAGCCAAGCGCCGGCGCGCGGGTCCGCGGTGGGTATGCCCGCCACGACGTCCAGCCGGTCGGCAACCCGGCGGACCGGCAACGGTTGGCTGGCTGCTGCCGGCTACTGGCCGGCGAGTAGCCGCGCCACGTCCTCGCGCCGCCGGTCAGCCCCTCGCCTCCGGACCCACTCCTTGCCTTCCGCCGCGACTCCTTCCAGCACGCTGAGCGTGTGCTGGAGACCAGCGGCATCCTGCGTGACGCGGGCAACCGCCTCCGGCGTCTCGCCTTCGAGAACTTTGCCCAACGCCGATTCCGCGGTGTTCATCTTTATCTCCTGCCCGTTGACGAGCACCATCGCGAAGGTCTGCGCCGCGCTTGCCGCCCGCGTCACCCGGACGGACGCGATCACATCGAAGCGGTAGTTCATCCGCTCCCGATCGGAGATCTCGCCCGTGTCGAGGTCGAGGACGGCGTCGAACTGACGCATGCCGTCCATGGTCAGCAGGAAGACCGAGATTCGGTACCTGCGGAAGCGCCAGGGGCCATGGAGTACACGTGCGCGCCCGGGCCGGCCGGCGGGAACCTCGGCGAAGGCATGAGAGATCACCTCACTCGGCTTCAGCCGGTAATGCCGCAGCGCCCGATCAAAAATGATCTTCCGGTCACAGTCCAGCCAGGTGGCGATCTCCCTGTCGGACGGGCGATCGGCCAGCACCTTGCGCCACCGGTCGAACTCGGCCCGCCGGACCGCCAGCACCGCGCGGTTCTCGTCCTGCTCCGCGGCGAACAGCCGGGACGAGCGGGTGCTGTCCAGTCGGTAGCGGGCCCAGACCAGACCGGCGCCGAGAAGAAGCAGCGTGGCGCACACTGCTCCGAGCGGACGGGCCTGCACGGCAGCGACCACGGCCCACAACAACCCGCTGCCCGACAGCCCGGCGCCGAGAACGGCGATCGTCCCCACATGTAGGAAGGGCTCCAGGTCGCGGCTGTACTCGTCCAGGGTGCCGTTGTTCCAGCGTCGCACGGCCTGCCGGGCCTCGTGTCTGATCAGCCATTTGATCCGCACGACTGGCATATCGCGCTCCCGGTAGACCTCGACGAGCTCGTCACGAACGCTCTGGCGAGCGGATTCGGTCAGGATCCACCAGGTGCCAATGCCGTGAAGCTTAGTTTGATCTTTCCGGGATCTGGTCAGGCCGCGCGCGGGGCGAGTGGGTGGAGCCGGATCGTGGCGGGGCCCGGGTGGCGGACCGAGGCGGGTTCGTCGGGTCTCTTGACGCGGTAGCTGTTGTGCCGGGCCCGTTTGACGACCCGGGGGCAGGTGCGGTGGCGTCGTGGCGGGTTGAGCCCGCGGGTGATCTCGGTGTGGAACCTGGGTAGCCGGGCGTTCCAGTCCTCAGGGGGAAATGTCCGCCGTTCCGGTGGCGGAACGGCGGACCAGGCGCAGTGTCCGGGCGAAACCGACCCGGTCGGGGTCGATCTCGGCGGCCTCCGCGGCGCCGGCGATCAGGGCGGTGAGCGCGTACTGGACGATCAGCCAGGCCCACATCTCCTGGACCGCCAGGTCCGGCAGCCGGGAGCGCAGGACTCTCCCGGGGCCGCGTAGATGGGTCTTGAGCTGGTCGTTCGCGGTTTCCTCCTCCCAGCGCTCGTTGTATCCGGCGGCGACCTCGTCGGCACGGGCCTGACGCGGGTCGAGGATCGTGGTCAGCACGACGACCAGTTCGCCGGTACCGTTACCGGCCCGGTCGGGGATGTCGTACTCGACGACCCGGGCCAGGTGCGCCTCGTCCGGATCAAGCTCGTCGCCGGCCTTCGCGGCGGCGAGCAGCCGCTCGCGGCGCCGACCTCCCGTGATCTCCGGGTTGATCAGGACGGTGAGGAACGTGCCATCGGACAGGACCCGCACGACCGGCAGGTTCAGCCCGGTCGGGGCCCGCCAGATCAGGTCGGCGCCGGTGCCCGCGGCCAGCGCCCAGTTGTCGAACGAGTAGAACCCACGGTCGGCGGTCAGCACCTCGTCGCGGTTCAGCCGCATCAGCAGCCCGCGGGCCAGCGTCCTCTCCCCAGCCGCCCAGCCACCGACCTCGGCGGCCCGGAACGCGTGCGTCCCGCACTCCGCCAACGCGACGACCCGGATCTTCGGGAACGCCGACCGCTTCTCCCCGGTGCCGGCGTAGCCGAACTCGGCCGCGTTCTCCTCGGTGTCGGGCACGTCGACGTCAAACCCGTCGATCGCGAGCAACAACCGGCCCCGCAGCCACGCGCCACGCGTCGACAGTGTCGCGACCTGGCCCGCGACCCGCTCGAACACCTCGGCCATCACCATCCGGCCCAGCCGCTTACGCGCCTGGGTGATCCCGCTCGCGCTCGGCGGCGCCCACGCCGCGTCCCAGCAGCCGAACCGGTCCAGCGACCCGGTCACCTTCTGGGCGACCTCGGCGTAGTCGTCGTCCGGAAACAGGGACATCGCCAACGTCAGGTACGCCGTCACATGCGGTGGGAGCTTCCCGCCCGCCCGCCGCGCACCCACCCCACAGGCCGCGACGGCCTCGTCGACCGCGTCACGCGGCACCGCCGTCACCAGCACCCCGACCGACACCTGGTCCGGGGTCACCATCGAAGCCACGAACCGTGACCAAACCACCCAGCGGCACCGAGGCCACGCCGCCACGCCGTACCAACCCGCCAACCACGAACAGCGAACATCAACCATTCAAGATCGAATTAAGCTTCACGGCATTGCACCAGGTGCTGCTGTCGACGTCATCCGGATGATATTTGGTGAAGTAGTACCTGAACTCGCGGTCGACCTCGCTGGCGAAGCCAGCGGATCGCGAACTGGAAGCCAGCCGGGAGGTCGCGTACTGAAAACGCCACTCGATGTCATGTCGCAGCCCGCTTCCGCCGACTGTTACGCTCACCAGAAAGAGCGTGAGCACACCGAGCCGACTTTCCAGCGTAAGCAGGATACCGAGGTACACCGCGCACGCGCCAACGACCACTGCCGATGCCCCGGCGATCATCCTCGGCACGGGACGGGTGACCGGCGGCCGCGGCACGCGGACACGAGGGCGCGCAGGCTCGGCTTGGAAGAACTTCCAGACTCGGTCCGCACGACCGTCGGCCAGCTTCCTGCTTTCCGCTCGCTCCAGGGAGCGGTGCCACATCTGGTCCTCGATCGGCCCTTCCAGGAATTGTTCGAGATGCCGCAGAATCAGACTTCCCTGCAACGGATCGAGATCGTCGAGTTCCTTGAGCGGAACTCGGATGTCGGCGTCGGCTCGGCGCGCCGACTCCAGGATCAGGATCGTCACCCGCAGGCCGTCGGACCACTCTTCGGTGACAGGAATCGGATCGTTCAGCGCGCGTTTCAGCCGTGCCGTCTCCTCGCCGGACAGCTCGCTGCGCGGCCGCCCGCTCACCAGTGCCAGCAGGCGGTAAAAATGAACCCTGCTGGTCGAGTGGCCGCCGGCAAACGCCTCGTCGATGAGTTCACGCGCACGCCCGGGCATCAAACCCTCGAGGAACCGGACTCCGACCTCGAATTTCTCCTCCGGAGTGGCATCCTCCGGGATCTGGTAGATCGCGACATCACCGAGGATCACCTCGGCCTGTACTCCAACCTGCGCGTTGCCGCTCGCGATGTTGGTCGTGGCACCGCTGTTCGAAGTGCCACTGTCGGCCGTACTATCCCCTTCGTCCGTCATGGCAAATTCCGGGCAAGCGCCAGGACAATCGTGATCTTCGCGGCGAGATCGGACACGTCACCGACAAGCCCCTTGAGCTTCTTCAGCGCCACCCGCAACGTGCTGTGGCTCTGTGGCGTGTCCGCTTTGAGGGCCTCCTCGGCCACCGCGAGCTCCGCCTCCGCGGCGGCGTAGGTGTCCTCGTCCACCGCACCGGCCGCCCGGGCTGCTTGGAACCGCGTGCGTATCTCCGCGAGGGCCATCGGGAGGTCGACCGGCGGGCGAGCGCCGCCGGTGACGTGCACGACACCGCCGTGCACGGTGTGGGCCTGTACACCCACCGGCCCGCTGCCGGAGTTCTCGTTGTGAACGCTCTGAACGTACTCGCGCACTGCGGCTCCTTTCGTTGATTTCGCTGCCGGGCGTCCGGCGCCGTCGTCCTCTGCGGAAATCTCCTCGGCCAGTGCCGTCGCGAACAGTGCCGCGTTGGCGACCGCGCGCTGCTGCCACCGCTGGCGGTCCGTGGACTCCTTGGTCCCGTCGGCGCGGTCGCTGACACCACGGATCACGACGACCGGCAGCGCCCGGTTCAGGTGCCCGGCCTGCGCGACGCCGGCCCCCTCCATCTCGATCGCCAGGGCGTCGTTGTAGTGCTCACGTATCCAGCGGGCGAGTCCGGAGACCCTGGAGTTCAGCACGACCTCGCCGGCGGCGATCGGTCCGAAGTGCACGTCGGGCAGCATGGCGGGAGCTCCTGGCCGCTGCGCCCAGGAACCCGTCCGGTGAATGTGCCGAGCGATCTGGTCGGCCGCGTGCGAGGTCTCCCAGACACGGGGCCGTGCCTTCAACCCGTCGTCCTCGCCGGTACCGCCGTGGAACGCGTACACGTGGGTCGCCACAACGACGTCGCCCAGGGCTATGTGTCCGTGCAGGGCACCCGCGACCCCCACGAAGAGCAGCGCCGCCGGGGCGAACTCGGCGATCGCGCGCTCGGCCAGCACGGCGGCCGGATGGGTGCCCTTACCGACATGGGCGAGGGCGATCCGGCAGCTGCCTCCGGCCAGCCGTCCGAGTTCGAATCGAGTGCCCTGGTCATGGCGGTGCAGGCGCGGGTCGACAAGGCTCTCACGGATCGCTTGATATTCCAGATCGAGTGCCGTGAGAATCACGACTGGTCGCCGACTCATTCGGGTTCCCCCCTCTGTGTGCATTGCGCTGGCCGTTCCAGGACTCCCCGGAGAGACCGCCGGTCGGGACAGCGGCGGCGAGAGCACAGCGCTCGGGCCGGCTCTGAAGAGCCGGGCCGGGCGCCCGCCTGCCGTCCGCCGTGTCGCGCCGGCGGAGACTATGAATCCGCCGGTCTTCTGGACCTTGCGGTAGAAGTTCCGTGGGTCCACGGGTACTCCCCACACCGCCTCGTATACATCCTTCAGTTCCGCGATCGTGAAGATGGGCGCGCAGAATGCCGTCGCCAGCGTCGAGTGCTCAATCTTCGAACGGGCTCGTTCGACTCCGTCCGCGACAACCTGGAGATGGTCGAACGCGAGCGTGACGTCCCCGGCGAGCACCCGGTCGACCGGATGCCAGCCCGCCCCGATCGCGTCCGTACCGGCGACTGGCTCGGGCAGCTGTGGCTCGATCGCGAGATAGGCCACCGAGACGACCCGGCCCCGCGGATCCCTGCCCGGCTCTCCGTAGACGCCGAACTGTTCGAGATGCAGCAGCCGCGGATCGACCCCCGTTTCCTGTGAGAGTTCGCGCCGGGCCGCGGAGGTCAGATCCTCCTCCGCATGGGCGAGAAAACCTCCGGGTAGCGCCAGGAAATTTCGGTACGGCTCGACTCCCCGTTCAACGAGAAGTACCCGCAGGCTCGCCCCACGCAATGTAAGAACCACCAGGTCGACGGCGACCATAACGGCGGGAGGTTCCCACGGATCATCGTCCACGCGGCGAGAATAGCTTCTTGTCACGCTGACAGAAAAAGACGCCCCCCTGGCGGACGTCACAGAAACAGCACGATCTGCTTGGCGACAGTGCCGACGTCCGGCAGACGCATGTCACGCAGCCGAACATTAGGCTGGCCGAGGTTTGGCGGCTCTGCCATCACTCGGCAGAAAAAAAATTCTCAACGGATGCCGGCCGGACTGGCCAGCCTCAGCGGGAGCGGGAGCGGGCTGCCGCGCGGCGGGCGGCGGTCGCGGCGGCGTCCACCTCATCGGTGATCGGGTCGAGGATGACGCCGTAGACATCGCGGGCGGCCGTCGGCGAGACGAGGCCGTCGCGGACGTCGTCGGCGACCGCGTCGACGGGACGGTCGAGGGGGTCGCCGAAACCGCCTCCGCCGGAGGTGTGGATCTCGACCACGTCCCCGCGGTTAAGCCGTAGCAGGGAGTTCGTCGGGGGGCGGCTGATCCGCCCGTCGGCGTGGTGGACGATGCCGCGGTTGGCGGGGGCGGGCGCCCCGCCCGCCGCGCCGAACGGCGCTGTCAGGTCGAGGGCACCTGATCCGATGCACAGCACCGACAGGTCGTCCTGGTCAATACGCCATCGCGACACCGCGCCGAGGCCGCCGCGCCACCGGCCGGCGCCGGCGGAGTCGGTCTCGTACTCCTGGCTGAGCACGGTGGTCGGCGCGGTCAGCTCGTGCAGCTCGACGTCGATCTCCCGTCCGCCGCCCATCGCGACCGGCGGCCCCACGGCGTCCCAGCCGTCGAAACCGGCGGTGGCGCCCGAGCCGCCCTTCATCGCGCCGGTCACGGCGAACGGCCGGCCGGTGCGCGCGTCGACCCCCATGGCCGCGAACGTGTAGCCACGGCACCAGGCGGCGTTCGTCACCGTCGGGTCGGCCTGCCCCACGGCCTCCCAGACCGTCTCGACGATGGTCTCGCAGGCGGTCAGCGTGCACAGCGACGTCGCGGCCGGCTCGACGGCGTGCACGATCGTGCCCGGCGTGGTGCGGATGTCGAGGGCCGCCAGCGCGCCGCTGGTGCGGCGTTGGGTGGGGTCGGTGACCCCGAGCAGGCCGATGAGGACGGCGGCGGCGGTGTTCGCCGGGGTGGAGTTCGCGTAGCCGACGACCTGCGGGTCGGAGGCGGTGAAGTCGAACAGCGCCGACTCGCCGCGGATGGTCAGCTCCAGGCGCACCGCGATCGGCTCGCGGTGGTGTGCTCCCCCGTCGTCGAGGTGGCGCACCGACCGGTAGACGCCGTCCGGCAGCCGTCCGATCTCGGCTCGCATGTGCCGGCGGGACGCGTCGAGCTGGTAGGCGACGGCGTTCTCGACCGGTTCGACGCCGTAGGCGTCCAGCAGCGCGACCAGCTCGCGCTCGCCGAGCGTGGCGGCGCCGATCTGGCAGTCCAGGTCGGCCTCGACGACGTCCGGCAGCCGTAGGTTCAGCAGGATGAGATCCCAGACGTCCCGCTGGCGCCGCCCGCGGTGGTGCAGCCGGACGGGCGGGATGCGCAGTGCGTCCTCCCAGCAGTCCCGGGCGTACGGGTTGTAGCCGACGACGGCGCCGCCGGTGTCGGCGTGATGCCCCTTCGTCACGGTCCAGAATCGGTGCACGCCCCGGTGGAACACCGGCTTCATGATCGTGATATCCGGCGGGTGGTTGTTGCCGTGGTACGGATCGTTGAGGACGAACACGTCGCCCTCGTACAGGTCCCCGGCCGCGAACTCGGCGGCGAAGCGCTCGGTCACGCCGGCGAGGGCGCTGGGCAGCGAACCGGCCAGGACGGGGATGTAGTCCTTGGTCGCGACCCACTCGCCTCGGGCGGTGAAGATCCCGGTGACGAAGTCCCGGCTCTGGAACACCATCGACCGGCAGGAACGCAGCATGGCCTGCGCCATCTGCTCGGCGATCGCGTGCAGCCGGTTGTCGACGATCCCGGCCAGCACCGGGTCCGCGCCGGTCATCGGGCCGCCGCGTCGGCGTCGCCGGCGCCGGCGACGCCGACGAGCCCGAGCCGGTGCAGGACGGCGTCCGCGGTGTCAGTGGCCGCGAAGACCAGGACGGTTCCGTCCTCGGCCAGCTCGAAGGCATATCCGGGCGGGACGACCACGGTGCTCGCGGGATGCGCCACCAACGCCGGTCCCTGGTGGGGGCAGCCGGGGCTCAGCGTCGCCGGGTCGTGGACGTTCACCTCGCGGAAGCCGCCGTCGAACCACACCTCGCGGCGGCGGGCCACCGCGAGGGGCGCGAGGGGCGCGGTGAGTGCCGCCGCACGGATCGGCGGGGCCACGGCGGCTGGATGAGCTGGGTCAGGTGGGGCGGGCGAATCAGCCGGGACGGGCGGGAGGGTCGGGACGCGGGCCACCAGGCGAAGGTTGACGATCTCCACCGCGAGTTCCGGGCGCCGGTACCCGTAGCGCAGCTCGTGCTCGTCGTGGAACCGCTCAAGGAGATCCTTCAGACCGGCGTCATCGGTGCGCGGGAGCACCGATCCGGCCGGCTCCGCGGGCACGGCAGGGTCCATGGGCACAGCAGGGTCCGCGAAGGGAACGGGGATCTCGTGGACCTGACCGGCGTAGCGGACATCCGCGCTCCGGGTGAACCCGACCCGCCCCGTCCCGGGCAGGTGGGGACGCAGGTCGTCCAGCGCCTCGGCGGCCATCCGGTCGAAGGCCACGTCCAGGTCCGACGGGACCGGCAGGGCGCCCGGGTCGCGCGGGTCGGGGCGAAGGGTCGTCACGTAGTAGCGCACCAGGTCTGTCCGCAGCATCCCGCGGGCACACAGGACGGAGGCACCGGCCGGGACGACCACCAGCGGGATGCCGAGCTCACGGGCGATCTCGACGGCGTGCACCGGCCCGGCGCCGCCGGCGGCCACCAGGGCGAACCGCCGCGGGTCGAGGCCCCGGCGCCCGGTCAGCAGGCGCAGGCTGTCGGCCATCGCCGCGTTC